>NZ_SDLS01000035.1:0-101114 GCF_004522315.1 Amycolatopsis sp. CFH S0740 | reverse complement strand
CGGTGCCGCGGTGGCGCGGGCCACGTGGTGCGGCAGGCCGTACCGGCGTGCCAGGGCGTCGAACTCGGGCGGTCCCGCCCGCCCCGGGACGCGCCGATCGCCGAGGTCGCGGTGGCGCGGGGCACGCCGGGCGCGTGGTGCGGCCGGGCCGGGCGGGCGAGGCGGTAGCGTTGCCGGAGTGGCCGTGACCGATCCCGCCGACATCCGCCTGCTCGCCGCGCTCGCCGAGCTGGGCAAGGGGGCTGTGCACGAGCTGGCGGCGAAGGTCGGGATGGACCCGAGGGAGGTCGCGTACCGGCTGGTCGCGCTGTCCGGGAGCGGATTGCCGCTGCTGGTGGGGGTCGAAAGCGACCCGAACGGCCTCCGCGCGGCGATTTCCGGGGCTCCGGCTTCGTGGCAGCGTCCCCCGGGCGGCTATCCGGGCGGGCCCGGGTCGGCGCCGTTCCCCGCTGCGGCCGGACCGAACGCGGGACCCGGGACGGCGGGACAGAACCTGGGCGGGATGCCCGGGGCAACCGGGCCGAATCCAGGCGGGGCGGCCGGGCCCAACCAGGGCGGGATGCCAGGGGCTGCGGGGCCCAACCAGGGCGGGATGCCAGGGGCTGCGGGGCCCAACCAGGGCGGGATGCCAGGGGCTGCGGGGCCCAACCAGGGCGGGATGCCAGGGGCTGCGGGGCCTAACCAGGGCGGGATGCCCGGACCCAACCAGGGCGGGATGCCGGGGCCGATGACGTCCGGCCAGGGTGCGGCGCAAGGCGCTGGCCCGGCGTCGGCGGGAGTCCCCGTGCGAGGCGGGGCGGCGGGGATGCCGGGCGCGCAGGGCTCCGGTCCGCATCCGCCCGGGCCGAACGGGATCCCCGATTCCGCCGGGATGCCGGGGCACTCCGGACCGCATCCGCCGGGACAGCACGGCATGCCCGGCCCGGGAACCTCCGGCGCCTACTCACCAGGGCAGACCGGGATCCCCGCGGGTCCGGGGCAGCACGGCATGCCCGGCCCGGGGACTTCCGCCGCGTACCCGCCCGGGCAGACCGGCATTCCGGCGACCGGGCCAGGTCCGGGCGTGTCCGGCGCGTACGCCCCCGGACCGGCCGGGATTTCCGGCGCGTATCCCCCTGGGCCGAACGGAATTCCCGGCGGGCCGGGGGTGTCGGGCGCGTATGCCCCGGGACCGAACGGGATCCCTGCCGGGCCGGGAGTGTCCGGCGCGTACTCCCCCGGGCAAACCGGGATGCCGCACCAGGTTCCCGTCGGCGCGAATGTCCACAATGGACCCTCCGGGCCGTACCCGGCTCCGGATCCGGTCGTCAGCACGTGGGGCGTCCCGCAGACCGCTTCCTGGGCCCGCGGCGACGAACCCCGGCCCGCCGCGGCGCCTGCCAAGCAGGGGCGGATCGGCGAGACGATGCAGTCGCAGGGGCTCGAAGGGGAACAGCTTTCCGTACAGCTGCTGGAGGTCCAGGATCCCGCCGACTTCCTCTTCGGCGCGGCGGGCTACCGGCTCGAGGACGGCGAGCGCGCGGTCGTCGTGCACACCGAGATCACCAATCGCGGGCCGATCCCGTTCGCGTCGCTGCCCGACAACTATCTCGAGCTCGTCACCGACAGCGGCGAGACCGTCGCGAAGGCCCCGGTTTCGCTGACGTCCCGGCCGCCGCACAAGATCGGCGTGCAGCCGGGCGAGACGCTCGGCGGGCACACCGTCTACGTGCTCCCCACCGCAACCCGGGTCGTCTCGGTGCGCTGGAGCCCGCGGCCCGAGCCGGACGAGCGCACCCTGACCTGGGCCGTCGACTAGTTCCCGTCGCGCAGGATCTCCAGCGCACTGGCCAGATCGTCGGGGTACTCCGCCTCGAACTCGACCCACCGGCCGTCCGCGGGGTGCGCGAACCCGAGCGTCCGCGCGTGCAGCCACTGGCGCGTCAGGCCGAGTTTCCGGGCCAGCACCGGGTCCGCCCCGTAGGTCAGGTCGCCCGCGCACGGGTGGCGCAGCGCGGAGAAGTGCACGCGGATCTGGTGCGTACGCCCGGTTTCCAGCTTCACGTGCGCCAGCGACGCCGCCCGGAACGCCTCGACCACCTCGTAGTGCGTGACGCTCGGCCGTCCGCCCGCGACGACGGCGAACTTGTAGTCGTGCCGCGGATGGCGGTCGATCGGGGCGTCGATGGTGCCGCGCGTCGGGTCCGGGTGGCCCTGCACGACGGCGTGGTAGCCCTTGTCGACGGTCCGTTCCTTGAACGCCCGCTTCAGCACGGTGTACGCGTGCTCGCTCTTCGCCACCACCATCACCCCGGTGGTGCCGGCGTCGAGCCGGTGCACGACGCCCTGCCGTTCGGCCGCGCCTGAGGTCGAGATGCGCAGCCCGGACGCGGCGAGTCCGCCGACGACCGTCGGGCCGGTCCAGCCGGGGCTGGGGTGCACGGCGACGCCGACCGGTTTCGAAATCACCACGATGTCGTCGTCATCGTGCAGGATCTTCATGCCGTCGACCGGCTCTGCGACGATTTCCGCCGCACGTTCCGGTTCCGGCAGCGTCACCTCGAGCAGCCCGCCCGCGGACAGCCGGTCCGATTTGCCCGCCGGACGGCCGTCGAGGAGGACGTCGCCCGCCGCGGCGAGGTCCGCGACCGCGGTGCGGGACAGGCCGAGCAGTTTGGCGAGCCCGGCGTCGACGCGCATCCCGTCGAGCCCGTCGGGGACGGGCAGCATGCGCGCGCTCACTCGGAGTCCTTTTTCTTGCCGCGGGTGGAGGTGCCGTCGTAGTCCTTGCCGAGCAGGGACAGCAGCACGATCAGCGCGCCGCCGACGCAGATCGCGGAGTCGGCGATGTTGAAGATCGCGAACCCCTGGCCGTTGGGCGCGAACGCGGAAATGAAGTCGACGACGTGGCCGCGCAGCGGTCCGGGCTCGCGGAAGAACCGGTCGGTCAGGTTGCCGAGCGCGCCGGCGAGCACGAGCCCGAGGCCGATCGCCCAGCCGACCGAGCGCAGCCTGCGCGAGATCCACACGATCGCGATCACGACGCCGATCGCGACCAGCGCGAGCACCCACGTCATGCCGGTCGCCATCGAGAACGCGGCGCCCGGGTTGCGGATGACCTGCAGGTAGATCAGCCCGCCGAGGATCGGCTTGGGCTCCTTGCCCTCGAGGTTCGCGACGACCAGGTTCTTCGTGATCAGGTCGATCGCCCACAGCAGCGCCGCGACCGCGAACACCACCCAGACCCGCCGCTTGGGCAGCGGCGCGCCGTCCCCGGCGGCCTCCTGCTCAGGCGGTTCCGCAGACGGCTCGACCTCGGACTCGGACGGCGAAGGATCGGTGCTCACACCCCCATTGTCCACAACCGCGCCCGAGCAGGTCACAGCGGCCGAATTCAGTCGCCCCGGAGGCCTCTCGCCCGCCATCATCGCTGCCATGCCCGCCGAGATCCCCACCCCCGCCGCGGCCGCGGCGTGGATCGCCCTCGACCTCTCCCCCACCAGCGACCTCCCCCTCTGGGCAGCCCACTGGCTGGCCGACGGCGAGGACGGCGAGCACCTGCGCCACCTGGCGGGGCTGTCCCGCAGCGAGCCGCGGGAAATCCACGACGTGCAGGAGGCGGCCTTAGCCGACTGCCGCACGCCCATTCCCGCTGTGGCCGACGCAGCCGAAGCCGCGTTCACTCATCTGGCCCGGCTGTTCCTCAGCGGCGACCTCACCGAGCGCGGCCTGTTGAACGACCTGCACGCGGACTGTGTTTGATGGCGTCGGCTCCGCCGCCGCGGCGGGATCGCCCTTAAGCGATCCCGCGTTGTGGTCACGTTTCCTGTCGCGCCAGTCCCAGCACCAGCCCTGTCAGGCGCAGAACGGCGGCAGCTCCCGCGGGTCCCCGACCGGTGCCCACCGCCCGTCCACCTTCGCGTACTCCCACCGGGCTCGCCGGGCCACGATCTGCCGCAGCGCCAGCACCAAGCGGTCGACGTGTTCCTCGGTGCTCCCCAGCCCGAGGCTCACCCGGACCGCCTGCTGGCCCTGGCTTCCGGCTTCCCGGATCAGCCGCCGGGCGGCCACGTGCGCGCAGAACGCCCCGTCCCGCACGCCGATTCCGTACTCGGCCGACAGCACCGCGGCCAGCCATCCGGGCTCGAACCCGTCGACCACGAAGCTCACCGTGCCGACCCGGTCCACCGGCGCGTCGAAGAACCGCAGCTCGGCGAACCCCGGCAAGCTCTCAAGCCCCTTGCGCAACCGCTCCAGCAACGCGGCTTCGTGCGAACCCACGGCATCCCACTGAGCTGCCAGCTGCTCGCAAGCCACCCCGAGCGCATACACGCCAACGGTATTCGGCGATCCGGCCTCGTGCCGTTCTTCGCCGCTGTTCCACACCACGGCTTCCTCGGTCACCAGCTTCGTAGCGCCACCACCGGCCAGGTACGGCTCGGCCGCCCGCAACCAGTCGCTGCGCCCGATCAGCGCACCGGCCCCGAAGGGCGCGTACAGCTTGTGCCCGGACAGCGCGACATAGTCAACATCCAGCTCCCGCAACGAAATCTGCCGGTGCGGAGCGAGCTGCGCGGCGTCGAGGGCCACCCGGGCACCGTGTTTCCGGGCCACCGCAGCGATCTCGGCCACCGGCAGCAGCTCGCCGGTCACATTGGACGCACCGGCGACGACCACCAACCGCGGCCCCTGCGGGCATTCCGCGAGCGCTTCGTCCACAACGGACACTGCGGCGAGCCGGGTCCGCGGCAGCTGCACGCGCCGGACGTTCGGGCCGCGCCACGGCAGCAGGGCCGCGTGGTGCTCGCTGTCGAACACCACCACGGAAGTCTTGCGCGGCAACGCTTTCGCCAGCAGGTTGAACGCGTCAGTGGTGTTGCGGGTGAAGATCACCGAGTCGCCGTTGCGCGCGTCCACGAACCGGCGCAGCACGTCGCGCGTCCGCTCGTACAGCCGCGTCGAGACCTGCGAAGCGAAGCCGGCGCCGCGGTGCACGCTGGCGTACCAGGGAAGGAACTCGTCGACCGCCGAGCGCACGGCGTCCAGACACGGCGCGCTCGCCGCGTGGTCGAGGTTGGCGTAACCGATGTCGCCGCCGGTGACCAGCGGGACCCGCAGCGTCGCACCGGCGACAGCGGGAACGGCAGCGGCAACAGTTTCCGTGGACCGGTCGAGTGCGAGAGTCATGACGGCGCCTCCTCGGCGTTCCGGGGGACCCCCGGCGAGGGGCCCGCGCTTGCCCGCCGCACTGCGCGACCGGCCTGGTCCTCACCCGGGGCACCCCACCGCGGTAGGAGGGTTGCCGGCCAGCAAGCCGGGGCTTCGCGCTGGCACTCATGACCTGAAACCGAAGATAGCGGACGACCCCCGGGAGAAACCAGACCCGTCTCGTGATCTGAGACGGCAGTCACAGAGTTTGTCCACAAAGGACAGAAAGATCAGGCTCCGGATTCCCCGTGCCAGCGGGCGAGGCGGCCAGCCCGGTCGACGGCCCGGATGCGCCGTTCGGTCGCGTCGCGGTCGGCGGCGGTCGTGACCACCAGAAGCTGGTCTTCGACCTGCAAGCGGCTCGTTTTCTGCGGAGTGAAGCCCGTCCCGCCGCGCACCACGAGGCTGACCGTCGCCCCGGCGGGCAGCCGCAGCTCCGACAGGTACACGCCGTGCAGCTTCGACCCCTTCTGGATGCGCACCTGCAGCAGTTCGGCACCGAGTTCGTCGAGCGGGGCGGCGTCGACCTCGATCTCGTGCGCCTGCGTCGCCTTCGCCAGCCCGAGGATCCGCGCGAGCGGACTGAGCGTCGCGCCCTGCAGCACGGTGAGCACGATGACGAGCACGAAAACCGCGTCCACGAGCCGTTGCGCGCCGGGCACGCCCTCGGACAGCGGGATCATCGCGAGCACGATCGGCACCGCACCGCGCAACCCCGCCCAGGACAGGAACGCCTGATCCCGCCACCGCAAGCGGAACGGCAGCAGCGACAGGACCACCGACAGCGGCCGGGCGAGCAGCAGCACCACCGCGCCCGCGACCAGGCCGGGGATGAGCGTTTCGAGCAGCCGGGTCGGCGACGCGAACAGGCCGAGCAGCACGAACAGCCCGATCTGCGCGAGCCAGCCGAGCCCTTCGGCGAACGACAGGGTGTCCGACCGGTGCGGCAGCTTGGAATTCCCCAGCACCAGGCCGGCGACGTAGGTGGCGAGCAGGCCGGACGCGTGCGCCAGCTGTCCCGAGGAGTACGCGAGCACGCACACCGCGACCGTGGCGAGCGGGTAGAGACCGGTCGCCGGGAGCGCGGCCCGGCGCAGCGCCTGCGCGCCCAGCCAGCCGAACGCGAGGCCGAGCACGAGGCCGGTGAGCAGTTCGTAGACCACCAGCAGCGGCAGCGACCAGTCGACCGCCTCGCCGGACGCGAGCACGACGACCGCGATGTAGGCGGGCGCGTCGTTGATGCCGGATTCCAGTTCCAGCGCGCCGACGAGCCGTTTCCCGACCCCGGCCGTGCGCAGCACGGAGAACACCGCCGCCGCGTCGGTGGACGCGAGAACCGCGCCCCACAGCAGGGCGAGCCGCCAGTCGAGGCCGAGCAGCCAGTGCAATGCCGCGCCGGTGACCGCGATGCTGATCACCACGGCCACTGTGGACAGCAGGATTCCGGGCCCCAGCGAGGGTTTCACCGCGGACCACCGCGTGGTGAGCCCGCCCTCGGTGAGGATCAGGACGAGCGCGGCGAGCCCGAGGGACTGGGTGAGCGCCGGATTGTCGAAGCGGATGCCGAACCCGGCTTCGCCGAGCACGACGCCGATCCCGAGATACAGCAGCAGCGACGGGAATCCGAGCCGGATGGACACCCGCACCGCGACGACCGAGACGACGAGAACCAGCGCTCCGACGCCCAGCACCAGGGGAAGCTCGTTCACCCTCCGCCTCCCTCCCGGTCGCCCGCAGGCGTCCAGAATAGTGAGGCAGTGTCCGGTTCCCGAGCGCGCACCACCGGTCCGGGGGACCTCGCCGGTGTGTTACGAAGCCTCGGCGGCACTCACCGTCGCGAGATCGACACCGAGCGCGGCGAACGGACCCCGCGCGCCCGGCAGGACGCGGACCGCGCGCTGCTGGTCCCGCGTCAGCCATCCCGCCTCGACCGCCCGCTCCAGCACCGCCGCCGGAACCGCGCCGGCGAGGTGCTCCCGCCGCTCTGTCCAATCCAGACAGTCGCGCAACAGCGGCCGCCGAGGCCGATCCGGCACCGCGACGCCGAGATCGGCCAGCACGTCGCGTCCGGCGTCGGTGAGCGCGAGCCCGTCCGACACGTCGATCAGGCCCCGCTCGACCATCCCGTCCCGCAGGGCGACGCCGAGGGTCCCGGCGAGATGGTCGTAGCAACTGCGCGCGAACGACAAACGCTGCACCCGCAACGAAGTCCGCAGCCCGGACGGCCGTTTCAGTTCGGCATGCTGCGCCAGATGCTCGATCAGCTCCGCGACCCGCGGATTCGCGAGCCGCACGTACGCGTGCCGCCCCTGCTTCACCCGGGCGACGAACCCGGCCTCGGCCAGCCGCGTCACGTGCTCGCTGGCCGTCGACACCGCGATCCGCGCCGCGGCGGCCAGTTCGCCGACCGTCCAGGCCCGCCCGTCGAGCAGGGCGAGACACATGGTCGCGCGGCTCGGGTCGGCGAGCACGGCGGCGACCTCGGCCAATGCGACGGTTTCCATGTGCCCACGGTAGAGCGGGGACGCTTCGGCCGCGGCCGAAGTGAGGTTTTCTCGGCAGCCGCGGCGTGCGCCCTGGTTGCCGCGATGCGCGGCAACCAGCACCGGCCGGATCGCGCCCATCTGGCCGGGACAGCTTCACGCATCTCGCTCGCGGAGCTGGCGCGCGGTTGCGAGGTCCGTGAAGGGCTCCTTGAGGGAATCAGATTCCCTCAAGGAGCCCTTCACGGACTTTCAACGGGAGAGGAAGCCGCACACCCGCACTGCTGAATCCCTACAGCGCATCGAGGAACTTGGCGCCCAGCGAGACGGCCGGTTTGGAGTCGTTGGCTCCCTCCAGGAACACCGCGAACGCCAGGTCGCCGCGGTAGCCGACGAACCAGCCGTGTGCCTCCGCGCCGTCGCCGAACTGCGCGGTGCCGGTCTTGCCGAACACCGGGCCGGAGTGTGCCAGGCCGGTCGCCGTGCCGCCGGTGACGACCTCGCGCATCATCCCGCGCAGCGCCGCCAGGACCGGGCCGGACGGCGGGTGGTAGCCGGTGTTGACCTTGGTGCCGTCCTCCCACAGCCGCGGCACGACCGCGCGCCCGGACGCCGCGGTCGCCGCCATCACCGCCGCTCCCATCGGGCTGACCTGCACCTTTCCTTGGCCGATGCCGTCCTCGACCTGTTCGTCCGCGTTCGCCGCCGGGTCGACGCGGCCCATCTCGGTGGACAGGCCCTCGATCGAGAAGTCGGCGTTGAGGCCGAACTGGGTGGCCGCCTTCGCGAGCCCGTCGGCGGGCAGCTGCGACGCGAGCCGGGCGAACGTGGTGTTGCAGGACTTCGCGAACGCCTTGTGCACGGTGGTCGTGCCGAGGTCGAACCCCTCGTTGGAGAGCGTGCGGGTGCCGATCCGGTCGGTCAGCGGGCACGGAACCGTGGAATCCGGCGTGACGATTCCGGCTTCCAGCGCCGCGGTCGCGGTGACGATCTTGAACGTCGACCCCGGCGCGTACTGGCCGCTGAACGCCGACGCCGCGTTGGTGACGCTGGCGTTCTGCGCCACCGCGAGCAAGTCGCCGGAGGACGGCTGGATGGCGACGAGAACGGCCTTGCCGTGATACCCGTCGACCGCTGCCTGAGCCGCGTTCTGCGTCGCGACGCTGAGCCCGGTGGCGGCCGGTTTGTGGTCGCCTTCGGGGTTTCCGAACAGCGCTTCGAGGTTCTTGCCCGAGGCGTCCACGCGCTCGACCGCGAACGCTTCGGACGACTGCCCATGCCCGGTGAGCGCCGAACGGAGCAGCGGGAACGCCTTGTCGTCAGCCAGCTTCAGTCCCCCGCCGCCGGAGACGACGAGCGGTTTGCCGTCGCGGTCGACGACCGCCGGGACGTCCGAGGACGCGATCGCCAGCCGCTGCCCCGCTTCCAGCTTGGGGTGCAGCACCGTCGGGGCCCAATGGACCCGCCACTTGCCCTGCGCCTGGACGAGCCCGAGGCTGCCGGTGTACGTCCAGACGTGGCCCGGGCCGAGGTTCCAGGTGATCGTGTAACCGGCGGTGGCCTTGTCGCCCTGCGCCGCGCCGACGTCGCCGAGCTTCGCGGTCAGTTCCTTGGGCTTGAGCGTCGCCCACGCGTCCTGCAGTGCGGTCGAGGCGTCCATCGGAGCGTCGGTGGCTTTGCTGGCGGCGTCGGCGTCCTTCCCCGCGAAAGCGAGCAGGTACGTGCGGGCCGCCGACGTCGGGTCGCTCGGCTCCGCGGCCGTCGAGGCCGGCTCCGTGCCTGGTGAGGCCGCTGTCGTTCCGCTGCCGTTGAGCAGCACGACCGCGGCCACGACGATCGCGACCACGACCAGCGCGCCCCCGATCAGCACGCCCTTCTTCCCGGCAGGACTCACCGTCGCCTCCCCCTCGCCCACGCGGTCCGCCCGCGTCCGTGGCTCAGCTTGCCCATCGCATCGCGGGACCGGGCGTTACCTCGGGGAACGCGACGGATTCGTGATCAACGCCGGGCCGTATAGGTCGTTATACAGTCTGGTCAGCCGCCCGGCGGGCGCGTTGCCAGCAGATCCCGGCCACGACCAGCGCCGCCACGAGGACGCCTGAGCTGATCAGCTGGATCCGGGCGTCGGCGTCGCCGGTCATCACCGCCAGGATCGCGATCATCGCGGCGAGCGTCGCCCAGGTCAGGTACGGGAAGCCCCACATGCGCACGGTCAGGCTCTCCGGCGCGGTGCGTTCCAGCTGCTTGCGCACCCGCAACTGCGTGCAGGCGACCAGGATCCACACGATCAGCAGCACCGAGCCGACCGCGTTGAGCAGGTACTGGAAGACGGTGTCCGGCCAGAGCGCGTTCAGCGCCACGGCGACGAACCCGAAGAGCACCGAAGCCGCGACCGCGAAGACGGGTACGCCGTTGCGGTCCACTTTGGTCAGTGCGCGCGGGGCGTGGCCGCGTTGCGCCAGCGAGTACACCATGCGGGCCGCGCCGTACATGTTGGTGTTCAGCGTGGACAGCAAGGCGAACAGCACGACCACGTTCATGATCTGCCCGGTCGCCGGGATCCCGATCCGCTCGAGCACCGCGGCGAACGGGCTCTGTCCGATGTGGACACTCGACCACGGCAGCAGCGACACGATGACCAGCATGGAACCGATGTAGAACACCGAAATCCGCACGACCGCGTTGCGGACCGCCTTGCCGACCGCGTGCGCCGGGTCGTCGGATTCGGCGGCCGCGATGGTCACCACTTCCAGGCCGCCGAAGGTGAAGACCACCGCGAGCAAGCCGGTGCCGACGCCTTCCCAGCCGTTCGGGAGCAGTCCGCCGTTGCCGAGGAGATTGGCCGTGCCGACGAAGGACGTTCCTGGGAGCACGCCGAGGAACGCGAGCACGCCGAGGACGAGGAAGGCCACGACCGCCACGACCTTGATCAGCGCCAGCCAGAACTCGAGCTCGCCGAAGCGGGACACCGCGGTGAAGTTGACCGCTGTCAGCACGGCCATGAAGAGCAGGACCAGCGCCCACTGCGGAATGCCGGGCAGCCAGCTGTTCACGATGATCGCGGCCGCGGTGGCCTCGACGGCGAGCACGACCACGAGCGCGGCCCAGTACAGCCAGCCGATGGCGAACCCGGCCCACGGCCCGAACGCGCGCTCGGCGTGCACCGAAAACGACCCGCTGGACGGGATCGCGGCGGCCATTTCCGCCATCATGCGCATGACCAGCATCGCGAGCGTGCCCGCGAGCACGAAGGACAGCACGATGCCGGGCCCGGCGAGCTTGATCCCGACGCCGGAGCTGACGAACAGTCCCGAACCGATCACGCCGCCCATCGCGAGCATGGCGAGGTGCCGCTGGCGCAGGCCGGCGGCCAGCCCCTCGGCGGCCGGTTCGGCGGCGGCTTTCGAAGTCATGGGGAAATCCCTAGCAGACGCTTCCCCGGGCGCAGGAGCCGAGGCCCGTCCGTCCGGAGTCACCGGCTGGGCCGGTAGCGGGCCCTGAGGTGGAATCGTTCGCCCTGCGGCCCGAGGATGCTGAAGAATTCCACCGCGTGCTCGTCGGCGTTGCCGAACCAGTGCGGCAGATGCGTGTCGAATTCGGCGACCTCGCCGGCCTTCAGCACGAAATCCTGGTCGCCGAGGATCATCCGCAGCCGCCCGCTCAGGACGTACAGCCAGTGGTATCCCTCGTGCGAACGCGGATCCGGGTCGAGCCGGTCGGTCCGCCCAGCGGGAAGGATCTGCTTGTACACATGCAGCCCGCCGGGTTTGCGGGTCAGCGGCAGGACGGTCATGCCGTTGCGGTCGAACGGCCGGAGATGCACGCGCGGGTCGCCGCTGGGCGGGGCGTCGACGAGTTCGTCGAGCGGCACCTGATAGGCCTTGGCCAGCGGGAGCAGCAGTTCCAGACCCGGTTTGCGCTGCCCGGATTCCAGCCGGGACAGGGTGCTCACCGCGATCCCGGTGGTCTCCGACAACGCGGTGAGGGTGATCCCGGTCCGGCGGCGCAGTTCCCGCAGCCGGGGCCCGACCGCGGCCAGCACGGCGTCGAACTCTTCGCTCATGCCCTCATGGTGCGGGCGGCTTTGCGGTTTCCGCCAAGAATTTTGCCGAAACCGCGGTCTTGCCCCGGAGGCCCGGAGCAAGACCGCGGCACGTCACGCCTTAGCGACCGCCACGCGCACCTTCACGCCCTCGCCGACCGTGCCGTCGAAGCCCTCGGCCACCTCGCCGTAGGACACCGACGTCGCGAGCGTCTCGGACGCCACGAACTCCTCGTGCTTGCGCACCGCGGCCGTCACCTCGCCGGCGGCGTCCACGGTCAGCGAGATCCGGTCGCCGACGTCGAGACCGGCCTCGCGGCGCGCCTGCTGGACCACGCGGACCAGGTCGCGGGCAAGGCCCTCGGCCGCCAGGTCCCCGGTGACCTCGGTGTCCAGCACGACCAGACCGGCCCCGCCGGGCAGTTCGGCCGCCGCGCCGCCGCCGGACGCGACCAGTCGCCGGTCGTACTCGCCCTCGACAAGTTCGACGCCCGCCGCCACGACCGCGCCGGACGCGTTGGTCGTCCAGTCGCCCGCCTTGACCGCCTTGATCACCTGCTGCACGGCCTTGCCCAGCCGCGGCCCGGCCGCCCGCGCGTTCACCGCGACCTCGAACGTGCCGTGCGCCGCGACGTCGGTGGTCAGCTCCACCGACTTCACGTTCACCTCGTCCCGCAGGATCTCGGTGAACCCGCGCAGCGCTTCGACGTCCTCGGCCGCGACGACGAGCTTCGCCAGCGGCAGCCGCACGCGCAGCTTGTTCGCCTTGCGCAGCGCCAGCGCCGACGACGCCACCTGCCGCACCTTGTCCATCGCGGTCACCAGCGCCGCGTCGGCGGGCAGGTCGAGCGCGTTCGGCCAGTCGGTCAGGTGCACCGAACGGCCGCCGGTGAGCCCGCGCCACACGGTTTCCGTGGTGAGCGGCAGCAGCGGCGCGACGACCCGGCAGGTCACCTCCAGCACGGTGTGCAGCGTGTCGATCGCGTCCTGCTCGCCCGCCCAGAACCGGTCGCGCGACCGGCGCACGTACCAGTTCGTGAGCACCTCGAGGAAGTCCCGCACGGTCTGGCACGCGCCCGCGATGTCGTAGCCGTCCATCGCGGACTCGACGTCGGTGACGAGTTCGTGCGTCTTGGCGAGCACGTACCGGTCGAGCAGATGCGTCGAATCCGTGCGCCACTGCCCCTGCTTGCCTTCGGCGTTCGCGTACAGGGCAAGGAAGTAGTACGAGTTCCACAGCGGCAGCACGGCCTGGCGCACCGCGTCGCGGATCCCCCGGTCGGTGACGACGAGGTTGCCGCCGCGCAGGATCGGGCTCGCCATGAGGTACCACCGCATGGCGTCGGACCCGTCGCGGTCGAAGACCTCGTTGACGTCCGGGTAGTTCCGCAGCGACTTCGACATCTTCTGGCCGTCGGAGCCGAGCACGATGCCGTGCGACACGCAGGTGCGGAACGCCGGCCGGTCGAACAGCGCGGTCGCGAGCACGTGCAGCAGGTAGAACCAGCCGCGGGTCTGCCCGATGTACTCGACGATGAAGTCGCTCGGGTAGTGGTGCTCGAACCATTCGCGGTTCTCGAACGGGTAGTGCACCTGGGCGTACGGCATCGACCCGGAGTCGAACCACACGTCGAGCACGTCCGGCACGCGGCGCATCGTGGAGCGGCCGGTCGGGTCGTCCGGGTTCGGCCGGGTCAGCTCGTCGATGTAGGGCCGGTGCAGGTTGTCCAGCCGCACGCCGAAGTCGGCCTCCAGCTCGTCCAGCGAGCCGTAGACGTCGATGCGCGGGTAGGCCGGGTCGTCCGAGCGCCACACCGGGATCGGCGTGCCGAAGTAGCGGTTGCGGGAGATCGACCAGTCGATGGCGTTCTCCAGCCACTTGCCGAACTGGCCGTCCTTGACGTTCTCCGGGTACCAGGTGATCTGCTGGTTCAGCTCGACCATCCGGTCCTTGAACTGCGTCACCGCGACGAACCACGACGACACCGCGCGGTAGATCAGCGGGTTCCGGCAGCGCCAGCAGTGCGGGTACGAGTGGTCGTAGGTCTCGTGGCGCAGCAGCACCGCGCCCTGGCGCTCCGCGCCGCCGGTGCCGTTCTTGAGGTCCCGCACGATGTTCGGGTTCGCGTCGAACACCAGCTGCCCGGCGTAGTCCGGAACGGTCTCGTCGAACTTGCCGTGGTCGTCCACCGGCGTCACCGGGGCGATCCCGGCCGCGTCGGTGACTACCTTGTCCTCGGCGCCGTACGCGGGCGCGATGTGCACGACGCCGGTGCCGTCGTCGGTGGTGACGTAATCCGCCGACAGCACGCGGTGCGCGTTCTCCGTGCCGAGGAAGTACGGGAACGGCGGCGCGTAACGGGATCCGAGCAACTGCTCGCCGGTGTAGCGCGCGACGACGGCCGGCTCCTCGCCGAGTTCGCGCGCGTACGCGGCGACGCGGGCCTCCGCGAGCAGGAAGCGCTTGCCGTCGCTCTCCACCACGACGTACTGCACCTCGGGGTGCACTGCGGTGGCGAGGTTGGACGGCAGCGTCCACGGCGTCGTGGTCCAGATCAGCAGATACGTGCCGTCGAGGTCGTTGTCGTTGCCCTCCAGGCGGAATCCGACCGTGACGGCCGGGTCCTGCCGGTTGCGGTAGACGTCGGCGTCCATGCCCAGCTCGTGGTTGGACAGCGGCGTCGCGTCGCGCCAGCAGTAGGGCAGGACGCGGTAGCCCTCGTAGACGAGTCCCTTGTCCCACAACCGTTTGAACGCCCAGAGCACCGATTCCATGTAGGTGACGTCGAGCGTCTTGTAGTCGTTGTCGAAGTCGACCCAGCGGGCCTGGCGGGTCACGTAGTCGCGCCACTCGTCGGTGTAGCGCAGCACGGACTCGCGCGAGGCCTCGTTGAACTTCGCGATGCCCATCTCTTCGATCTCGGTCGTCTCGGTGATCCCGAGCTGCCGCATCGCTTCGAGTTCGGCGGGCAGGCCGTGGGTGTCCCAGCCGAACCGCCGGTCGACGTGCTTGCCCTTCATCGTCTGGTAGCGCGGGACGATGTCCTTGACGTACCCGGTGAGCAGGTGCCCGTAGTGCGGGAGGCCGTTGGCGAAGGGCGGGCCGTCGTAGAAGACGTACTCGTTGTCGCCGTTCGTGCCCTCGGGACGGGCGTCGATCGTCGCCTGGAAGGTCCGGTCGCTCTCCCAGTACGCGAGGACGCTCTCCTCCAGCGCGGGGAACGACGGCTGGGACGGGACCGTGGTCTCTCCGCCCGGCGAAGCCTGGGGGTACATCCGGGTGCTCCTTGCGTTCGTCGCTCGTACGGGCGACCGGCGGCCACCCACACGGGGACGAGACGCTGGCGCGTCACGCGGTACCACCCCGCTTGCCCGGCGCACTGCTCCCGGGCCACTCGTTGCGCGGCTGTCACGGGCCGCACCCGTCCGGTTCTACTGCGGGCGGCGACGCCCGGTTCTTCCGGAGGCTCCCCGGTGATGGCCGGATCGACGCCTTGCTGACTCCAGGTTAACCCGTCGCCGCAACCCGCTTTCGCCCTGCCCCGGCCGGGCTCGCGGGATCGCCGGGGGAAAAGGCGAAAACCGATGTCCGGCACCGGGTTCCGCCGATACGGTAACGACCGGGCGTGCGCGGCGGATGTGCCGGGCAGATCTTCCTTCCGGCCACAGCACAGGAGTCGAGCACGGGTGAACCGCAGTTTTCAGGTGGATCTTCGCGGGGTCGTCGACCTGCTGAGCCAGCACCTCTATTCCAGTCCCCGCGTCTACGTGCGCGAACTGCTCCAGAACGCCGTCGACGCGGTCACCGCGCGCCGGGCGGCCGACGATTCGGCGCCCGCGGAGATCGCGATCGAAGCCGGCGACGGGACGCTGCGGATCACCGACACCGGCATCGGCCTGTCCGAGGCGCAGGTGCACGAACTGCTCGCGACGATCGGCCGCAGCTCCAAACGGGACGAACTCGGCTACGGACGGCGGGATTTCCTCGGCCAGTTCGGGATCGGGCTGCTGTCGGCCTTCCTGGTCGCCGACGAGACCCGCGTCGTCACGCGTTCCGCGAGCGGCGCTCCCGCGGTCTCGTGGACCGGCCGCGCGGACGGCACCTACGCCGTCGGGCCCGGCGAACGGGACACGATCGGCACCACCGTCACCCTCACCGCGCGCCGCGGCGCCGAGCAGTGGTTCGTGCCGGAGACGGTCGCCGATCTCGCGACGCTGTACGGCTCGATGCTGCCGTTCGAAATCACCGTCAACGGCAAGGCGATCAGCGGCGCCGGCATCCCGTGGCAGGCCGACGAGCGCTCCCCCGGGCACCGCTCCGCGGACCTCGTCGGCTACGCGCAGGAGGTCCTCGGCTTCACCCCGTTCGACATTGTCGACCTCGACGTGCCGGAGGCCGGGCTCACCGGCGTCGCCTACGTGCTGCCGTTCCCGGCGAACCCGGCCGAGCGCGCCGGGCATCGCGTGTACCTCAAGCGGATGCTGCTCGCGGAGAACGCGCCCGGGCTGCTGCCGGACTGGGCGTTCTTCGCCCGCTGCGTCGTGGACACCGGCGAGCTGCGGCCCACCGCGAGCCGCGAGGCGCTCTACGACGACGACCAGCTCGCCGCGACCCGCGAAGCGCTCGGCGAGCAGCTGCGCGGCTGGCTCGTCGGGCTCTCGGCGACCAGTCCGCGGCGGCTGAACCAGTTCCTGAAGATCCACCACCTCGGCGTCAAAGCGCTCGCGCTGCACGACGACGACATGCTGCGGCTGGTCGACGAGTGGTGGCCGCTGGAAACGAACGTCGGCCGGATGACGCTCGCCGAGTTCCGCTCGCGCCACGGCGTGCTCCGCTACTGCGCGACCGCCGACGAATTCGACCAGCTGGCCGGGGTCGCCGCCGCGCAGAACCTGCCGGTGATCAACGGCGGCTACACCTACGACAGCGAACTCGTCGAACGCGTCGGCGCGCTCGAACCGGGGGTGCGCGTCGACCGGCTCGACCCGAGCGACCTCACCACCGCCTTCGCCGATCTCGCCCCGGACACCGCGCTGGCGGTCCGGCCGTTCGTCGCGGCCGCGCAACGCTGCGTCGACCGGCTCGGCTGCGAGGTCGTGCTGCGCGAATTCGAGCCCGCGTCGCTCCCGGTGCTCTATCTCGTCGACCGCGCCGCCTCGTTCGCCGGCGAACTGCGCGCGACCAAGGAGGCCGTCGACGAGCTGTGGGCCGGGGTGCTCTCGGCCTTCGAAAAGCCGGAACGGGACCGCCCGCAGCTCGTGCTCAACTACCGGAACCCGTTGGTGCGGCGCGTTTCCCGGCTCGAGAACGCGGAACTGACCGCGCTGGCCGTCGAATCCCTCTACGGCCAGGCGCTGCTGCTCGGCAAGCACCCCATCCGGCCCGCCGACTCCGCGCTGCTCAACCGGGCCTTCCTCAGCCTTCTCGACCACGCCGTCCCGAACCGGGAGAACTGATGACCGCACCGACCGAAGAGGACCTGTGGAACCGGCTGGGGTCGGCCCGGGCCCTTCCGTTCGGCAAGGGCCAGATCGCCGCGACGGAGAGCCTGGTCCGCACCGCCGACGCCGAGCGCCTGCCGGACCTGCAGTACGCGGCCCGGCTCTCGCTCGTCCGCGCGTACACGCACGGCGGCGAGCCGGCGAAGTCGTTCGTGCCGTTCGCCTGGTGTCTCGCCAAGCACGACCAGGGCGAGGGCAACGAGCGGTGGGATTACATCCTCTTCTGGTCGTTCAAGTCCATCGTCACGTCGCTGACCGACTTTCCCGAGGTGCCGCTGGACCGCACCTACGCCGTGCTCGACGACATGGAGCGCCGGTACCGGGCGGCCGGGTACGCGATGAACCCGGTGCACCAGCACCGGCAGATCGTGGCGCGGCACGTCGGCGACCACGAAACGGCTGTCGAGCAGTACCGGCTCTGGGCCGCGGCCCCGCGCGGCGAGATGTCGGACTGCGTCGGCTGTGAACCGTCCGCCAAGGTCGCCCACCTGAGCCGCTACGGCCGGTTCGAGGAGGCGATCGAGGTCGCCGAACCGGTCCTCGGCGGCACGTTCACCTGCAGCGAGCAGCCGAACGGGATCCTCTCCTCGCTGCTGCTCCCGTTCGTCCGCACCGGACGGCTGGAGGAGGCCGCGCGAGCCCACCGGCAGGTGTACCGCACGATCCGGCACAACCGGCTGGACCTGGATCTCCTCCCCCGCCACCTCCGGTTCTGCGCGCTCACCGGCAACCACGTGCGCGGGCTGGAAATCCTCGAACGGCATCTCGGCTGGCTCGCCGACGCGCCCTCTCCGGACGTCGAGATGGAGTTCTGCGCCGCCGCCGCGCTCAACCTGCGCCTGGTCGCCGATTCCGGGCACGGCGGCACGACTGTGCGCCGGACCGACGGCGAGATTTCCGCCCAGGCACTGCACGACGAGCTTTCCGAGCGCGCCCTGGGCATCGCGGCCCGCTTCGACGCCCGGAACGGCACCAGCGAGCAGAGCGACCTGATCCGCGACGTCCTCGCCTCCGAGCCGATCGTGGACCACCTTCCGCTGTCCTTGACCAGTCCGCGTCCGGTTTCCCCGCCGCGGACGCCCGTCGCACCGTCCCTTCCGGACACTCCCGAAGAGCTGGCCGATCTCGCCGACCAGCACTCCCGGCTCAGCGCTCACGAGGCCGCCGAAGCCGCGTGGGCGAAGTTCGACGAACTGTGCGCGGAACCGGCGGGGTCGCTGCTCGCCCGGCGGCTGTCCGGATCCGCGACCGCGGTCGTGGACACCGACCCCGAGGCCGCCGTGCGGGATTGGCTGTTCGCGGCCGAACTGTTCGCGGCCGAAGGCGACCAGGTCGCCCAGCACACCGCGGCGAGCAAGGCCGGGCTCGCCCGCTACCAGCTGGGCGAGCCCGAACCCGCTCTCGCCGCCCTCGCCGGCACGGCCGAGGCGCTCGCCGGGCTCGGCGACGTGGAACAGCACGTCCGCGCGCTGCTGCGGTGGTCCCTGGCGCTTTCCGGGAACGACGACCTCGACGCCGCGTTCGAGATTCTCGGCCGTGCCGAAGCCGCCGCCACCGAGGTTCCCGCTGAGCTGGCCGCCCGGCTTTTGCTGCTGCGCGGCGAACTCACCGCACGCAGCGGCCGGCTGGACGAGGCGCGGGAACCGGCCGGACGCGCGGTGGACCTGTTCGCCGAAGCCGGGTTGGCCGAGCAGGAGGCGTGGGCGCGGCTCATCGCCGGACGGATGGCCGCCGCGAGCGGCGAACTCGAGACGGCCTACGCCACGGTGCGGCCCGCCGAATCCGCCGCCTCCCCGGGCCTGCGCGCCCAGGTGCGGCACACCCTCGGCTTGCTCGCGTCCGACCTCGACCTGCGGGAGGAGGCGGTGGCCCACTACCGCGGCGAGGTCGCTGACCTGGTCGAAGCCGGGGACCTGTCCGGCGCCGCGCTCGCCCAGCTCGGACTGGCGTCCGCGGCCGAACGCGCCGGGGACCCACTGACCGCCGCCGACGCCGCCGAGGCCGCGATCGAGGTCCTGGAGCAGGGCGACGACGAGGACGAACTGGCCCGGGCGCGCTACCTGCTCGCCGGAGCGCACCGCGCCCTCAACCAGCCGGATCCGGCGCTGACCCTGCTGGAGCAGGTGCTCGGGCACTTCGCCGCCGCGGGCAACCAGCCCGCCGCCGGGCAAGCGGCCGAGACCATCGGCGACCTCCTCGACGAACTCGACCGCGACACCGAGGCCGCCTCGTCCTACGGGCGCGCAGCGGAGTACTACACGGCGGCGGAACTCCCGGTCGACGCCGTGCGCAACCTCCGTCAGGCAGCGCTGTCGTGGCAGTGGGCGACGGAAACGGATCAGGCGCTTTCGGTGCTGGCAGAAGCGGAAAAGAGCGCCGCGGACCTCGACGGCGACGAGCCGCCGATCCGCTGGGAACGAGCCATGGTCGCCTTGAACGGCGGCAAACTGCTGGGTGCCGCAGAGCGGCCCGAGCAAGCGCTGCCCCGGGCGACCGCGGCCGTCGAACTGTTCCTGACCCTCGACGCGACCACCGAAGCCGCGATCGCCGCGGGCCTGCGCGCCCGGCTGCTGGTCGACCTGGGCCGCCCCGCCGAAGCCCGCGCCGCGACGCAGGCCGCGATCGAAGGCCTGCCGCCGGAAGCGACGGAACAAATCGAGCGGCTCGAATACATCCTGGCGAATCTCGACGAGGAGTAAGGCCTTTCGCCGGGCCCACGGGTTCTCCCGTGAGCCCGGCGGAGGGTGCGCTCTCGCCGGACTTTTCTCCCGGCCGTTGCCGTGAGCCCCGCAGCCGCCGAGCCCACGGGTTTCTCGCAGGCCCGACGGAAGTTGCACCCTCGCCGGACTTCTCTCCCCGCCTCAGCTCACCCCGTCGGCTCAAGCCGCTTCCCGCGCACCCGCCTCTGCACCGTCACCACCGCGAGTGCCGCAGCCACAACCCACAAGCCGCCCGAAACAAACCCCAGCAAGTGCAAGCCGTGCACAAACGACCCCCGCGCCCCCGGTTCCCCCGCCACCGCACCGAAAACCGCCACACCAAGCGCACCGCCCGCCTGTCGCGCCGCGTTGTTGATTCCGCCCGCGATGCCTGCCCGCTCGTCCGGCGCGTCGGAGACCGCGGCGGTTACCACGGCGGCGGTCAGCAGTCCCATTCCGATGCTGAGCACGAACAGCGTCGGCAGCAGCGTCCAGTACCCGGTGCCGGGGCCGATGCGCAGCAGGTTCAGCATCGCCGCCGCGCCGAGCAAGAGCCCGGTCACGATCTGCGGGCGCGGGCCGAACCTCGCGGTGAGCCGTCCGGAGACCGGGCCGAGCAGCACCATCGGGACGAACATCGGCAGCAGCGCCGCGGCCGCGGCGATCGGGTCCGCGTGGAGCACGTCCTGCAAGTACAGCGTGAACACCAGCACTGAACCCAGGCCGACGAAGTTCATCGCGGCGGACACCAGGTTCGCGCCTGCCGCCTGCCGGGACCGCAGCAGCGGCAACGGCAGCATCGGGGCCGCAGAACGCCGTTCCACCACCACGAACGCCACGGCCGCCGCCACCGCGAGCAATCCGACCCACGGCGTCCCCGCGATCACCGCGTACACCGCGGAGCCGAGCGCCAACGCCGCGGTCGCCGCCCCGGGAACGTCCACGCGGCCCGGTTTCCGCACGTCCCGCGGCACCAGCCGCCGGGTCGCGACGGCCGCCGCGGCGACGATCGGGACGTTCAGCCAGAACACCGGCCGCCATCCGGCCGTCTGCACGAGAATCCCGCCCAGCAACGGTCCGGCGGGCAGGGCGAGCGCCGAAATCCCGGCCCAGATCCCCAGCGCCCGGGCGCGTTCCGTACGGCCGGGGAACGCCCCGGAGATCACGGCCATCGTGCCCGGCAGCAACAACGCCGCCCCGATCCCTTGCACCGCCCGGGCCGCGACCAGCCAGCCCGCCGACTGCGCGAGCCCGCACGCCGCCGAAGCGGCCCCGAAAACGCCCAGCCCGGTCAGCACCACGCCGCGGTGCCCGAGGACGTCGCCGAGCGCTCCCCCGGTCAGCAGCAACGCGGCGAGCACGACCGAATAGCCGACCACCACCCACTGCAACTGCGGAACGTCCGCGTGCAGTTCGCTGCCAAGAGTCGGAAGGGCGACGTTGACGACAGTGACGTCGAGCTGCACCAGGAACATCCCGGCGCACATGGTGAACAAGATCGCGGTGCGCATGGGTCCAGCAGACACCGGGAACGCTTCCGTCGCGGTGGAAGTGTGCCGGGGGCATGCTGGAGGCATGGAAGGAGACGCCGACATCGCGCGCACCGCCGCCCTGTTCGCCGATCCGGCGCGGGTCCGCGTGCTGATGGCCCTCGCGGACGGCCGGTCGCTGGCCGCGTCCGTGCTGGCCGGCGAAGCGGGTCTGACCGCGCAGGGCGTGAGCGCGCACCTGTCGAAACTGCTGGCCGCCGGGCTGGTGACGGCGGAAAAGTCCGGCCGGCACCGGTTCTACCGCATCGCCGGCGCGGCCCCGGAACTGCTGGAAGCACTCGCCCGGCACTCCCCCGCGCGCCCGGTGCGCTCGCTGCGGGAAGGCACGCGCGCGGAAGCCTTGCGCACCGCGAGATTGTGCTACGACCACGTCGCCGGACGACTCGGCGTCACCGTCACGGCCGCCTTGCTCGATCGCGGCGCGCTGGCCACTGTGGACGGTGACCCGACCACGCAACGGCGGCCCGGGGACCGGATTTCCTCGCAGCTGCAAGAACATCCGTACGTGCTGGGGCCTGCTGCCGACGACGTGTTCGCCGCGTTAGGCGTGGATGTCGAGGCAGCCGCGAAAAGCCGTCGCCCGCTGCTGCGGTTCTGTCTGGATTGGACAGAGCAGCGCCATCACCTGGCCGGAGCCTTGGGCGCGGCGGTGACGCGACGGTTCATGGACGCGGGCTGGCTGCGGTCACGCGCGAAGGCGCACCGAGCCGTTCAGCTCACCGAAAGCGGCGCGAAGGTACTTGAAGAGGTGCTCGGCGTCAGCGATGCGCCGCGGCCAGCACAGCGTCCGGACCGCACCGCGCGCACGGCGTGAAGCCGAGCTGGCGTGCCTCGCCGACGCCGATCGGGATGGTGTCGCGGCCGGACAGCCAGCCGCAGTCCACCAGGTGGTAGCGCGGGTACTCGTCGACGACCACGACCTCGTCCTCGAGCTCCTTGACCACCTCGAGGTCCTCCGGCGCGGTCTCCTCGACGCCGGGCGGCGTGTCGCGCACCGCCTTCGCCTCGGACTGGGGCTCGGCCTCCGCGGCGGGCTTCTCGAGCTCCGGTTCCGGCACGTCCGCCGGATCGCCCAGCTCGCCCGTCGCCGGGATCAGCGCGGTCTGCTCGGCGTCCTCCTCGGCCGGGACCGCTTCGTCCTTCTCCTCCGCCGCATCCGAATCGGCGGCTTCGGAGTCCTCGGACTCCTCGGCGTCCGGGCCGCGGTCCGCGCGCTTGCGCCGGCGCAGCCAGTCGGCGAGCAGAAGGAGCCCGGCGAGCACGGAAAGGCCGATGGAAACCCAGGCCCACAGCGAGGTGCCCGTGATGAGCGCCGTGACGAGCAGCCCGAGAGCCGCCAGCACCAGAAGGAGGACGATGTAGAGCACGCTGAATTACAACACGCGCGACCCGCCAACCGGGCGCGACCCGCCCACGCGGCGTGCTCCGCCGATGCCCCACCGTGGCGGGAACCGGACCCGGACACGCCGAAACCCCGCCGGGTCGGAAGGTCTTCCGGCGGGGTGCGTACGGCGGTGGGTCAGCCGGCCTCGGCGCGCGGGCCGAACGAGTAGCCCTGACCGCTGCTGCCGGTCGAGGACTGGCTCGAACCGGAAGAGGCCGACGCCGGGGCCGCGGAGCCGCGGTCGTCGAGCTCGCGCAGCTGGGACTCGAGGAATCCGCGCAGCCGGGTGCGGTATTCGCGCTCGATCGTGCGGAGTTCTTCGATCTTCTTGCCCAGAGCGCCCTTTTCGGCGTTCAGGTTGTTCATCGTCTCGGTGTACTTGCGCTGCGACTCGCGTTCCATGGTGGTCGCCTTGTCGCGCGCCTGGCGCTCCAGCGTCTCGGCGCGCGTGCGCGCGTCGTTCAGCATCGTCTCGGCGCGGGTGCGCGCCTCGTTCACCATCGAGTCGGACTTCGCCCGGGCGTCGGACAGCAGCTGCTCGGACTTGGTCCGCGCCTCCGCCAGCATCCCGTCGGACTCGGTCTTCGCCTCGGCGGTGAGCCGGTCGGCCATCTCCTGCGCCAGGCCGAGCACCTTGGCGGCCTGGACGTTCGGCTCGCCGCTGTCGGGGACCATCGAGTGCGCCTGGGTCTGCTCCATCGCCGAAGCGGGCGGCGGAACCGGGGCGAGCCGCCGCGACGGCTCGGGGTCGCGGCCCGGCGGCGGGCCGGCGACCTTCGCGTTCTCGAGCTCCGAGCGGGTCGACTCGAGCTCGGAGTCGAGCTGCTCGACCTGCTGGCGCAGCTCGTTGTTGTCCTCGATCAACCGGGCAAGCTCGGTCTCCACCAGGTCGAGGAACGCGTCCACCTCGTCCTCGTTGTAGCCCCTCTTGCCGATGGGCGGCTTGCTGAACGCGACGTTATGCACGTCAGCGGGGGTCAACGACATCAGATCACCTCACGCACTCCATGGCCTGCAGGACACACCCGGGTTTTCCCCGATCACCTGGGTGTCAGTTGCATCGCGAAGAACACAACCAACAGCAGCACCATAATCGACAAGTCCAGTCCTACGCCGCCGATCCGGACCATCGGAATGATCCTGCGGAACAACCGCACCGGCGGGTCGGTCACTGTGTAGATGGTCTCGAGCGTCACCGCAACCCCTCCGGCGGGACGCCATTCCCGTGCGAAAGTCCGCACGAGCTCGACCACGATCCGGGCCGTGAGCAGCAGCCAGAAGGCAAACAGCACGTACCAGATCGCAAGCCACACAGCATTCACGGCGACCACTCTAGCGGGGGACGGCCGGATTGGGCGCGACCAGTCGCCCTGAGGGCGACATAGTCGACAAAATCACGTCTGGCTGCGCCCAGCGGTCCGTTCCCGTTCACCCGCGCAGGAACAATCCGCCCTCGGCGATCCGCCTGCGGTCCTCGGCGGTCACGTCCACGTCGGGCGGTGAGAGAAGGAACACCTTGTTGGTGACCTTGTCCATCGACCCCCGCACGGCGAACGCCAGGCCCGCCGCGAAGTCCACGATCCGCTTGGCGTCCGCGTTGTCCATCTCGGTGAGGTTGATGATCACCGGGATGCCCTCGCGGTAGTGCTCGCCGATCGCCCGCGCCTCGATGTAGCTCGTCGGGTGCAGCGTGGTGATCCGGCTGAGCGGGTCCCTCGCCGGCGCGGCGACCGGTTCGGCGACCGGGCGCAGCCGGGCGACCGGCTCCGGCTGGCGGTCCACGGCGAGCGCGCCGTGCGTCGCCGGCTCGGCCGCCATCGACCGGGACCGCACGCGCGCGGCCGGTTCGTCGTAAGCCTCTTCGACGTCGCGGTAGCGCGCCCGGGACCGCGCCGGCGGCTGGTCGTAGCCGTCGTCGTAGTCGTCGTAACCGTCGTCGTAGCCGTCTTCGTCCGCGGGCACCATCCCGAAGTAGGCCTTCAGCTTCTGCAGCGCGCTCATAGCCTCTCCCTAGCCCTTGCCGCTCCCGCACCGTTGTGCCCCGCCCGGCCGGACACGAAACGTGACCACCGGGCGGACTCCCTACGGCGAGGCTAAACCGCGCCCGCCGAGCAACGCGGTTCCGACACGCACACACGTCGAGCCGTGCCGGATCGCCTGGTCCAGATCATGGCTCATTCCGGCGGACACGTCAGCCGCTTCGGGATGCCG
Source organism: Amycolatopsis sp. CFH S0740 (assembly GCF_004522315.1). Classification (NCBI taxonomy): domain Bacteria; kingdom Bacillati; phylum Actinomycetota; class Actinomycetes; order Pseudonocardiales; family Pseudonocardiaceae; genus Amycolatopsis; species Amycolatopsis sp. CFH S0740. The sequence goes on along the minus strand of NZ_SDLS01000035.1, from coordinate 76,056 downwards.
GGCGCGGACTCTTTCCGCTGCGTGGGACAGGCGGGCAAAAGCAGTGCCCGGGTCCTCCCCTAACGGGGCCACCGCCATCACGCCTCGCAGTCGCAGCTCCCCCGTGTGGGCGATGCGGTCGGCGAGGGCGTCGAGCTCCTCGAGCGGGGTCCCGCCGCGCGCGACGTCGCCGTCGAGGCTCACCTGGACCAGGACGTCGAGCGGTCCGGTCCGCTCGCCCGCCTCCTGCGCGGCGGCGACCGCGCGGGCGAGCGCGTCGGCGAGCCGCGCCGAATCGACCGACTGGACCTCGACCGCCCAGCGCACGACCGAACGCGCCTTGTTCCGCTGCAGCCGCCCGACCATGTGCCAGCGCGGCGCGGCGTCCGGGCGCAGTTGCGCGACCTCGGCCGCCTTCGGACCGGCTTCCTGGTCGCGGTTCTCGGAGAGGTTCAGCAGCCCGAGGTCGGTCAGCAGCGCGGCGTCGCTCGCCGGGAAGGTCTTGGTGACGCCCAGCAACCGCACCTCGTCGCGGGAACGGCCGGCCTCGGCGCAGGCGTTCGCGATGCGCTCCTCGACCGCGGCCAGCGCCGCCGCCAGCTCCGCCCGCCGCTTCTCTGCCGGGTCCTCGGTCACGCTTTCTCCTCTTCCAGCCAGGTGATGCCGGCGATGCGGCCGGTGGTGCCGTCGCGGCGGAAGCTGAACAACGTCTTGTCCTCCGCCGTGCAGCGCGGATCCGCGCCGACGCGTCCGACGCCGAGGTCGGCCAGTTGCTGCCAGAGCCCGGCGCGCAGGTCCAGACCAGTCGTGCCCGTGCGCGTTTTGCACGCACTGCCGGGCAGGTGTTTGTCGACGTCCGCGGCCATCGCGGCCGGGACCTCGTAGCAGTCGCCGCAAATGGCCGGGCCCAGCAACGCCTCGACGCGGCCCGGTTCGGCGCCGAGATCGCGCATCGCCTCCAGCGCGGCGGGCACCACGCCGACGCGCGCGCCGACCCGGCCCGCGTGCACCGCGGCGACGACGCCCGCCTCCGGATCCGCCATGAGCACCGGGACGCAGTCCGCGACCAGCACCACGAGCGCGACGCCCGGACGGTCGGTCACCAGCGCGTCAGTCGCTTCGGCCGCGGCGGTCTCGGTGCCGTCCACGACGGTCGCGGTGCGGCCGTGCACCTGCTCCATCCAGGCCAGCTTGTCCTCGGCGAGACCGAGTTCGGACGCCAGCCGCTTGCGGTTGGCGTAGACGTCGCCCGCGTCGTCGCCGACGTGGTCGCCGAGGTTGAAACTCTCGTACGGCGGCCGGGAAGCCCCGCCCGCCCTGGTCGTGACCACTCGTCGTACTCGCACCCCGCCATCCTGCCAAAAACCGCGGCGGCCGCTGAGGCGAGTCTCGCGAGCATCTCCGCAGGCGTCGTGAGTGGCGAAGCCGGTTCTAACCGGCTGTCCTGTCTCAGGACCTCACGGACAGATGTGTCTCAGGACTTTCCGGACAGTTNAACCGGCTGTCCTGTCTCAGGACCTCACGGACAGATGTGTCTCAGGACTTTCCGGACAGTTTCTGGTTGGTGAGGCGTTGGTAGCGTACTGATCTGTCGAGGGTGAGCTGGCGGACGAGGGTGTCGCCGGTCATGACGGCGACGCGGTCGCCTTGCCAGTAGACGGTGGCGGTGTGTCCGGCCCAGGTGCGTCCGAGGACGATGGAGCAGCCGGAGAAGGCGATGACGCCGGTGGCGGAAACGGGGCGGGTGGTGACGCCGCTGGGCCGGCGGGGGCCGGTGGCGGGGAGGGCTTTGGGTTGGGCGTCGTAGCGTTGCTGGGGTGTCTGGCCGTCGAGGCTTTGGTGGCGGCGGTTGTTGTAGATCGTCTGGTATTGGTCGAGCAGTTGCTGCAGGGCGGGGAGATTCTCGGCGGGCGGCTGGGCGGCGAGCCATTTCCGCAGGGTCTGGTGGGCTCGTTCGTCTTTGCCGCAGGTCTGCGGGTGGTGCGGGGTGGAGGCGATGGCGGTGATCCCTCGTTCGGCGAGGCGGCGTTCGAGGTCGACCATCCGGCCGCGGTGTTTGCCGGAGAAGGCCAGCCCGTTGTCGGACAGGAGTTTCACGGGCAGGCCGTGGCCGGCGAAGGCGTGTTGCAGCGCGGCCCAGGTGTCGGCGCTGTTTTCGCTGGCCGCGGCGTGGCAGCCGATGCTGAGGCGGGAGTGGTCGTCGAGGATCTGGATGATGCAGACCTTGGCGCCGTCGGCGAGGTAGTGCTCCATGCCGTCGATCTGCCAGCAGCCGTTGGGGTCGGCGTACTCGAACCGTCGCCGGGTCTTGGGTTTCTTGCGGGGCTGGGGCGTGATCTGGCCGTGGGCGCGCAGGATGCGGTGGATCGAGGCGGGCGAGGGCAGCGGCGACTGCCCGGTGTCCTGCAGCCGCCAGCGGATCGAGATCGGCCCGTTGTCCAGGCCTTGGTCGGCGAGTTCCTTGCGGGCGCGCACCACCGCCTCGGCCACCGCCGGCCCGAACGCGGTCGGACGGCGGTGCGGGGCGGTGCTGCGGCGGGTGAACCCGTCCGCGCCCTCGGCCCGGAACCGGGCCAGGTATTTGTAGAAGGTGTCCCGGGACAGGCCGTGCTCGCGGCAGAACCGCACCACGTTGACCTTCTCGCCGTGAGCCGCCCGGGCGACCGCGGCGACGAACTCAGGATCCATCGAAAACCCTGCTCTGCCCATCGCCGCATGATCACCACAACACCCCTGGTCACCACGCCGACAGGCCGGTCAGTGTCCGCGATGTCCTGAGACATCAACTGTCGGCGATGTCCTGAGACTCAACAGCCGGTTCTAACCGGCATCGCCACTCACGAGGCAAGCCTGGCCGCACGCTTCTGCCGCTGCGGTCCCGGTGAGAACCGGCGCCAGCGCGCACGAAGGTCCGGACACGGCCACGGCCGCCCCGGACAGATCGGGGCGGCCGTGGCTCGCGAGCCCTTGCTTACCGCCGCATGAACGGGGGCACGTCGACGTCGTCGTCGGTCGGGTCGTCGTGCACCGTGGTCGGGCGGCTCGGCAGACCGCCCGTCGCGGAACCGGAACCGATCGGCGAATATCCCCGCGAGCCGCCGCCCGGCTGGGGAAGGCCGCCCGGCGGGGTGCCGGTGCCCGGCTGCGGCAGGCCTGAGGGCGGGGTCCGCGGCGGAGCGACCGGGTAGCCGGAGCTGCCCGCGGGCGGCACCGGAGTGGCCCCGGTCTGCGGCGGGGTCTGCGCGGCCGAACCGCCGCCGACCTGGCCCGCCGCGGCGGACGCGGTGCCGTTGCCCTGTTTGCCGCCGAACGCGGGCGGGTCGAGCTTCTTGTGGGTGGGCGCGCCCGCGTCGAAGCCGGCCGCGATCACCGTGACGCGCACCTCGTCGCCGAGGGAGTCGTCGATGATCGTGCCGAAGATGATGTTCGCGTCCGGATGCGCCGATTCCTGCACGAGCGACGCGGCCTCGTTGATCTCGAAGAGCCCGAGGTCCGATCCGCCCGCGATGGACAGCAGCGCGCCGTGCGCCCCGTCCATCGACGCTTCCAGCAGCGGCGAGTTGATCGCCTTCTCCGCCGCCTGTATCGCCCGTCCCTCGCCGCGCGCGGAGCCGATGCCCATCAGCGCGGAGCCCGCGCCGGACATGACGCTCTTGACGTCGGCGAAGTCCAGGTTGATCAGACCCGGCGTGGTGATCAGGTCGGTGATGCCCTGGACACCGGAGAGCAGCACCTCGTCGGCGGAGCGGAACGCGTCCATCAGGGACACGCCGATGTCGCCGAGCTGCAGCAGCCGGTCGTTCGGGATCACGATCAGCGTGTCGCACTCGTTGCGCAGCTGCTGGATGCCGTCCTCGGCCTGCTTGCCGCGGCGTTTGCCCTCGAAGGTGAACGGGCGGGTCACCACGCCGATCGTGAGCGCGCCGAGCTTGCGGGCGATCTGCGCGACGACCGGCGCGCCGCCGGTGCCGGTGCCGCCGCCCTCGCCCGCGGTCACGAACACCATGTCGGCGCCCTTGATGACCTCTTCGATTTCCTCGCGGTGGTCCTCGGCCGCCTTCTGCCCCACCTCGGGGGCGGCTCCGGCGCCGAGTCCGCGGGTGAGTTCCCGGCCGATGTCGAGCTTGACGTCGGCGTCGGACATGAGCAGTGCCTGCGCGTCGGTGTTCACCGCGATGAACTCGACACCCTTGAGGCCGACCTCGATCATCCGGTTCACGGCGTTCACGCCGCCGCCGCCGATGCCGACGACCTTGATCACCGCAAGGTAGTTGTGCGGGGGCGTCATCGGGTCCGCCTTCCTGATCGTGATGTGCACATGCCGCCCGCCGGGGCCGGAAACCCTCAACCTCAACCCGAGAGTGAGAGTTATGTCAACCACCGGCGTCAAGGCAGGACGGTAGGCGCCGCGCAAGCTCTAATCCAGTAGCCACGCCGTGAGCGGCAAAGGTGTTTTGCCACAACGCGAAGCCGCGCGCAAGGCCGGAACCCGCCGCGAGGCCCGGCGCGCGGTCTGCTATGCGGGCACCGAAGCGACCAGGACCACGTCCTTCGACGGCTTCCCCGACGGCGACCCGCCCGCCTGCTCCACGCTCACCGCGAACTGCTGCGCACCGGCCAATCCGTCCGCCACCACCAGCGAACCCGACGGCCCGCCCGGCAGCAGACCGGCCGGACGCGGCGCGAGGTCCGGGCCCATCAGCCAGGCCTCGTACACCTGCCCGGACGGCACTGGCGGCAGCCCGGACTGCATGAACATCACGCGGTCCAGCTTCCGCGAAACCACGACGGTCCCGCCGCCTCCGCGCGGCGACGCGATGTGCGACGTCTGGCTGTCCGGCGCGGCGAGCAGCTCGGCCACCGGCGCGTAGCGGTCGCGCGCGGCGTCCAATTCGGACTGTGCGCTGTTCAGCTGGCTGCTGGTGTGCAGCGCGATCCCGCCGAACACGCCGGCCAGGGCGAGCCCGATGACGGCCGCCGCGGCGGCGATGAGCATCGGCCAGCGGCGCGGTCCGCGCGGACGCGGTTCCGCGGCGCCGGTCCGCGGCGGCACTTGGCGGGTCGTGCGCATCTCCGCGAGCACCCGGTCCTTGAGGCCGGACGGCGGCTGCTCGTCCATCGCCGCGCCGAGCCGGGCCGCGGTCTCGCTCAGTTCCCGCACTTCCTGTGCGCAGGCCTCGCACTGGTCGAGATGACGGCGGAATTGGGCCCGCTCGACCTCCGACAGCGCGTCGAGTGCGTACGCGCCGGCCAACGTGTGCATGTCCGGACTGGTCACGCCGTCACCCCCAGGCAGTCGCGCAACCGGATCAACCCGTCGCGCAGTCTGGTCTTGACCGTCCCCTGCGGCGTGTCCAGCACGTCGGCGACCTCGCGATAGGTATAGCCCTGGTAGTACGCCAGGAGGACGGATTCCCGCTGCAATTCGGTCAGCGTCTTCAGGCAGCGCCGCACCTGCGAGCGTTCCAGCCGGGTCGCGACGGATTCGGCGACTTCGTCGAACGGCCGCCCGCGCGCGGCCTCGAAGGTGGCTTTCCGTTCGCGCTCGGTGCTCGCCCGCGCGGACCGCACCCGGTCGACCGCGCGGCGGTGCGCGAGGGTCATCGCCCAGTTCAAGACGCTGCCCTTCCCCGGCGAATAGCGCGTCGCGGTCTTCCACAGCTCCACGAGCACCTCCTGCGCGACCTCCTCGGACTGCGCGGGGTCCCGCACGATGCGGCGGACGAGCCCGTAGACGGGACCGGCGAGCTGATCGTAGAGCCGTTCGAAGGCGCGTTCGTCCCCCTTCGCGACCAGCGCCATCAAATCCTCGGCACTCGTCGGCGGCACCGCCGAGAGCCGGTCCGCCGGGCGTGCGCTCTCATCCATGGAGGGCTCCTGCCGTGTTCTGTCCGGTCCGGGCGGCGAGCGGGGCCTTGCGCCGCCACAGCGCGAGCCCGTGGCGACGGATCAGCGCGGCGACGCGCTGCGGCTGCAGCGGCCTGCCGAGCAGGAAACGCGCGAGCGTGGCGATCCCGACCGGACGGCGGACTCCTCGCAGCGTAGCGGTCAGGGCGGCGTCTCCGTCGTGCTGCAGGACGACGGTCAACGCCAGCAGCGCGTCCGGCCGCGGCAGGTGCATCCGATACTCCCCCGCGATCTCCTGGAACGGCGACACGTAGAACTCCTTCTCCGTCCGGAGCTCGTCCCCGGGCCGGAGCAGGTAGGCGTGCCGGCCGCCGTAAGTGTTGTGCACCTCGGCGACCACGCAGGCGAGCGCGCCGTCCGGCGTGTGACACCAGTAGACCGTGATCGGATTGAACACGTACCCGAGAACGCGCGCCGATGCGAGCATCGTCACCGGCCCGCCGCGCAAGTCCACCCCTCGGTGCGCGAGCCAAGCGTCCAGTTTGGACCGGATGTCGCCGGGTTCGTCCCGGCCGAAGTGGTCGCGGCCGTCGAAGCGCGCGAACGGCCGGAGCCACCACGGCAGCCGCGGCAGGTCGTCGAGCTCGGTCCGCCACAGGTACATCCGGTGCGCGAAGGAGTACGGCGGGTCGGCCCGGCGGACGTGCGCGACGGTGGCGTCGTAGAGAGCTGCGGTCACCAGGTCACCCCGAAACTGGCCGCGGCGCGGACGCCGGAGGAACAGCCGTCCTCGTGGAATCCCCAGCCTTGATAAGCACCGGCGTAGGCGAGCACGCCGTCGTTCAATTCCGCGAGGCTTCTCTGCGCGGCCACCGATTCCGGCGTGTAGATCGGGTGTTCGTAAGACATTTTCGCGACTACGGAGGCGGAATCGAGACCATCGCCCGGGTTGAGAGTCACCGCATAGGTCGTCGCTTCGTCGAGGCCCATCAAGCGATTCAGGTCGTAAGTGACTTGGACCGCGCGCAGGTCAGCCCCGCAGCCGGGCGTCCGGTAATTCCAGGAGGACCGGGCTCCGGGCGCGGTCGGCAGCACGGCGGGATCGGTGTGCAGCCAAGCTTCATTGCGCGAGTAGCGGAAAGCGCCGAGCAGCTTCTGTTCCGCCGCAGTGGGGTCCGGCAACAGTCGCAGCGCTTGGTCCGCGTGCGTCGCGACCACGACTCGGTCGACCCGGTGGGCCGTGTCGGCGTCGTCGCGCACCTCGACGCCGCGCGCGGTCCGCCGCACCGCGCGAACCGGAGTGGACAGATGCACCGCGGTCAACTGCTTGGCCGCCCGCTCGACGTACTCCCGCGAACCGCCGACAACCGTCCGCCACGTCGGCGAATTCCGCACGCTGAGCATTCCGTGGTTGCGCAGGAATTCGAACAGGTACCGCGCCGGATACTGCATGGTGTCGGTGCGATCGGCGGACCACACTGTCGACACGAGCGGCAGCACGAAATGGTCCACGAAATACCGTGAATACCCGCCGATCGCCAGGAACGCGCCGAGCGGCACGTCGCCGGCCTCGGGGCGCGCCAGCAGTCGTGCGGCGTGCCGGTGGAACCGCTTCACTTCCGCCAGCATGAGCAGATAGCGCATGGACGCGGCGTTGCTTCGTTGCGCGAACAACCCGCGCACGCCTTTCGCCCCGGCATACTGCAGACCGCAGCCGTCGCAGCGGATGCTCATCGACATCTCGGTCTCGCGGGTGCGGACGCCGAGTTCGCCGAACAGCCGCAGCAGCGTCGGGTAGGTGCGCTCGTTGTGGACGAGGAACCCGGAGTCGACGGCGACCGTCCCGCCGTGCGCGCTCGGCACGTCGTGGGTGTGGGCGTGGCCGCCGAGCCGGTCGTCGGCCTCGAACAGCAGAACCTCGTAGCGGCGCTGCAGCAGGTACGCGGCGGTGAGGCCGGCGACCCCGCTGCCGATGACAGCGATGCGTTGTCCCGTGGTGTGGTGCACGGAAGGCATTCGGCGCGGCGGCCCGGCCGGATTGGCGCCAATCCGCGCGAACCTCGGCTCCGAATCCCCCGCATGCCGAAATCCGCAGCCCATCGACTCGCCGACTTCGCCGAACGCGTCCTCGGCGGCCCGCTGCCGGTCGCCGTCCGCACCTGGGACGGGCACCAGGCCGGGCCGGCCGGGCCGACCGTCGTCCTGAAGAACCGCCGCGCCCTGCGCTGGCTCCTGTACTCGCCTGGCGAACTGGGCCTGGCCCGCGCTTACGTCTCGGGCGACCTGGACGTCGAAGGCGATCTCACCGAGGGCTTCCGCCGGGCCTGGGCTTACCGGCCGCAACTGTCCGCGCGGGACTTCGGCGAGGCCGTCCGACTGGCCGCCCGGCTGGGGGTGTTCGGCCTGCCGCCGAAACCGCCCGCCGAGGAAGCCCGGCTGCGCGGGAAGCTGCACACCCTCGGCCGCGACCGCTCCGCTATCTCGCACCACTACGACCTGTCGAACGCCTTCTATCAGCTGCTGATGGACGATTCGATGGCGTATTCCTCGGGCTACTGGTCCGACACCGCCGACCTCGCCCGCGCCCAGCACGACAAGCTCGAGCTGATCTGCCGCAAACTCGGCCTGCGGCCGGGCATGCGGCTGCTCGACGTCGGCTGCGGCTGGGGATCCCTGCTCGTGCACGCGGCGAAGCACCACGGCGTCGAAGCGGTCGGCGTCACCATTTCCGCCGAGCAGGTGCAGCACGTCAAAACGCGGCTGGCGCAGCACGATCTGGACGACCGCGTCGAGGTGCGGCGGCAGGACTACCGCGAACTCGCCGGGGAGTCCTTCGACGCCGTAGCGTCCGTCGAGATGGGCGAACACGTCGGCGAAGAGAACTACCCGACCTACGCCAGCACGCTGTACCGGATGCTCAAGCCGACCGGACGACTGCTGCTGCAGCAAATGTCGCGCGGAGCGGTCGCACCCGGCGGCGGCGCGTTCATCGAGCGCTACATCGCCCCCGACATGACCATGCGCCCGCTCAGCCGCACCCTCGGCCACCTCGAAACCGCCGGCTTCGAAATCCGCGACGTGCACGCGTTGCGCGAGCACTACGTCCCGACCGTGCGAGCGTGGGCAGACACCCTGGAGCGGCACTGGGACGAGGCCGTCGCGCTGATCGGCGAGGCAGGCGCCCGGGTCTGGCGGCTGTACCTGGTCGGCGGCGCGCTCGCCTTCGAGGAGAACCGCATGGGCGTGGACCAGATCCTCGCGGTGCGCCCGGACGCGACCGGCCGCTCCGCCCTGCCGTGGACGAGGGAGTGGGCATGATCGCGCTGCTCGCCCTCACCGGCGGAGTCACCCTGGTCGCGGTCACCGTGACCTTCGGCATCGCGCGCCTGCGCCGCCGCTACGACACCATCGACACGTTCTGGGGCTTAGGTTTCGCCCTCGTCGCCGTGGTCTCGTTCCCGTTCGGCACCGGCCCGCTCACCCTGCGCCTGACGGTCGCCGCGCTCACCGTCGTCTGGGGCGTGCGCCTGGCCGTCCACCTGCACCTGCGCAACCGCGGCAAGCCGGAAGACCCGCGCTACCAGCAGATAGCCGAACGCGCCGGACCCAACCCCGGCGTCCGGATCTTCGTGCGGACCTATCTGATGCAGGCGGTGGTCCTGTGGTTCGTCTCGCTGCCCGTGCAATTCGCCATGTCCGGCACGGGTTTCGGCGTGACCGCCTGGCTGGGCGTGGCGGTCTGGCTGGTCGGCTTCGCCTTCGAAACCGTCGGCGACGAGCAGCTCCGCCGCTTCCGCGCGAACCCGGCCAACCGCGGCGAAGTCCTCGACACCGGCCTCTGGCGCTACACCCGGCACCCGAACTACTTCGGCGACGCCTGCGTCTGGTGGGGCCTCTATCTGCTGGCCAGCTCGACGTGGCCCGGCGCGGCGACGATCCTGTCCCCGGTCGCGATGACCTTCACCCTCGCCCGCGGCACCGGCAAGCCCATGCTGGAAAAAGGCATGCGGCACACTCGCCCCGGCTACGCCGACTACATCGCCCGCACCAGCGGTTTCGTCCCGCTTCCCCCGAAAAAGCTCACTCCCCGATGAGCCCGCGCAGCAACTCGAGACGCCGCTAGGTCCCCACCGTCACGAGCCGGTCGCCCGCGAACCCCACCGGATCGTCCAAAGACCGCTCGGAGCACGTCCACGCCACGGTCGCGCGCAGCAGTTCGAGGTCGTCGCGCGATCGGGCTCACTCCCCGGTGAGACCGTCCGTCAGCTCGCGCAGCAGGTCAAGATGCCCGAGATGGCGCGCGGTCTCCTCGATCATGTGCGTGACGACCCAACGCACCGTGAGCGGTTTGTCCCCCTTGAACAGCACCGTGTCGTCGAACCCCCGCGCCGCCACGACCGCGCGGCACTTCTCGGTCTCCGCCTCGTAGTCGGCGATCAGCTGGGTCATCGGCAGTTCCAGCGCGAGCCGGAACTCAGCGTCCCGGTCGATCTCGAGCCGGTCCGCCCACTCGTCCGGCTGCCCGTCGAGCACGACGCGGAACCAGTAGTTCTCCACGAGCGTGAGATGGCACAGCAGCCCGGCGATCGTGGTCAGCTCGCTGGGCACGTGCGTCCGGCGGGCTTGCTCGTCGGTGAGGCCGGAGCATTTCCATACGACGCTGGCGCGCAGGAAGTCGAGGAAGCCGGTGAGCTGGGTGCGCTCGTCCCCCGCCATCGGCGGGTCGGGACGTTCAGGAGCATCGGTCACAGTTCGCAGTCTGCCGCATCCGGCCACCCGTTTTCGCGATTTAACTTGCACGCAATGTAATTGCGCACTACCTTCATGGGAGCAGCACCCCCAACCGTTTCGAAGGAGACAGCGATGCCCAGCCGCGACGCGACCACCCACTGGACCGGCGGACTGCAGAAAGGCAAGGGCGAGGTCACGTTCGACTCGTCGAACCTCGGCACCTACGAGGTGTCCTTCCCGACCCGGGCGGGCGACCCGGACGGACAGACCAGCCCCGAGGAACTCATCGCCGCGGCCCACTCGAGCTGCCTGGCGATGAACCTCTCCGGCGTGCTGGAGTCCCAGAAACTGGAAGCCGAGTACATCGACGTCTCCGCCGAAGTGACCCTCGGCCCGGCCGACGGCGGCGGTTTCGAAATCAGCGGCATCGCCATCACCCTGCGCGCGAAACTGGACGGCGTCACCGCGGACCAGTTCGCCGAACTGGCCAAGACCGCCGAACAGACCTGCCCGGTCTCCAAGGCCCTCTCCGGCACCACCATCACCCTGGACGCCGCACTGGCCTGACCGTGTTTCGCGAGGGGAACCCCGACGGAATCCGATTCCCGTTGCCAGGAACTTAAGCCGCGTCGCCCCGCCGACCGGCACACCGGACGCGCCAGACAAGGCAAACGTACGTGAGGGGAACCCTGAGGGAAGCAGATTCCCTCAGGGTTCCCCTCACGACGTTCCCCCGCACGACCCGCGGCACCCGGTTTTGTCGGTGGTCGCTTCTACGATGCGGATCATGAAAAAGCATGTCGACGAAGACCTGCGCAACACGGAGTTCCGCGAGTGCGACCTGACCGGCGCGCGCCTGATCGGCGTGGTCATGCAGGACGCCGTGATCGACGGACTCGTCTCCAACCTCGTGGTGAACGGCGTCGAAGTCAGCGGCTACGTCGAAGCAGAACTGGACCGCCGCCACCCGGTGCGGGTACTGATCCGCTCCGACGACCTTGCCGACCTGCGCGAAGCAGCACGCCAACTCCGCGCCGGCTGGACCGCGACGATCGAGCGCATCCGCCGCACCCCAGGCATCGAACACCGCAGCGTGAACGACGAATGGTCGGCCGCCCAAACGATGCGCCACCTGGTCTTCGTCCACGACTCATGGTTCCGCCGCTGCTGCCGAGGCTCGACGGCGCACTTCACGCCCATGGGCATCGGCCCGGCCGTCGAGCCCTACCGCGAAGCACACGGCCTGAACCTCTCGGCGACTCCGTCCCTGGACGAAATCGCGAACGTGCGCGACGCGCAAGCCGCCGAACTGGAGACCTGGCTGAACGAGATCACCGCCGCCGAGCTGACAGCCCCCGCCCCAGTACCCGACGACGACGTCTGGCCGCCCTACGCAAGAGGCCGCACAGTACGCCAATGCCTAGGCACAGTGCTCAACGAAACCTTCGAACACCACGGCTTCTGCCTCCGAGACCTAGACCTCATCGAAAACGCCAGCTAACGGACCGCAGCCAGCGCACCCAACCCATCAAGGCAGCCACACCTCCCCCACCCCCGATACGAAGCCCAAAACACGGCGCGGGGGTGCTTGTCAAGGCATCTTTCCCGCCTTGACAAGCACCCCCGCGCCGTAGTCACACTCAAAAATCGGGGTGCCCCGTCTCACCACTCACGGCGCAATGTCGCCGCCAGGCGACGAGCCGCCTCAGGAAAACGCAGCCACATTGCCCTTCGCCCACTCAGCAAAAGAAACCCCCGACCGCCCCAGCAATTCCTCAACCACCCCAGTAGGCACCTGCGGCTCCCGATCAGTAACCGCGAAATTCTCCAGCAACCACGAAGCAACCCCTTCCGGATACCCAGCCCCCACCCACTCGGCAACCTGCTCCTCCGGAGTCAACTCCACAAACGGCAGCGTCTTCCCCAACGCACCCCCGATAGCCGCAGCCATCGCCTCAAGAGAAATCCCCTCCGGCCCACTCAACTCATAGACCCGCCCCACATGCCCCTCGCTACCCAACACCTGAGCGGCAACAGCAGCAATATCCCCCAAATCAATAGGCGTCTGAGTAGCCCGAGGATAAACCGACCGAACCTCCCCACGCTCCCGAATCGAAGACGCCCACCCCAGAGAATTCATCATGAACGCCCCAGGCCGCAAAAACGTCCACGCAAACCCGCCAGCCCGAACCGCATCCTCAACCGCGGCAAACCCATGCCCGCTGGAAGCCGGATGCGTGTCCCCCACACTGGACCCAGACAACGCGACCACCCGCCGAACCCCAGCCGCCGAGGCCAGTTCGCAAAACCGCGAAACAGTCCGCGCATAAGGCGCCAGATAAACCGCCTCGACCCCGTCCAGCGCAGCAGGCAACGTCGAGGGCTTGGCCAGCGACCCGACCACCACCTCGACCCCGCCAGGCAACGCCGCCCGCTCCGGATCCACCGTCAACGCCCGCACCGGCACCCCGCGAGCCACCAGCTCGTCGACCACCAGCCGCCCGACGTTGCCCGTCGCACCCGTCACCAGAACCGTCATGCCCCCACCTTCTCGTATGGCGTACGAACCCGACAAGCGTACGCCATACGAGAAGTCCGCGCCACGAAAACCTCGTGAGTGGCTATGCCGGTTAGAACCGGCATAGCCACTCACGAGGCACTCCCCCGCACGAATGCGCGTAGGCACCCGGGCGATCCGGAGCTACCGCCCTCCTCGCGCGTCACCAGGTCCCGCGCCTCGCGAGCGTTCATGCCGGTTAGAACCGGCTTCAACACTCACGAAGTGATAGTCGGCAACTCCGGCGCGGAAACGTCGTAGATCTTCCCCTGCTGCGTCAGCAGCGCGGCCAGCACCTTCGCCTTGCGGTCGGTGTTCTCCGCGTTCCCCCACCGCACCGTCTTGCCGGTGGACAGCGTGAACTCGACACTCGCCGGCGTCTGCGCGGTGACCGTCTTCGTCTGCTTCAGCAGCTGCTCCGGCAGGACCCCGAGCACCGCGGTCACCGCGCGGGTGACCGGGTCGTCCACCGACACCTTCGGCAGTTTCAGCTCGGGCAAGCCGACCGGCCGGGTCTTCACCGTCTTGAACACGACCCCGCCGCCGTCGACGAGGTGCACCCCGTCGCCGCCGGGTCCGCTGTCGAAGAACGCGATCGCGGTCCGTTCGGTCACCGCGATCTCCAGCGTCGTCGGCCACGACCGGGACACGTCGACCGTCGCGATGCCCGGCATCTGCGCCACCCGGTCGCGGATCCCGTCGACGTCCGCGCGCAGCATCGGCTGCCCGGGCGGCACCGCGGCGGTCGCGCGGATCTGGTCCGCCGACACGGTTTTCGCGCCCTGCACCTCGATCGTCTTCACCGCGAGCAGCGAGCTGAAGAACAGCAGGTACCCCAGCGCGACCAGGGTGACCACGGTCAGCAACGCGACCCAGCGACGGCGGATCTCCTTGCCGCGCGAGGGCCGGGACTTCCGCGCGGAAGCCCGCGTCGAGCGGCTCGAACGCGCGGAGGTGCGGGCGCGGGTGCGCTGGCGTTCCTCCTCGGTCCGCCGCCCGCGGCGTTCCCGGGCCAGGGCGGCACGCTGCTCCTCGCCCGCACGAGGCGCGGGCGAGCGACGGCGCTGCCGGGTCCCGGTCATGCTCCCGAGGCCCTCCGGTCCAGCTCGGCCAAGATCTCCGGGCCGAGCTGCGTCACGTCGCCCGCGCCCATGGTGATCGCGAGGTCGCCCGGCCGGACGAGGTCCGCGACCAGGCCGGCGGCCACGTCGAAGGCGGGCTGGTAGTGCACCGGCACGGTCACCCGGTCGGCGATCAGCGCACCGGTCACGCCCGGCACCGGCTCCTCGCGCGCGCCGAACACGTCGAGCACCACGACCTCGTCGGCCAGCGACAGCGCTTCGGCGAACTCGGCGGCGAAAGTCTGCGTGCGCGAGTACAGGTGCGGCTGGAACACCACGACGACCCGTCCGCTGCCCGCCGCGGTGCGCACCGCGCGCAGCTGCGCGGCCACCTCGGTCGGGTGGTGCGCGTAGTCGTCGTACACCCGGACGTCGCCCGCGCGGCCCTTGAACTCGAACCGGCGGCGCACCCCGCCGAACGCGGCGAGCCCGGCGGCCATACCGTCCAGCGGCGCGCCGAGTTCGAGTCCGGCGAGCAGCGCGGCGACCGCGTTGAGCGCCATGTGCTCGCCCGGCACCGCGACCCGCAGGTCGTGTTCTTCGCCGTCCAGCGCGATCCGCACGACGCCGCCGTCCGGTGCGGGCGTGTAGTCGAGCACGCGCACGTCGCCTTCGCCGGAAGCGGCACGGCCGTAGCGGCGCACCCGGACGCCGGCCGCGACGGCCTCGTCGCCGAGCCGGGCCGCGCCCTCGTCGTCCGCGCACACGATCAGCAGCCCGCCCGGCTCGATCTGGCCGACGAAGTCGCTGAACACCTTCACGTACGCCTCGGCGGTGCCGTGGTGGTCGAGGTGATCGGGCTCGACGTTCGTCACCACCGCCACCGACGGCGTGTAGGTGAGGAAGGAACCGTCGCTCTCGTCGGCTTCCGCGACGAACACGCCGCCCTCGCCGTGGTGCGCGTTCGCCCCGGATTCGTTGAGGTCGCCGCCGATCGCGAACGACGGGTCCATCCGGCAGTTCTGCAGCGCCACGGTGAGCATCGACGTGGTCGACGTCTTGCCGTGCGTGCCCGCGATGCACGCGACGCGGTGCCCGGCCATCAGCCCGGCCAGCGCCTGCGCGCGGTGCAGCACCGGGATGCCGCGCTCGCGGGCCGCGGCGAGTTCCGGGTTGGTCTCCTTGATCGCGGTGGACACCACGACGGCCGACGGCGGTTCGGCCAGCTCGCCGAGGTTTTCCGCGGTCTGGCCGACGAACAACGTCGCGCCCTGCGCGCGCAGGGAAAGCAGCGCGCGCGATTCCTTGGCGTCCGACCCGGACACGGCCGCGCCGCGGGCGAGCAGGATCCGCGCGATGCCGGACATCCCGGCCCCGCCGATCCCGATCAGGTGCGCCCGGCGCAGCTGCGCGGGCAGTTCGGGCGTGTCAGGCACCGGCGGCCTCCAAAACGATGCGGGCGAGGGTCTCGTCGGCCTCGCGGTGGCCGAGCCCGACGGCGGCCGCGCTCATCGCGGCGACCCGGTCGGCGTCGGTCACCAGCGGGATCACCAGTTCGGCGACCTTCTCCGCGGTGAGGTCGGCGTCGGCGACCATCAGCGCGGCGCCGGCGTCGACCGCGGGCTGGGCGTTGACCGCCTGTTCGCCGTTGCCGTGCGGCAGCGGGACGAACACCGCGGGCAGCCCGACCGCGGACACCTCGGCCGCGGTCATCGCGCCGGAGCGGCACACCACCGCGTCCGCCGCGGCGTAGGCCAGGTCCATCCGCTCCAGGTACGGCACCGGCACGTACGGCGGGCGGCCGGGAAACTCTTGCACCACAAGGGAATTCTTCGGGCCGTGCGCGTGCAGCACGCCGACACCCGCCTCGGCGAAGTCCTTCGCCGCACCGGAAACCGCCGAGTTGATCGACGCCGCGCCCTGCGAACCGCCGAACACCAGCAGCGTCGGCGCGTCCGGGTCCAGCTCGAAGAATGCGCGGGCCTCGGCGCGCAGCGCGGCCCGGTCCAGCGACGTGATCGAGCGGCGCAGCGGAATGCCGACCACCTCGGCCTTCGGCAGCGGCGTGCCCGGCACCGCGACCGCGACGCGCGACGCGAAGCGGGCGCCGACCTTGTTGGCCAGCCCGGCCGACTTGTTCGCCTCGTGCACCACGATCGGCGTGCGGCCGCGCGCGGCGAGATACGCCGGCAGCGCGACGTAGCCGCCGAAACCGACCACGACGTCCGCGTGCACCCGGTCGAGCACCTCGCGGGTGCGGCGGACCGAATCGCGCACCTTCAGCGGCAGCCGGAGCAGCTCCGGCGTCGGCTTGCGCGGCATCGGGACCGGCGGGATCAGCTCCAGCGGGTACCCGCGCGCAGGCACGAGCTTGTTCTCCAGTCCGCGTTCCGTGCCGAGGGCGATCACCTCGGCGTCCGGGCGCAGCCGCTTCACGGCGTCCGCCAGCGCGAGCGCGGGCTCGATGTGCCCGGCGGTGCCCCCGCCCGCGACCACGACGACCGGCGCCCGGCCCGCTGCCGACCGCTGCGTTCCCTTGACGGGCTTGCTCACCGATGACCTCTCCGGTTCGCGGTGCTCCGGGCACCGCGGTTCGCTGTAGTCCGCCGCGCCGACCGGCGGCGTTCCTGTGCCGGTGCGGGCCGGGCCGCACGCGGCGCCGGCCGGGCCGCCCTCGTCCCGGTCCCCGCTCCGCGCGTTCCCTTGCGGGTGGACGGCGGGCGGTACGGATCGGGCGCGGGCAGCCGCAGCAGGCGTCCGAATTTACCCGGCCCGTGCGAGCGCAGTGCGGCCACCGCCTCGGGTTCGTGCCGCGCGGCGTTGGCCAGCACGCCCATGATGAGCATGGTGATCACGAGCGACGTGCCGCCGTAGGAGATCAGCGGCAGCGTGACGCCGGTGACCGGCAGCAGCCCGACCACGTAGCCGATGTTGATGGCCGCCTGCGCGACGAGGAACACCGTCAGGGTGCCCGCGACGATCCGGATCCACGGATCGATGTTGCGGGTGGCGATCCGCAGGCCGACCACGGCCACGCCGGCGAACAGCGCCAGCACGACCGCGCAGCCCACGAAGCCCAGTTCCTCGCCGATCAGCGCGAAGATGAAGTCGTTCTGCACGTTCGGCAGGTAGCCCCAGTTCGACGCGCCCTGCCCGAGCCCCTTGCCGAACAGCCCGCCGTCGGCGAGCGCCAGCTTGGCCTGGTTCGCCTGGAACCCCTCGGCCGAGGTGTCCGCGTCCGGCGACAGGAAGGACATCACCCGCGCGAGCCGGTAGGGCGCGATGATCGCCAGCACCAGCACGCCGCTCAGGCCGCCGGCCAGGATCACCCCGAAGAGCCGTTTCGGCGCGCCGGCGAACCACAGCAGGCCCAGCAGCACCACCGCGAGGGTGATCGTGCCGCCGAGGTCGGGCTGCAGCATCACCAGCGCGAACATCAGCAGCGCCACCGGGACGACCGGGACCAGCAGATGCCGCCACTGGTGCAGCACGTTGTACTTGATCACCAGGATGTGCGCGCCCCAGAAGGCCAGCGCCACCTTCGCCGCCTCGACCGGCTGGAAGGTGAACACGCCGAGCTTGAACCAGCCCTGCGAACCGTTCACCGTCGACCCGAGCGGCGTCAGCACCAGCAGCAGCAGGCCGAGGCAGGCGACCGTCATCGTCGCCGACATCCGGCGGACCCGCTCGAGCCGGACCCGCAGGCCCGCCCAGAACACGATCCCGCCGATCGCGACGAACATCAGGTGCCGGAAGAACAGCGCGTACACGCCGCTGCCGGTCTTCGGGTTGTACGAGGCCACCGACGACGCGGACAGCACCATCACCGCGCCGATCACGGTGAGGATGCCGGTCAGCGCGAGGACCAGGTGGAACGACGCCAGCGGCCGCGACAGCCAGGCGGTCAGCGCGGTCCGGAGCGCGACGAACGGGCTTTCCTTGCGGACGCGCCGCGGCCGGGGCTTGTCTCCGTCAACGACCGTCATCCGCCGCCCCCGCCGCGCCGTCGTCCAGAGCACGCACCGCGGCTTCGAACGCGTCGCCGCGCGCTCCGTAGCCGGAGAACATGTCCAGCGAGGCGGCGGCGGGCGCGAGGAGCACCACGTCACCAGGACGAGCCAGGGCGCTGGCCGCATTCACCGCCGCAGTCATGGGCTCATCGTCACCCGGAAGGAGGCGGTT
Source organism: Amycolatopsis sp. CFH S0740 (assembly GCF_004522315.1). NCBI lineage: Bacteria > Bacillati > Actinomycetota > Actinomycetes > Pseudonocardiales > Pseudonocardiaceae > Amycolatopsis > Amycolatopsis sp. CFH S0740. Next base: position 57,699 of record NZ_SDLS01000035.1, on the reverse strand, counting down.
GACCGGGACATCCGGCGCGTGTCGCGCGAGAGCGGCCTCGATCACGGGTGAATCGACGCCCAGCAGGACGGCGGCGCGCAGCCGTCCGCCGACCGCGGCGACCAGCTCGTCCACCGACGCGCCCTTGAGCTGCCCGCCGGCGATCCAGACCACGCCTTCGTGCGCGAGCAGCGAGCCGAGCGCGGCGTGCGGGTTGGTGGCCTTCGAGTCGTTGACGTAGCGGACGCCGCCGACCTCGGCGACCTCCACCGCGCGGTGCGGCGCGGGCTCGTAGGCGCGCAGCCCCGCGCGCACCGCCTCCGGAGTCACGCCGTGCGCGCGAGCGAGCGCGGCCGCGGCGAGCGCGTTCGCGAGGTTGTGCGGTCCGGCCGGGCGGACGTCGGCGATCTCGGCCAGTTCCTCCGCGCTCGTCTCCGGGTCGGCCCCGAAAGCACGGTCCACCAGCAGGTCTTCGACCAGGCCCAGTTCGCCGGCGCGCGGGGTGTCGAGCACAAACCCGATCCGCCGGGCACCGTCCGGCGCGTGCTCCTCGGCGATCCGCGCGGACCACGGGTCGTCGACGTTGTGCACGACGGCGCGCGAACGCTCGTGCGCGCGGCCCTTCGCGGCGGCGTACTCCTCCATCGAGCCGTGCCAGTCGAGGTGGTCCTCGGCGAGGTTCAGCACTACCGACGCGTCCGGCGCGATCGTGGACGACCAGTGCAGCTGGAAGCTCGACAGCTCGACGGCCAGCACCTGGTGCCCGCCGCGGACCGCGTCCAGCACCGGGTAGCCGACGTTGCCGCAGGCCACCGCGTCCGCGCCGGCCGCGCGCAGGATCGACTCCAGCATCCCGACCGTGGTCGTCTTGCCGTTCGTGCCGGTGATGACCAGCCACGCGGGCGGATGCTCGCGCAGCTGCCCGATCCGCCACGCCAGCTCGACGTCGCCGATCACCTCGACGCCCGCCTCGGCCGCCGCGACCAGCAGCGGGGACGTCGGCCGCCAGCCGGGGCTGGTCACGACGAGCGCGGTGTCCGCGGGCGGTGCGCTGAGGCCGGGCACCAGCTCGGCGTCCAGGTCCTCCAGTTCGGCGAGCCGCTCGGCGTTGCCGTCGGTGACCGTGACCCGCGCGCCCAGTTCGCGCAGCACGGGGACGACCGATTTCCCGGTGACGCCCGCGCCCGCGACGAGAACGTGTTTGCCCTCAAGCTGCAAGGCTCAGCCTCCGAAGTTGAGCTGCTCGCTGTAGAACAGCCCGAGCCCGAACATGCAGCAGATCGCCGAGAGCAGCCAGAACCGGATGATCACCGTGGTTTCCGCCCACCCGGCGAGCTCGAAGTGGTGGTGGAAGGGCGCCATCCGGAACAGCCGCCGCCGCGTCGTCCGGAAGACCGCGATCTGCGTGACCACCGAGATCATCTCGACCATGAACAGGCCGCCGATGACGATGGCGAGCAGTTCGGTGCGGGTGGTCATGGACAGCCCGGCGACCAGGCCGCCGAGGGCGAGCGACCCGGTGTCGCCCATGAAGATCTTCGCCGGCGCCGCGTTCCACCACAGGAACCCGATGCAGGCCCCGGTGGCGGCGGCCGCGACGACCGCGAGGTCGAGCGGGTCGCGCACGTCGTAGCAGGCCGGGAGCGGCTGGGTCGAGCAGGAGAGCCGGGCCTGCCAGAACGAGATGACCACGTACGTCGCGAGCACCATCGCCGCCGCGCCGCCCGCCAGGCCGTCGAGGCCGTCGGTGAAGTTCACCGCGTTCGACCAGCCGGAGATGACGATGTAGCAGAAGATCACGAACACGACCGACGGGAACGTGATCAGCGCCAGGTCGCGGACGTAGGACAGGCTCTGCGACGCCGGGGTGAGCCCCTGCGCGTCCTTGAACTGCAGCGACAGCACCGCGAACAGGATGGTGACCACCAGCTGGCCGACCAGCTTCGCGGTCTTGTTCAGCCCGAGGTTGCGCTGCTTGCGGATCTTGATGAAGTCGTCGAGGAAACCGACCACGCCGAGCCCGACCGCGAGCATCAGCACGAGCAGGCCGGACGCCGAGGGCGCGGCCGAGCGCGAGTTGCCGATCCAGGTGATCAGGTGCGCGACGAAGTAGCCGACGACCATCGCGATGATGATCGCGACGCCGCCCATGGTCGGCGTGCCGCGCTTCGACTTGTGCCCCTGCGGGCCTTCCTCGCGGATCTCCTGGCCGAAGCCCTGCCGCGAGAAGACCCGGATGAGGTAAGGCGTGAGCAGGATCGAGACCAGCAGACCCGCCGCGGCCGCGATCATGATGTTGATCACGCGTGACCACCGTTCGAGCGTTCGGAAGACGAGGAAGAGAGGTTCCCGGGTTCGGCCAGCAGCGCCTCGGCCACCCGCCACAGACCGGCGGCCTTGGACGCCTTGACCAGCACCACGTCCCCGGGACGGAGCTGATCATGCAGCACGGCAACGGCGGCCTCGACATCGGGTACCAGCACCGACTCCTCGCCCCAGGAACCCTCCTGGAACGCGCCCTGGTGCATGGCGGCCGCGTCCTGGCCGACCACGACGAGCTTCTCGATGTTGAGCCGGACCACGAGCCGCCCGATCGAGTCGTGCGCGGTCACCGAGTCCTCGCCCAGCTCGCCCATCACGCCGAGCACCGCCCACGCGCGGCGGCCGGAGCGGCTCATCGAGGCGAGCGCCTTCAGGCCGGCCCGGACCGATTCCGGGTTGGCGTTGTACGAGTCGTTGAGGATCGTGACGCCGTCCGCGCGGGTGGTGACGTCCATCCGGCGCTCCGAGCGCCGCTGCAGCGACGACAGCCGCTGCGCGATCTCCTCGGTGGTCGCGCCGAGCTCGCGGGCGATGGCGGCGGCCGACAGCGCGTTGCCGACGTGGTGCTCGCCGTGCAGCGGCAGCGTCACCTGGGCCTCGCCCTCGGGCGTGATCAGCCGGAAGGACGGGCGGGCCTCGTCGTCGACGGTGATGTCGGCGGCCCGGACCTGCGCCCCGGCCGACTCCCCCACGCCCACGACGCGGGCCTTCGTGCGGCTCGCCATGGCGGCGACCAGCGGGTCGTCGAGGTTCAGCACCGCCAGGCCGTCTTCCGGAAGCGCCTCGACCAGCTCTCCCTTCGCCTTCGCGATGCCCTCGCGCGAGCCGAACTCGCCGACGTGCGCGCTGCCGACGTTGAGCACCGCGCCGATCCGCGGCGGCGTCGTCTCGGCGGCCGCGGCGATGTGCCCGACCCCGCGCGCGGACATCTCCAGCACGAGGAACCTGGTCGACGCGTCGGCGCGCAGCGCGGTCCACGGATGGCCCAGCTCGCTGTTGAACGACCCGGGCGGCGCGACCGTCGGGCCCATCGGCTCGATCAGCTGCGCGATGACGTCCTTGGTCGAGGTCTTGCCGGACGAGCCGGTGACGCCGATGACGGTCAGCCCGGCCGCCGCCAGCCGGTCGACGACGTGCCGGGCCAGCTTGGCCAGCGCGGCCAGCACGGCGGCGCCGGAGCCGTCTTTGTCGCCGGTCAGCGCGACCGACCCGGCGTTGCCCTGTCCCGGCGGCAGCGGCGGCACGACGATCGCGGGCGCGTCGACTTCGCGCGCGGCCAGCACGCCGACCGCGCCGGCCTGTACCGCCTTCGCGGCGAAATCGTGCCCGTCGACGCGTTCGCCGGGCAGGGCGAGGAACAGCCCGCCGGGGCCGAGTTCGCGGGTGTCGAATTCGACGCTGCCGGTCACGACAGCGGATCCGTCGGTGCGGTGCAGCCTGCCGCCGACGACGTCGGCGATCTCGGCCAGGCTCAGCTCGATCACGCGGTCACCTCGAGACGCTTGCGGATGGCGGCCTCCAGTTCGTCCCGGTCGGAGAACGGGTGCACCACACCCTGGATCTCCTGGCCGGTCTCGTGGCCCTTGCCTGCGATCAGGACGATGTCCCCCGGCCGGGCGAGCGACACCGCGGACGCGATCGCCTCGCGCCGGTCGCCGATCTCCACGACCTCGCCGCCGGCCGCGGGCCCGACCGCGCGGGCGCCGGCCATCATCGCGGCGCGGATCGCGGCCGGGTCCTCCGAACGCGGGTTGTCGTCGGTGACGATCAGCAGATCGCTGCGGCGCACCGCGGCCTCGCCCATCATCGGGCGCTTCGCGGTGTCGCGGTCGCCGCCGCAGCCGAGCACGGTGATGATCCGGCCGTCGGTGCGGGCGCGCAGGGCGTCGAGGCCCTGCGCCACGGCGGCCGGTTTGTGCGCGTAGTCGACCACCGCGGTGAACTCCTGGCCGAGGTACACCCGCTCCATCCGGCCGGGCACCTCCACCGCGGCGAGCCCGGCGACGATGTCGTCGGCGTCGATGCCCGCGCTGTCCAGGATCGCCGCGGCGAGCACCGCGTTGGCGACGTTGAACGTGCCCGGCAGCGGGATCTTCGCCGCGCGGCTGAGCCCGTCCGGCCCGAGCAGGGTGAAGGTCTGCTCCCCCGCCGGAGTCGCCTCGATGTCGGCGGCCCGCCACAGCGCGTCGGCGCCGGCCTCGATCGAGACGGTCACCGTCTGCGGCGTGAGCAGCGCCTGCCCCCACGCGCTGTCGACCACGACGACCTCGGTGGTCGAGCGGCCGTCGAACAGCAGGGACTTGGCGGCGAAGTACTCCTCCATGTCCTTGTGGAAGTCGAGGTGGTCCTGCGACAGGTTGGTGAACGCGCCCACCGCGAACCGGGTGCCGTTGACCCGGCCGAGCGCCAGCGCGTGGCTGGACACCTCCATCGGCACGTGCGTGACGCCGCGCTCCAGCATCACCGCGAGCAGCGCCTGCAGGTCCGGGGCCTCCGGCGTGGTGAACCCGCTCGCGAGGCGCTCGCCCGCGATCCGGGTCTCGACCGTGCCGATCAGGCCGGTGGTGCGCCCGGCGGCGCGCAGGCCCGAGTCGACCAGGTAGGAGGTGGTGGTCTTGCCGGAGGTGCCGGTGACGCCGAGCACGGACAGGCTCAGCGACGGCTCGCCGTAGATCCACGCGGCGATCTCGCCGAGCGCGGCGCGCGGGTCCGGGTGCACGAGGACCGGAACCGGCGCGTCGCGCAGCGCGGGCCGGTCGGCTCCGCTCGGGTCGGTCAGGACGGCCGCGGCTCCGGCGGCGAGGGCCTGGTCGCTGAAGTCGGCGCCGTGCGCGCGGGCTCCGGGGAGGCCGGCGAACAGGTCACCGGGGAGCACGTGCTGCGCACGCAGCGTGGTGCCGGTGACGGTGAGGTCGGCGGCCTCGGGACGGTCGGCGATCAGCCGGGCTCCCGCACGGGCGAGCAGAGTGGCCAGCGGGACCGGATCGATCCGGGCCGGGCGGGGCGGCGCGGCGGCCGCCTTGGCCGGGCTGTCCGGCAGCGACGCGGCAGCGGGCCCGCTTCGGGGCTGGGACGAGGACACGGACACGCCGGAGAGGTTACCGAGGCCGGATCCGGGTGACCCAACGCGGTACGGCGAACGCGCGCCCCCGCCCCGGGTGTGCTAGGCGGGGCGGTCAAGATCGTTGCGGCGCAACCCTTTCCCCGGCGCCGCACCGGCCCGTGTGGACAAACACCCGCCCCGACCCGGCATCGAATGCGCTGCCCCCGCCCGCCTCGCGCTGCTCTCCCCCTCCCGCAGACGGCCGTGAAGGGCTCCTTGCGGGAATCAGATTCCCTCAAGGAGCCCTTCACGGACAACCGAAGCGGCCGGGGCGGTCAGCCGACGACGAGCGGCACCACCGGCGACGGGCCGTCGGACAGCGGAATCTGGTACCGCTGCGACAGGTACGACGCGATCGAGTGGAACAGCGGGCCCGCGGAATGCCCGGCGGGCAGCGTGGTGTCCGGCGCGTCGAGCCGGATGCCGACGACGAACCGCGGGTGGTCGGCGGGCAGGATCCCGGCGAAGGTGATGTTCGCCAGGCTCGAGCTGTACGCCTTGGTGCGCGGGTCGATCTGCTGGCCGGTGCCGGTCTTGCCGGAGATCTGGTAGCCCTCCAGCCCGGCCGAAGGCGCGGTGCCCCCGTTCGGGCTCTTGGCGTTCTGCACCACCGCGCGCAGCATGTCCCGCACCGTTTTCGCGGTCTCCGGGCTCACCACGCGCTCGGTCTTCGGCGGCGCTTCGGGCGTCACGGTGCCGTCCGGGTTCTTCTTCGCCTTCACGATCCGCGGTTCGACGCGCAGGCCGTCGTTGGCGATCGCCTGGTACATCCCGGCCATCTGCACGACGGTCATCGAAAGACCCTGCCCGATCGGCAGGTTGCCGAACGTGGACGCCGACCAGTCCTTGCGCGGCGGCACGTAACCGGAGCTCTCCCCGGGAAGGCCGATGCCGGTCTTCTGCCCGATGCCGAACTTCTTCAGCAGCGCCAGATACCGGTCCGGGCCGACCTGCTGCGCGAGTTCCAGCGTGCCGACGTTGGAGGATTTCGCGAACACGCCGGTGGTGGTGAACGTCTGCGTGCCGTGCACCCACGCGTCGTGGACGGTCCGGTCGGCGACCTTGATCGAGCCCGGCACCTCCAGCGTCGAGGTGGGCGTGGCGATCTTGTCGTCGATCGCCGCGGTCGCGGTGACCACCTTGTTCACCGAACCGGGCTCGTACGGCGTGGTGACCGGGCGGTTGTTGAGCAGGTCGTCCTTGATCGTGGAGGGATCGTTCGGATTGAACGTGCTGGCGTCGGCCAGCGCGTACACCTCGCCTGTCTTCGAGTCCATGATGACCGCCTGGCCGCCCTTGGCGTTCGACTTCGAGACGTAGTCGGCCAGCTGGCGCTGCAGTTCGAACTGCAGGTCGGAATCTATGGTCAGCTCGAGATCGGAGCCCGGGACGGCGGCGGTGAGCACGTGCTCGGTGCCCGGCAGGTACAGGTTGTCGTTGCCGTTCTGGGTGTTCACGATCTCGCGGCCGGGCGTGCCCGCCAGGTCCGCGTCGCGCGATTTCTCCAGCCCGATCACGCCGTGCAGGTTGTGCTTCGACACGTCGGGGTCGTCCATCCGCCAGTTCGCCAGGCCGACGATGTTCGACGCGAGGTTGTCGCCCGGGTACTCGCGTTTGGCGCGCTTCTCCACGCCGATCCACGCGTACTTCTTGACGATCTGGTCGGCCACCGAAGGCTCGACGTTGTCGACGAGGTAGGTGAAGGACTGCTGTTTGTGCAGCAGTGCCAGCTGTTCGGCCTCCGTCGTCAGGTGCGGGACTTTCTGCGCGATCAGCTTCGCCGCGCCGGCCACCTCGGTTTCGAAGGTGCGGCCCTTGTCCGGGTACTTCTTCGCGTACTCGTCCATCGTCTTGTGCAGCGCGCGCAGGTTCACCGACAGCGTGCGGGTTTCCACGCTGAACGCCAGTTTCGCCCCGTTGCGGTCCACAATGGACCCGCGCTGCGCCGGGATGTCGATGGTGAGCGTGCGCTGCCGTTCGGCCGCCGCGGACAGCGCGGGGGCCTCGAACCACTGCACCTGCACCAGTTTCGCGCCCGCCACCACCATCAGCACGACGAGCATGATGCGCACCGCGGAGAACCGGCTGCGCTGTCCGCCGTTGCCCCGTTTCGCGACCGCGCGGCGGGTGCCCGCGGCGTAGGTCCGCCGCGCGCTGCCCGCCGCCCGGGAACGGCTGTTGCCGCCTGCCGCCATCACTGCCCTCCTGCGGTCCCCGCGGGCGTGCCCGACAGGTCGCCTTCGATGCCGCCCTCCGGCGGAGCGGCCGGCTGCGCCGGGGGCGCGGCCGTGTCCTGCTCGTCCGGCTGGGCCTTCTTCGGTTCGCCGACGACGGTCGTTTTGCCGTCCTTGCCGACGACGATGCGCGCCGGGTCGCCGCCGGGCACCATGCCCAACTGCTTGGCCGCGGGCGCGAGAGACGCCGGGGACTGGGCCTTCGCGACCTCGCGCTCCAGCCGGTCCTTCGTCTCCATCAGCGAAGCGCTGTCCGTGCGCAGCTTTTCGAGCCGGTACGAATCGGCGATCGCCTGCGTGGTGAACCACAGCGTCGCGGCGACCCCGACCGCCAGCAGCCCCATCATCACGAGCACGAACGACGCGCGCGAACGCGGCCAGCGCAGCTGGAACCGCGTGCGCACGGTCTTGGTCTCGACCCGTTCCGGTTCCGCGACCGGCTTTTTCGGCGCACGCTGGCGCAGCAGGTCGGCCCGCTGCGCCCGCCGGGCGTACGCGCGCTCGGCCGCCGTCGTGCGCCGCCGCGCCGGAGCGTCGGTCTCGGCGACGGTGTTCCGCGGTGCCCGCTCCGCAGCGGTCGACGACGAGCGGCGGGACTTCGTAGGTGCGGTCATCGCGGCTCTCCGATCCGTTGTGCTGCACGCAGCCGTACCGAGGCGGCCCGCGGGTTGTGCTCGATCTCGCGCTCGCCGGCCTTCTCCGCTCCCCGCGTGAGGAGCTTCAGTTCCGGCCCGTGCCCGGGCAGTTCGACCGGAAGCCCTTCCGGCGTCCGGGATTTCGCCAGTTCCGCGAGCGCCTGCTTGACCAGCCGGTCCTCGAGGGACTGATAGGACTCGACGACGATCCGGCCGTCCATCGCCAGCGTGCGCAGCGCCGCGGGCATCGCCCGGCGCAGGACTTCCAGCTCGCCGTTGACCTCGATCCGCAGCGCCTGGAACGTGCGCTTCGCCGGATGCCCGCCGGTGCGCCTGCTCGCCGCGGGCACCGCGGAGTAGAGCAGTTCGACCAGCCTTGCGCTGCGGGTGAACGGTTCCTTCTCCCGTTCCGCCACCACGGCGCGGACGATCCGCTGCGCGAACCGTTCCTCGCCGTAGTCGCGCAGGATCCGGATCAGCTCGCCGGGCGCGTAGGTGTTGAGCACGTCGGCCGCGGTGAACCCGGTGGTCGGGTCCATCCGCATGTCGAGCGGCGCGTCCTGCGAATAGGCGAACCCGCGTTCGGTGCGGTCGAGCTGCATCGACGAGACGCCGAGGTCGAACAGGATTCCGTCCACTTGGGACAGTCCGAGTCCGGACACCGCTTCGGGCAGTCCGTCGTAGACGGTGTGGACCAGGTCGACGCGGTCGCCGTGCCGCGCGAGCCGCTCCGCGGAGCGCTCGAGCGCGGCCGGATCGCGGTCGAGACCGATCAGCCGGAGCCGGGGGAACGCGGCGAGCAGCGCGTCGGAATGGCCGCCGAGGCCGACGGTCGCGTCGACGAGAACGGCGTCGCGATCCGCCAGCGCGGGGGCGAACAGCTCGACGATGCGGTCCAGCAGCACCGGAACGTGCTCGGCTTCGTCCGCCATGTCTTCCCCCTTTCTGCCGCGAGTGTTTCCGGGGAAGATGCGGCGGATGCCGTCAGGTCCCTGCCCGCCCGCTTGCTGACCTGGCACCGGGGAAGGTGCGCCAGGGTCAAAGAGCGGACAGAGGCCTCACGGCATCCGCGTCGAACGGCGTACCCGCGTCCCCCGACGACGCAGGTCCGCCCGGGGCGCCTCCTAGAAGACGCCCGGCAGAACTTCCTCCCGAGCCTGTGCGTAGCTGTCCTCGTGTTCGTCCAGGTAGCCCTGCCACGCCTGGGCGTCCCAGATCTCGAGCCGGGTGATCGCGCCGATCACCACGCACTCCTTGTTGAGCCCCGCATACCGGCGCAGCTCCGGCGCGATGGCGACGCGCCCTTGCCCGTCCGGACGTTGCTCGTCCGTCCCGGCGAACAGGTAGCGCTGGTAGGCCCGCACCGCCTCGTTGGTGAACGGGGCTTCGGCGACCTTCCTGGCCATCTGCTCGAACTCGGCTCGGGGGAAGACGAAGAGACAGTGGTCCTGCCCCTTGGTGACCATCAGCCCGCCTGCCAAGGCTTCGCGGAACTTCGCGGGCAGCGTGAGCCGCCCTTTGTCGTCCAGCTTCGGGGTGTGGGTGCCGAGGAACACCGGCCTCCACCTCCCTACCGGATCCGGTTGGCTCCCCACCCGGTCCCCGGCTCGGGGGCTCCCTTCCGCCCCACTGGCCACCACCGTACCCCACTTTTCACCACAGTCAACGAGTCTTGCGCGCGTGCCACTCCGTCGGGTGGCGCGTTTGCGCAGGTCACGGAGGTGGGTCCAGGTGGGGGCGCGGTGGGGGGACCGTGGCGAAGATCCCCCGCACCGGGGTCTCCCGCAACCTCGGAAGGTCTGAAACGTCCGCGTTTCGGCAGCGTGGGGACCCGTGGTGGGGACGGGTGGGGGAACCGGTGGGGGCTGGTGGGGACGCGGGTGGAGCGGGGTGGGGAGCCGCGGTGGGGCCTGGTGGGGGGCGTCGTGGGGAGTCGGCGCGAGGTCCGGCAAGTGCGCGGCGCACGGCGAGCGGGGCTTGGTGGGGGCCGCCGTGGGGGCGGGTGGGGAGCCGCGGCGAGGCCTGGCGGTGGGGCCAGCCGGGTGGGGCTCGGCGGGGAGTCCGGCGCAAGCGGCGGCCAACCGCGGTCGTGCGTGGCGATGCCGCTGAGAACCGGCATCGTCGCGCACGAGTCCGCCGCCAGCCGGTCGACCGTCCACTCGCGACACCGGCGCGGCCGCCACCGTCCACTTCAGACGCGCCGGGTCAGCGCGGCACCAGCTCCATGACCCGCTCGGCCAGCCGCGCGCTGTCGACCGGGGACACCGTCACCCACTCCTGCCCGCCGCGTCCGGGCGAGCACACCGCCGAATACGCCCCGGCGTCCGTGTCGAACCACGTCAGCCCGCCGGTCCTGGCGAGTTTGCCCGCCCGGTCGCGGACGTGGACGGTGAACTGGCCCGCCGCGTACACCGGCCGGGACTGGATCGCCCGCAGCTCCTCCCCCTGCGCGCCGCCCGGCGGCTCCCCCGCCGCGGGCAGCCGGACGCCGTAACCGGGTCCGGCCGAGAGTTCGGGCAGCACGTCGACGATCGCCGAGGCCAGTTCGCTCTCCCCGATGCCGCGCACGCCGATCGTCCGCGCCGGCTGCACCGCCAGCACCGCGTTCCGTCCGCGAAGAGCGGCGACCGCGCGGAACGGTTCGTCGGCGGTCATGTCGGCGAGCGCCTCGCACTCCACATACCGTTCCGCGGACGCCAGCACGCGGAGGCTGTTCTCCAGCGCGGCGTCGAGACGGCCGTCGAAGAGGCCGCGGTCGCCGAGGTTCCGGTAGACCTCCGCGCGGATCGCGGAGCGGTCGGCGTCGGTCTCCCCCACGCTGCGCACCGCCAGCGGCGCGGGCGGGGCGTCGAGGCCGAGGTCGGCCCAGACGATGTCGAACGCGGACGCCGACAGGCTGATCAAGCCGGCCCCGCGCCGAGCGGCGGGACCGCGGGGAACTCGCCTTCGGGCAGGAGTCCGCGCAACGCCGTGTCACGGGTGCGCAGGACGTCGATCGCCTTCTGCCGGGCAGCTTCGGCTTCGGCGCGCCGCTCGTCCATCGCGGACGACAGCCCGGCCAGCCGCACCAGGTCCCCGCTCGCCGCGGCGGACCGGATCATCGCCGCCGGGTCGAAGTCCACCGGCGCGGGCATGTCCGCGCGCGCCCGGGCGGCGACCTCGGCCTGTCCCTGCACGGCCTCCCCGACCTTCGCCGACACCACGGAGGTTTCGGCCAGCCAGCCGGACGCCTTGCCGAGCACTTTCCGCATCGCGTCGCCGGCGTCGCCCTGCCAGGCTTCCTCGCTGCCCGCGGACAGCGCGATCAGCCCGCCGAGCGAGTCCTCGAGCCGCTGCGACAGCCCGGCCCACCGCGTGCCCGACTCGCCGGCCGCGGCCGGGTCGTTGCCGTCGACCGCCTGCGCGGCCAGCGCCGCGTGGCTGAACGCTTCGTACCGGGCCGTCGGCTCGGGGGCCGGGGTGTCGGTCACGACTTTCCTCCTCGCACGGGGTTCACGGCAGCTTCGGCTCGACCAGCCCGGCCACGTCGCCCGCCCGCGAGCAGGCGAGGTCCGAGTCGGCGAAGTTCGCGTTGTTCACGTCGACCTGCACGCTCTGCGCGCCGCCGACGTCGAGCAGCACCGCGCACGTGCCGCGGCGGCCGGACACCTGCACCGCCTGGTGCGAGCCGACCTCCTTCTTGGTGCGCTTGCCGTCGGAGAGGTCGAGGTTGGCCAGCCCGTTGGTTTCGTCGAGGGTGACCGTGACGCCGAAGGTCGAGGGCACCGTCCAGTCGCAGGCGCGCGCCTCGCCGATCGTCTTCGGCTTGCCCTGCCCGGTGAGCCCGGCCGACGACCGGTCCTGCGGCGAGAGCAGCGTGCACGGGTCGAGCTTGGCCAGCGAAGGAGCGGAGGATGACGGCGGCGGAGCGGGCGGGCCTCCGTCGGCGGGTGCGGCGTGCGAGAGGCCGGGCATCCGGCCGCAGGAAACGAGCATCGTCAGCCCGGCGAGCGGGAGAAGAAGGAGTGCGGCGCGCGCCGCGGAACGGTCAGCCACCGGTGCAGTCCACGCCTTCGGCGGCTTCGCTGTCCTGGTCGCGGTATTTCTCGAGCGCGCCGCCGATGCGTTTCTTCAGCCCGGCGATTTCCTTCCCGAACGCGGTGAGACTGTCGACCGCCGACCCGTCGCGGCCGAGGCCGTATTTCGCCATGAACGCGCCGACCTCGCCGGCGTACCCGCCGCCCAGCGGGACCGACCGGCCGAGCACCGCGGCCTCGCGGACCATCTCGCCGACGACGTCCTGCAGCTCGCCGAGCTTCGCGTACGTCGCGGTCGCCAGTTCGGGCGTGACCGCGAACCGGCCGCCGGACAGTCCCGGGAGCCCGGCTTTCCGTTCCGCCTCGGCCTCGCTCATGCGCGGATGCACCTCTTCCGACGTCGAACCGTGGTCGGGCGACTTCGTTTCGGAGCATACGACAGTGCATACGGTCAGCGGGATCACCTGAAAATGCCTCATAATCACCCGTAAGAAGGAGTGCTGAGGTGGCTGGGCGTCACCATGAAACGATCTCGGGGTTCCGCCGCCCGGTTCTCCCGGGTTTGACACACTGGGGAGCACGCTGGGCAGGCGCGCATCCCCGCCGGTTCCCGTCCAGCCATTGCGCCACCAGGAGGTCGAGTGACGTCGAGAATCCAGTCCGCTTCCCCCGCCGGAGGTCACGGCAACGGGTCCGGGCAGCCGCCGTACCCGGCGGTCGAGTCCCCGGACGGGCTGGCAGCGGTCCCGGCGGCCGGGCTCGGCGAACTGCACGACGCCGCGCGCCGGATCGCCGCGAACGTGGAACGCGTCCTCGTCGGCAAGCCGGACGTCATCCGGATCGCGCTGGTGACCCTCCTGGCCGAGGGTCACCTGCTCGTCGAGGACGTGCCGGGCGTCGGCAAGACCTCGCTCGCGAAGGCGCTCGCGCGCTCGATCGACTGCACCGTCAGCCGCGTGCAGTTCACGCCCGACCTGCTGCCCAGCGACGTCACCGGCGTCTCCATCTACAACCGGCAGACCGGCGAGTTCGAGTTCCGGCCCGGCCCGGTGTTCGCGAACATCGTGGTCGGCGACGAGATCAACCGGGCCTCGCCGAAGACGCAGTCCGCGCTGCTGGAGTGCATGGAGGAGCACCAGGTCACGGTCGACACGAGCACCTACCGGCTCGGCGCGCCGTTCATGGTCATCGCGACGCAGAACCCGATCGAGATGGAGGGCACCTACGCGCTGCCCGAGGCCCAGCGCGACCGGTTCACCGCGCGGGTGTCCATCGGCTACCCCGACCAGCAGGCCGAACTGGCCATGGTCGACGAGCACTCCGGGCACAACCCGCTCGCGGACCTGGAGCCGGTGTCCGACGGCGAGACGATGCTGCGGCTGATCGAGACCGTCCGCGGCGTGCACATCGCGCCGGAGGTCCGCCGGTACGCCGTCGACGTCGTGTCGGCGACCCGGCAGGTGCCGGAGATCCGGCTCGGCGCCTCGCCGCGGGCGACGCTGCACCTGGTCCGGGCCGCACGCGCGCAGGCCGCGCTGTCCGGGCGCGACTACGTGGTGCCCGACGACCTGCACACGGTCGCCGTGCCCGTGCTGGCGCACCGGCTGGTGCTCACCACCGAGGCGCACGCCGCCCGCCGTTCGGCGACCGACGTGGTCCGCGCGGTGCTGCACCGCGTCCCCGTCCCCCAGGGCTCGGCCCGCTGAGGCGCGTCCCGCTACCCGAGTAGGGAATCCGCATGCTGCGCGCGCTTTCCGGCCTCACCACCCGAGGCCGCTGCCTCCTCGCCGCCGGGATCGCGGCCGCGGTGTGCTCGCTGGTGCTCAACGAACGCGACCTGCTGCGGGTCGCGGTGTTCGTCGTCGCCCTTCCGCTGCTGGTCGCCGCCTACATTTCGGCGACCCGGCTGCGGCTCGGCGCCGCGCGCTCCTTGCGCCCGGACCGGGTCGCCGCGGGCGCGACCGGCGAGGTCGACCTGGAACTGTGGCGCAGCGGACGGCTGCCCGGCGGCGAGGTGCTGCTGGAGGACGGCGTGCCGTACGCGCTGGGCGCCCGCCCGCGGTTCGTGGTCGAACGGCTGCCGCACGACCGGCGCGTGCTGCTGCGGTATCCGCTGCGCCCGGCCATGCGCGGGATCCAGCAGGTGGGCCCGTTGCGCGCGACGATCACCGACCCGTTCGGGCTGTGCGAATTCGAACGCGAGCTGATCGGCCATTCGCGGCTGGTCGTCGTGCCGCGCGCGGTGCCGTTGTGGGGGCTGCCCGGCGGCGCCGGGGCCGGAGCGGGCGACGACGGAAGCGTCCGGCTGCATTCCGGGCAGGGCGAGCCGGACGTGATCGTGCGGCACTACCGCACCGGCGACGACATGCGGAAGGTCCACTGGCGGTCGACCGCGCGGCGCGACGAGATCATGGTCCGCATCGAGGAACGCCCTTGGCGCGGCGGCACGACAGTATTGCTGGACCACCGCGCCGCGGCGCACCACGGGAGCGGGCCCGCGGCGAGCCTGGAGTGGGCGGTCTCGTTCGCCGCTTCGGTGTCGCTGCATCTGCGGCGGACCGGCCACCGGGTACGGCTGGTGACCGAACACGGCATCTCGCTCGCCGACTCTCCCGCCGACGGCGGCGAGGGCTACGACAATCTGGTGCTCGACGCGCTGGCCGCGCTCCAGCCCGCGCACCAGCGAGACGTGACGCTCGGCCACGACCCGGCCGAAGGACAGGAACTGATCGCGATCCTGGGCACGGTGAGCGCGGAATCGGTGCACGAGCTGACGCGGTACCGGGCGCGCGGAGTCCGCAGTCTCGCCGTCCTTCTGGACACTCCGGCCTGGGCGGGTTCGGCTTCGCCGGACCACCTCGCCGCGGCGACCGAGGAATCGGCGGAGCTGCTGCGCGGAGCTGGCTGGGGCGTCGTGGTGGCCGGGCCGCGGACGCCGATGCCCGAGGTGTGGGGGCTGCTGTGCCGCGCGGGGACCCACCGGTCGACGGTGATCGGCGGGACGCGATGAAACTGACGAAGACCGTCGTGCGCGATGATGCCGGTTCTCACCGGCGTCGCCGCGCACGAGCACGCAGGGGGATCCGATGACCACCACCGCTCCCCGCCCGTCCAGCGCGCCGCCGATCCCGCACACCCCGACTCCGCAGCCCACCGATCCGCCGCCCGCGTGGCGGAGCAGCGTGCTGCCGCCGATCGCGGCCGGGCTCGCGACGCTGTGCGCGGCCACGTCGCTGACCAGCGTCGTCTCCGGCTGGGCGTGGTTCGGGTACATCTTCGTCGCCGTCGTGCTGGTCGCGGGCACCGGGCTGGCGCTGCGGTCGCTGCGCGCGCCGACCGTCGTCGCCGGGTTCGGGCAGCTGTTCGTGCTGCTGTTCCTCATCACCGGGGCGTTCACGACCCAGGGCGTGCTCACGATTTTCCCGGGCCCCACCGCCTTCGGCGAACTGCAGGCCACGCTCACCGCGGCGGCCGAGCAGATCCGGACCGGCCTCCCGCCGGTCGACAGCACCCAGCCGATCCTGTGCCTGGTCACGATCGCGATCGGCCTGGTCGCGGTGCTGGTTGACACGCTCGCCGTCGCCGCCGCGGCACCCGCGGCGACCGGGCTCGTGCTGCTCTGCGTGTACGCGGTGCCCGCGGCGCTGTCGGACGACCTGATGCCGTGGTGGACGTTCGTGCTCGGCGCCGGTGCCTTCGCGTGCCTGCTCGCGCTCGACGGAAACCACCGGCACCGCCGCTGGCGCAACCGCGACGCGCCCGGCTCCGGCGGCATGCTGCGGCTCGCACAGGCCCCGGTGGCCGTGGTCAGCTCGGCGATCGTGCTCGGCCTGCTGGGCGGCGGGATCACCATGGTCGGGACGGTCGGCAAGATCCCGTTCGGCTCCGGCCCGGGCGGCGACGGGGACGGGACCGGCGGCTTCGGCATCGCGCCGTTCACGCAGCTGCGCGGACTGCTCGACCAGGGCCAGAACACCGAACTGTTCCAGGTCCGCGGCCTCGGCCCGGACCGGCGGCTGATGCGCGCGTTCACCTTGGACACCTACACCCCGAACAAGGGCTGGGGCCTGCGCGCCGGCGGCCAGGCGCAGACCGGCGTGCTCGCGAACAGCACGCTGCCCGCCGCGCCCGGCGACGACGGCACCGGCGTGTCGCGGCAGATCCAGATCCAGCCGACGCGCTGGGTCGACAACTGGCTGCCGGTCTACGGCGCCCCGCGCGCGCTCCGGGGCGTGCCGCCGCAGTGGCTGTACGACCGGGTCAGCGGCTCGGTGTTCACCACGACGAGCGAGCCCGCCCCGGCGTACGTGGAAACCGCGTCGCTGAAGGAGCCGACCGCCGCCGAATTGCGCGACGCCGCCCCGAAATCCGACGAGGTCCCCGCGCTGTACACGCGGATCGGCCAGGTCGACCCGCGCGTCACGGCGCTGACCGACCAGCTCACCGCGGGCAAGTCGAACAACTTCGACCGGGCGACCGCGCTGTGGCAGTACTTCAGCGCGCAGAACGGTTTCGTGTACGACACGAAGACCGCGGACGCCACCGACGCCGACGCGCTCGCCGACTTCATCCTCAAGGGAAAACGGGGCTACTGCGAGCAATACGCGTCGGCGATGGCGGTGATGCTGCGGGTCGCGCACATCCCCGCGCGCGTCGCGATCGGCTTCACTCCCGGCGTTTCCAAGGGCGACTACCAGTCGATCAGCTCGCAGGACGCGCACGCGTGGGTCGAGGCGTACTTCGGCGACAAGGGCTGGGTCAGCTTCGACCCGACCCCGCTCGCCGACGGGCGCGGCATCGTCCCGCCGTATCTCCAGCAGAACACCCAGAACCCGCAACAGCCCAACGCGACCGACGACCTCCCGACGGCCCCGCGCTCCGCCTCCCCGTCGACCGGCGCGTCGGCCGACAAGACCCACGACCAGGCCGCGCCCGCCACCCCCGCCGACACGACCCCGGACGACAGCTGGATGACCTGGCTGGCGCTCGCCCTCGCGGTTCTGGGCGCCGCCGCCGTGGCCACGTCGTACTTCCTGCGCCGCCGCCCGCGTCCCGGCATGGCCCCGTCCGGCGTCCCGCCGGGCGCCACGCCGGACGGGAACGTGCTGGTCAGAAACCCGGTCGCCGCCCCGACCCCGTTGCACCTGGCCGCGTTGTGGCTGCCGCTGACCGGAGCGGTCCTGCTGGTCGCCGCGATCGGCCTGCTGGCCGGCACGGTGTCATGGTGGTTCGCTGCGGTGGTGGTCCTGATCCTCGCCGCGACCGGCGGCCCAGCGGCGCTGCGCGACCTGACACGCCGCCGTCACCTCCAGACCATCGCAACGCACTCGTCCGGCGCCGCCGACGCGGCTTGGCGCGAGCTGAAGGCGGAGTGCGCGGACAGAGACCTGCCGATCTCCGACAGCGACACGGTCCGGGTGGCGGGCGGGAAGATCGCCGAACGCCACCGTTTGGACGACTCGGGCCGGGAGGCTTTGCGCACTGTGCTGGGTGCCGTGGAACGCAGCTGGTACAGCGACGAGGCGACTCCGGATGCGACGCTGGAGCCCGCTTTCGGACAGCTCCGGGAAAGCCTGCGCCGGACTGCCCCGCTGTCGATGCGCGGTCGGTTGTTCCCTCGATCGGTCATTCGCCGACGACGGTGAGCTTCACGGGGGTCGCGTTGGCTGGAGTGTGAAGCCTGAGCCAGCGCGGCCTGGTCTTGCCTAAGCGGCGCGCGTGTATCGCGGTGGGTGCATTTGTTGGGTGCGGTGGGACAAGCCAAACCATCCGGATGCGTTCGGCCGCTGCAAATCCCAGACGGCTGTCCCGCCTCAGCCTTTGCACTGCCGCGCCCTCGCCGCTCTTGGGGGCCGTTTTCCACGAACTCCGCGCGGCCTGCTGGCCCTGATCGACCTCGGCGAATCCGCTTACCCCCGGCACGCTGCGACACCTCGCCCGATCCGGTGCCGTATTCGGCAGCACCGCATGGCCCCGGGGCGCGACGCAACTCCTCGTCGCGCATCCCGACCGGGCGCACACGAGCCAGGTCTGCCCCGACAAGCCGGGGCGGGAACGGGTGTCCCGCTAGCCGGTGCAGTCCGTGCCCGCGCACGAGAAACCGCGCTCCGCCCCGAAGGGAGAAGCGCGGATTCGCCGTCGTGCTATTGGCCTTCGAAGCGCTGGCGGAAACGTTCCTCCATGCGCTGCGTGAAGGAGCTCTTGCGGCCGGATTGCTTCCCCCCGCCGCCTCCGTCGTCATGGCTGTTCTTGCCGCCGCTGTCGCTGTGGCGCAGCGACGTCACGGCCATCATGACCCCGAAGAACATCACGAGGAACCCGAGCACGCTGACCACCGGCACGTCGGCGACCCGCAATACCGGGATCACCACACCGAGCACCAGCAGCGCAACGCCCACCACGAACAGGGCGATCCCCTGGATGCGCCGACGGCGCGCGGGTCGGCGCAACCGGGTGCCGCGCACCGTGGATGCGAACTTGGGGTCCTCGGCATAGAGCTCGCGCTCGATCTGGTCGAGCAGCCGCTGCTCATGCTCGGAGAGTGGCATCTTTCCTCCTCCGGCACAGCTGTCGCGGGCGCCGGGCCGCGCAACGTCCTGGACCCAACAGCCAACCCCAGGCGGGGTGGCACTGTCCAGGATACGAGCCCCGCGCTCGTCCGACTACCCGATCCCCGATCCGGAAATGATCGAATCGGGGGAAATCCCGCAGAACGCGGGTTGACAGTGCGTCACCGCGACGGAAGTCACCCCCATCGGCGCAGTCCAGGGCCCTGCGCCGCCCCGTCGGCCTCCCCCGGGCGGGGTCCCTCGTCACGGAGAGAAACCGTCTCCGCGCCGACCACCCGCCCTGCCGACGCCCCCGCCGGGCCGATCTTCCGCCGATCGGTACCGTCCGCGATTCATTCACCCGGAGGTATCCGGGATCGGCAATTCCTCACCGCTCGAACAGCCCGGCTCCCGCTAACTCAGCGCGACCGACGGAACCCTGTTCCGGGCCTTGCTCGACCGCCTCGAGCCGGGCATCGATCGCCAACTGGGCGGTCATTCCGGTGAATCGCCCACGAATCCGTCGAGGCGGATGAATCCGGCTAGGCGGCCCGGCCGGACAGAGAAGCCTGCGCCCGGACGCGTGCGGGCGTGCCCGCCGCTGCCGTCCGAACGTCTGCGGTGCCAGAACGGCGACGGCCACACGCCCAGCAGGCCTGGGCTTCCCAGCGGTGCCGAGACCTCCCAGCGCGCGATCAGCTCCCGGCCCCGAAGGCGGTCTTGCCCGGGACACCGTGCCAGGCAGCGGGGGCGGGATTTCGAGGAAGGCGCGGACGGATGCTGTGCGGGCGAGCGGAAACGGGTCCCGCAGCATCGCTGCAGGGCATTGACGGGCGAAGAAGCAAGCCTCGGGGTTTCCATCCGAACAGGCCAGCCAGGGCCCGCTCTCCACCTCAGCCTCACTCCTGCACGCCCCGCCCTCACTCCTCCCGGGGAGAAAGCAGCGAAGCAGGCCGGATAGCCGCCGAGCCGAACTTCAGTCTTGCGACGTCCGCCGCTACCTCCGCGTCGCGCCATCGAGGTTCGTCGTTCGCGAACGACAGTTGCTCGCCTCCGTCGCCGGTGTCCAGGCCTTCCACTCGCACTCCGATCAGCCGGACCGCTCCCGTCGGTGCGTGTTCGGTCAGCAGTTCGACTGCCGTGCGGTGGATGTCGCGGGCCACGTCCGTCGGGGAGAGCACGGTGCGCGCTCGGGTGATCGTGCGGAAATCGGCGAACCGCACCTTGATCGACACCGTCCTCCCGCGCAGCGCGCGCGATCGGAGCGTCGCCCCGACTCGTTCGGACAGGCGCAGCAACTCCAGGCTCAGCTCGCCGCGGTTCAGGACGTCGACGTCGAAGGTGTGCTCGGCTCCGATCGACTTCTCCGCCGACTCCGGTTCCACCGCCCGGTCGTCGTGGCCGTTCGCCAACGCCCACAGGTGATCCCCGACCGCCCGGCCCGCCGCGCGCCGCAGCCGGGCGGGCGGGGTGGCGGCGATGTCCGCGATCGTGTGCCAGCCGTGCTGGCGCAGCTGTTCCTCCGTCCGCTTGCCGACGCCCCACAGCGCCGACACCGGCAGCGGGTGCAGGAACTCCAGCGTCTCGGCCGCGGGGACGATCACCATCCCGTCCGGTTTGGCCATCCCCGACGCCAGTTTCGCCACGAATTTGACCTTCGCGACCCCGACCGAGCACGTGATCCCGTGCTCGGCCGCCACCCGCTCCCGAATCCGCGCCCCCAGCGCACCCG
Source organism: Amycolatopsis sp. CFH S0740 (assembly GCF_004522315.1). NCBI lineage: Bacteria > Bacillati > Actinomycetota > Actinomycetes > Pseudonocardiales > Pseudonocardiaceae > Amycolatopsis > Amycolatopsis sp. CFH S0740. The sequence continues at coordinate 37,130 of NZ_SDLS01000035.1, read as the reverse complement.
GAGTGGTCCCCAGCCGCCGCAATGCGCCTCCTACGTCCAGGAACGCCTCGTCCAGGCTCAGCGGCTCCACCAGCGGCGTCAGCTGCCGGAAAATCCCCATGACGCCGCGCGACACCTCGCCGTACAGCCCGGGCGTCGGCTGGATGCAGACCAGCTGCGGGCACAGCCGTTTGGCGGTGGCGAACGGCATGGCCGAGCGCACTCCGAAGCGCCGCGCCGGGTAGCTCGCCGCGGCGACGACCGAGCGCGGGCCGCCGCCGGACACGACGACCGGCTGGTCCGCCAGCTCCGGCCGGGTGCGCAGTTCGCACGACACGAAGAAGGCGTCCATGTCCACGTGCAGAATCGAGCAGCCGGTGTCGTCCGGCAGCTCGGTCGCGCCCGTGGTGACGCGGTAGCGGGCCATCCCGCTCGGCAGTTCGGCGTTTCTCCCCACGCCTCCGGACGCTACCTTCCGCCACCGACAATTCCCGGCGCGCGAGCACCGGCGACCACGCTTACGGGTGGTCCGGGACGGCTACCGCGGCAGAGCGGAGCGGATCAGCCCCGCCGGGCGATGGCGTGCAAGCGGCCCGCGACGTCGCGCAGCGCGGGCACCGCCGAGGCGCTCAGCTCGAACTCGGCCAGCTCGTCCTCGCGGACCCCGCCCGGCACGACGTCCGAGATCACCCGGTCGCCCTGCAGCAGCGTGACCTCAAGGCCGGCCGCCACGAGCGAATCGGTCAGCCCGGCACTGTCGTACCTGCGCAGTACGGTGTCCCCCGCGACGATGCCGTCCGGGCCTTCCATCAGCTGCTGCGCCTCGGAGATCCGCCCGGCCAGCGCGCGATGCAGCACGGCCGCGTTGCGGTTGGCCACCAGCACCGACACGGCGCCGCCCGGCGACACGGCCGCGGCGAGCGCGTCGAGCACGGCGCGCGGGTCGTCCACGACCTCCAGCAGGCCGTGCGCCAGCACCAGGTCCGCCGATCCGGCCTCGACGTGCGCGGCGAGTGCGTCGGAGTCGTCCGCGATCACCGTGATCCGGCCGGAGACGCCCTCCTCCTCGGCGCGGCGGCGCAGCGTCGCGAGCGCGTTCGGGTTCGGTTCGACCACGGTGACCAGGCATCCGGCCGAGGCGAACGGCACCGCCCAGCCGCCGCTCCCCCCGCCGACGTCGACGACGACCGGCTGCTCCACGCCGCGGGCGCGGGCGGCCCGCAGTTCGGCCTCGAGCGCCCGGCGAACAGCGCCCGAACCCCGGGCGGCCACGGTGTCGGTCTTCATGGCCGACAGGGTAATGGCCGCCGGTCACTTGCCGTGACCCGCGTGGCGCCGCAGCGGCGTTCGCCACCTTCCGGGCTACCGCCCCGGCGCACGGCCCGTAGGCTGTGTCGAGTGCACACGGTCGCCGTTCTCAGCCTCAAGGGTGGTGTCGGCAAAACGACGGTCGCGCTCGGTATCGCGTCGGCCGCGCTGCGTAGGGGAACCCGCACGCTCGTAGCCGACCTCGACCCGCAGGGCAACGCCACCACCTCGCTCGACCCGCCGTTCACCGACGCGACGCTCGCCGACGTGCTCGAGACGCCCGCGCGGGCCGTCCTCGAACGCGCGATCGCGCCCAGCGTCTGGAGCGAGGACATCGACGTGCTGGTCGGCGCCGAGGAGCTGGAGTCGCTCAACGAACCCGACTCCGACGGCCGCCGCCTGGAAAACCTCTCCCGCGCGCTCGACGAGCTGCACCAGCACCCGCTGCGCGAGGATCCGTACGAGCTGGCGATCATCGACTGCCCGCCGTCGCTCGGCCGGCTCACCAAATCGGCGCTCGTGGCGGCCGACAGCGCGCTCATTGTGACTGAACCCACAATGTATGCCGTCGCCGGTGCGCAGCGCGCGCTCGAGGCGATCGAACGGATCCGCGAGGACAGCAATCCGTCGCTGCGCCCGATCGGCGTGCTCGTGAACAAGCTGCGCGTGCGGTCGTACGAGCACCAGTTCCGGGTCTCGGAACTGCGCGAGAACTTCGGTTCGCTGGTGATGCCGACCGCGATCCCGGACCGGCTCGCGGTGCAGCAGGCGCAGGGCGCGTGCAGCCCGATCCACGAATGGCATTCCCCTGGCGCACAAGAGATCGCGCTGACCTTCAACATGGTCCTCGCCAAGATCCTGCGCTCCAACCGCGCCGGACGGCACCGCGTGCGCGCCGAGGAGGAAGCGGTGCAGGCGGAAGTGTCGGAAACCGCGGGCTGAACCGTGCCCGAGGGCGACACCGTATTCCTGGCCGGAAAACTGCTCGACCGCGCGCTCGCCGGGAAAACGTTGGTGCGCGGGCAGTTCCGGCACCCTGAACTGGCCACTGTGGACCTCGCGGGCCGGGAGGTGCACGGCGTCGGCACCGTCGGGAAGCATCTCTTCACGCGCTTCTCCGGCGACCTGACGCTGCACAGCCACCTGCGCATGGACGGCTCGTGGAAAATCCAGCCCGCGGGCGCGAAGTGGCCGATGCCCGCCCATCACGCGCGCGTCGTGCTGATGACCGACGACGTCCAGGCGATCGGTTTCCGGTTGCACGACCTGAAACTGCTGCCCACCGCCGAGGAGCACACTCTCGTCGATCACCTCGGCCCGGACCTGCTCGATCCACAGTGGACGGACGAGCACGCCGCGCTGGCCGCCGCCAACCTCGCCGCGAAACCGGACCGCGAACTCGGCGACGCTCTGCTCGACCAGCGGATCATGGCAGGCGTCGGCAACCTGTACAAGTGCGAGATCTCTTTCCTGCTAGGGGTTTCCCCGTGGACCCCAGTGTCCGAAGTGGACCCCGCACGAGCCGTGGCGCTCGCCCGGAAGCTGCTGGTAGCCAACGCCTGGCGGCACGAACAGGCCACCACCGGCGACCTCCGCCGCGGCCGCCGCACCTGGGTCTACGAACGCACCCGCCAGGGCTGCTTCCGCTGCGGCGGCCCGCTGCTGGTGCGCCAGCAGGGCGACGGCCAGTACCAGCGCCCGACCTGGTGCTGCCCGCGCTGCCAGCCCGGCCCCGTCCCGGCCGATGGACCGCCGCGCAAATGATGTTGCCGTATCTAGAGGTTCGCGGTTAGCGTGGCAGTACACGAGAGAGGAGGTGGTCCTAAGTTGTATTCACACAGGACTCGTGAGGTGGCTGTCCGCTAGCGGATGGCACGTGTAGGGACTTTGAGCAGCGATGCAACAAGAGCCACCTTCGGCTCATCGCCTGCTTCACGTGCTGCCTGCTGACGAATACCAGGCAGTCACCGGGTTCCCGGGGTTCTCGAGCACCGGTCCGGCTCGAGCCTGGACGCTGACGGCGTCCAGGAGGCGCCCCGGGAATTTCCATGTCCGCACGCGGCTCCGCGCGTGTTTTTTCCGCGCCAGGCGATCACCGCGGCGGTTCCTGCGGGCACGCGGAAGTCGCTAGGCTGGGAGGATGCTCAGGCCGGACTATCCGATCAGCACCGAACGCCTGCTCCTCCGCCCGTTCCGGGACGACGATCTCGATGCCCTGAACTCGTTCCAGTCCCGCGCGGACGTCGTCCGCTACCTGTACTGGGGACCGCGCAGCCGCGCGGAATCCGCCGCCGCGCTGGCGAAGCGCGTGCACAGCGCGACGCTGTCGGAGGAAGGCCAGTTCCTCGCCGTCGCCGTGGAACTCGCCGAAACCGGGCAGCTCATCGGCGACCTCAACCTCGAATACCTCAGCGCCGAACACCGCCAGGGCGAGATCGGCTTCGTCTTCCACCCCGACCACCACGGAAAAGGCCTGGCCCTGGAAGCAACGCGCGAGGTCCTGCGCCTCGGCTTCGAAGACCTGGGCCTGCACCGCATCATCGGCCGCTGCGACGGCCGCAACACCGCGTCGGCGACCTTGATGGAACGGCTGGGCATGCGCCAGGAAGCACGCCTGCGGGAAAACGAGATCGTCAAGGGCGAATGGACCGACGAGCTGGTCTACGCCATGTTGGAAGACGAGTGGAAAGCCGGCGCCGCGAGGATCGCACCAGTGCCATGAGGGGAACCCTCATTGACTCTGATTCCCTCAGGGTTCCCCTCACGACCAGCCTCCGGTCGTGAGGGGCCCCTTCACGGACCATCCTCGCCGCAGCCCCGCCAGCGATGCGCCCCAATGCGGCGTTGGGTGCGTCAGACGCACCGAACGCCACATTGGGTGCAGCGCATGCACCCAATGCCACATTGGGGATCTTTCATCCTGGTTTGCGCTGATCAGGATGGCGGACGAGCACGAGCAATGCCCGGAGCCGGATGGTGGCGCGGCGCAGGTTGAGCCGCAACTCGCCAAAGATTCGCCAGCTCTCGAGAGAGCCGCGAAGCCCCACTCAACGAAGCAACCCGCAGCCGATGCACCCACGAGCGAGGCACCCAGCCCCTCCCCCGCAGCCGATGCACCCACGAGCGAGGCACCCAGCCCCTCCCCCGCACCCGATACGAAGCCCTCCTGCGGTCTGGGGGTGCTTGTCAAGGCATCTTTCCCGCCTTGACAAGCACCCCCAGACCGTCAGCACAATCAAGCTTCGGGGTGCCCCACGCACCCAAGGAACGCGATGTCGCCGCCAGGCGACGAGCCGAACAGCGACCCCCACCACACCAACCCAGATCCGCCCCAGCCAGCCCACCCCCCATACGGCAGCATGGACGACGTGCTCTTCGACAGGATCGTCCGCCCAGCGATGTACCGGCTCGCCTACCACGACCCCGAGGCAGTCCACGAACGCACCGTCACCTTGCTGAGCCGAGCCGGAAAATCCCTCCGCCCGATCTCGAAGCTGTACCGCACCGCCGACCCCACCACTGTCCTCGGCCTGACCTTCCCCAACAAGATCGGCCTGGCCGCGGGCATGGACAAAAACGGCCGCGCCCTCCACGCCTGGCCCGCCCTGGGCTTCGGGTTCGTCGAAGTAGGCACAGTCACCCGCCATCCCCAGCCGGGCAACCCCAAACCCCGCCTCTACAGCCTCCCGGCCACCGACGCGGTCATCAACCGCATGGGTTTCAACAACGACGGGGCCCAAGCCCTCGCCGACCGCCTGGCCGCGGACGGAAAGCCCGCCGTCCCGCTGGGGATCAGCATCGGCAAGTCGAAGGTGACGCCGCTGGACGAGGCCGTCGAGGACTACCGCTTCTCGCTGCGCGCCCTGCACCCCTACGCGGACTACTTCGCGATCAACGTCAGCTCCCCGAACACCCCGGGTCTCCGTGCGCTGCAAGACAAAGCCGCGCTCGCCGAGCTGCTCGCCGAACTCCGCAAGACCGGCGCCGAACTGGGCGGCAACACTCCGCTGCTGGTCAAGGTCGCCCCCGACCTCACCGACGACGCGCTCGCCGAACTCCTCGAGGTCTGCCTGGAGCACGGCGTCGCCGGAATCATCGCGACCAACACGACCCTCTCCCGCGAAGGCATCGACCCCGCCGAAGCCGCGCTGGCCGCCGAAACCGGCGGGCTCTCCGGCCGCCCGCTGACCCGGCGTTCGGCCGAGGTCGTCCGCTTCGTCCACGAGAAGACCAAAGGCAAGCTGCCCATCATCGGCGTCGGCGGCATCCTCGGCCCGGACGACGCCCGCCGCATGCTCGACGCCGGGGCCAGCCTCGTGCAGCTCTACACCGGCTTCGCCCTGCACGGGCCGGGGCTCGTCCGCCGCGTCGGCCGTGGGCTCGCCGCCCGGTAGCACAGCGCCGAGCCCGAGTCCGCCCACGAAGACTCGGGCCCCCGCGCCGAAAGCGACCGCCCGGCCTCAGCCGGGGAACCGCGGTCCGCCAGTGCTGACGAACCGCAGGTACCCCCGCCAGGACGCGTACCGGTCCAGACCTTCCCCACCCGCCGCGGCCGCTGGTTCGCACAGCACCGCCAGCGGCGTGCTCCCGTCTTCCAGTTCGACCCGGCCCAGCACGAACGGCGCGGCCAAACCGGCGGCGAACCGGCCGAACGCCGCGGGAGACAACCTCCAGCGCTCGCCGTCCACGCCCGCCGAGCCGGAGACCACCCCGGGCTGCGGCGGCGTGACCCCGTCGAGCAGCACCATCCGGTAGCGCTCGGCGGTCCGGACCAGACCGCCGAACCGGGCGCCGTGCAGTTCGTCGTGCAGCGGCTGGCCGCACAGATGCGCGCCGAACACCACGACGTCGACGCTTTCGCACGGATACGGATCCGGCGACTGCTCGCCGGTCAGCACCGAAGCCAGGTCAAGCCCGATCTGGTCCTCGAACGCCCTTGTCACCACCGTGATCCCGTACGGCCGCCGGTCCCCCGGCACGGTCACCGCAGCGAGATCCAGGGCGTTCAGCGTCGCGTCCAGGACTCCGACGGTCGGCAGGAGAACCGCGTCCAGCTCCGCCAGCAGCGAGCGCGCCGCAGGGGCGTTTCCGGCCCCGTAAAGCGCGCTGACGTCCACGGGGACCAGCACCGCACCCGAAGCCTCCAGAGAGGCCGCGGCGACGTCGAACGCCCTCCTCGCGGGCAGCGGGAGGCTGGCTTCGGCGGGGATGCCGAGGCGTGGGTGCTGCCCGGCGGCGAGCCGGACGTCGGCGGGCCATTCGCGGGCCGCCGGGTCCAGACCATCGGGGCCGAGCATCGCCGCGATCGCGCGCTGGGCGGACGCGAGGCGGTGCGCGGACACCGAAACGGTCGGGCCGGGGATGAGCCCGGGCGTCGGTTTGAGGGTGAGCACGCCAGGCGGGGCGGCGATCTCGCGGGCGGCGGAATTCAGTGCCAGGTCGACGATCTCGAGTCCCACGACCGCGTTTTCCGGGTCCGCGACAGTGGTTCCGAGGACCACCGCGCCGGCGTCGGTCAGCCGCGCGAGCGCGGGCGGGCCGTCGGCGTCGGCCGCGCAGACGATTCCGGCGAGCGGCAGGTCTTCTCCGGCGTGGACGCGTTCGTCGACGGTTTTCGCCTCGACGAGCACTTCCTCCATGGTCCGCACCGAAGCCCAGAGTCCGGGGCGGTCGGCTTTCGCGAGCCGCTCGAACGCGGTGCGGACCCGCTCGTGCGAGCTGGGCGGAGGGACGGGAACAGGATCAGGTTCCGGCGGGAGCGTAGTCACGAGGGCGTCCTTTCCTCGGCGGGATCGGAGGAGTCCACTGTGTACGTCCGGCGCCGCGAACCTCAGCCCGCGACGCCGGGCCTGGCGGGTGCCAACACCGACCTCATGAGAAAAACGTTAAACCGCAGACGTTTCCGTCACCAGCAGGATCGGATTACGCGATTGTTGCGGTGTGCGGGGGAAACTCACGCACCGTCGCGGCCGGACTGTCCGGTTGCGCCGACCGGAATCCCAAACTCGGCCATCAGGACGGTGATCCCGCCCGGTCGCTGCGATTCCCGGAGTCGTCGCGAAGCAGCAGGCCCGGACCACATTCACCCCTGGATCGGGCGTTTCACAGCGGATTCCCCGGTCGCAAGTCAGCCACCTGGAGCCCACGGGCCAGGGTCAGCCGAGATCCTTCAACGCCAGCGCCAACCCGGCGAGCCGGTCCGTCGCGTCCGTCAGCGCCTCCCGCGACGTGACCATCCCGTCGCTGCTCGCGGCCACCGCGCGACCGGCCGCGGCGACCAGGCCGCCGTAGCCCTCGATGCCGTCGTCGAGTTGTTCGCGCAGCTTCGCGATCGCGGCCTGCAGCGCGGAACGTTCGCGCTCCGGCGCGGAATTGCGGCCCCGTTCGATCGCCTGGATCCGGTCGGCCAGGCCGCGCAGCGCACGGGCGGCCTCGTCGGCCGTCGCGCGGGCGTCGGCGACAGAAACCTCGGGAACCGCCGTGGTGCCCAGCGAAGTCGGGACCGACAGCTGCTTCAGGAGTTCGCGCAGCGAAGCTTCCGACTCGGCCAGCCGCTCCATCGGCTCGCGCGCGGCCGAACCGGCGGCGGGCAGCGGCGGCGGGCCGCTGGGCGCGGCGGGCAGTTCGACCTTCTTGAGCTCTCGCAGCCGCATCCCGGTGCGGACGCTGAACGTGCCGAACACCAGCGTCGCGAACCCGGAGAACACCGCCTGCCCGATCTCCGGACCGGCCACCGCCCCGCCGAGCAATCCGGTGGCGGTGAGCACGGTGAGGACCCCGAACAGGATCGTGACCAGCACCCACAGCGTCAGCACGCGCGAGGTGCGGCGGACCCGGCGCTGGTGCTTCGCGCTCGGCTCGTTCCAGCGCTGCCATTTCGCGCGGACCTCGGCCACCGCGGGCACCTGTCCGGCTACCGCGGAAAACGCGGCCGGGGCCGACGGGCGGCGCGGGGCCGGCGGCGGGGAGACCGGACCGCGCTGGGTCCGGCCGTTCTGCTGCGGCTTCCCGCCCGCCTCGTCGGCGGGCGGGAAGTACCGCTGCAGCTTTTCCTGGGCGCGCTGGGCGTAGTCGGGCAACCGCTCGATGTGCTTCTCGAGCTTCGCGTTGAACTCGCTGAAGTCCCGTCGCTTGGTCATCCGGCCCTACCCCCTGCGCGCCGCTCGTGCCCGGCCGGTCAGGCCGGGTTCTTGCCCTGTTCCGCCTGCACGCGGGCCTGGATCTCCCGCTGGATGTCGCCGGAGGCGGCGGCCGGCTTGGCCGCGCCCGCGGACGCGCCGCCGTCGGTGACCTGGGCGACCGAGTCGCCGCGCATCGACGCGCGGATCTGCTCGAGCCGCGAGTGGCCCGCCATCTGGGTGGCCGACTCCTGGACCTCCATCATGCGGCCCTGCACCGAGTTCTGCGCCAGCTCGGCCGAGCCGAGCGCGGTGGTGTAGCGCTTCTCGATCTTGTCCCGGACCTCTTCCAGCGACGGCGTGTTGCCCGGCGCGGCCAGCTGGCTCATCTGGTTCAGCGACGCGGAGACCTGCTCCTGCATCTTCGCCTGCTCCAGCTGCGAGAGCAGCTTGGTGCGCTCGGCCAGCTTCTGCTGCAGCATCGTCGCGTTGCGCTCGACGGCCTGCTTGGCCTGCGTCGCCGCCTGCAGCGACTGGTCGTGCAGCGTCTTGAGGTCTTCGATGCTCTGCTCGGCGGTGACCAGCTGCGCGGCGAAGCTCTCCGCCGCGGTCTCGAACTGGGTCGCCTTCGCCTCGTCGCCCTTGCTGCGGGCCTCGTCGGCCAGCACCAGCGCCTGGCGCGTCGAGGCCTGCAGCTTCTCGACCTCGCCGAGCTGGCGGTTGAGCTTCATCTCCAGCTGCCGCTGGTTGCCGATCACGGAGGCGGCCTGCTGCGTCAGCGCCTGGTGGTTGCGCTGCGCCTCCTCGATGGCCTGCTGGATCTGTACCTTCGGGTCGGCGTGCTCGTCGATCTTCGACGAGAACGCCGCCATCATGTACTTCCAGAACTTCACGAACGGGTTGGCCATCTCCTCCGCCTGCCTTCTTGCGTCCCACGGGCCCTGATTGCTTCGGGGCGGGGCGTCGCTCCCCTAGTCGCACAACGTACCGACCCCGGCGTTGGGTTCCATCGTGTCAGGTCGGCCTCCGCCGTTCCAGGCGACCCCGGGGGAATTCAGGGTCAGCCCTGACCGGCGGCCGGGACCGGCCCGGAGGGGAACCCCGCGCACGCCGACGGCCCCGGGGAGATCCCCGGGGCCGTGCAGCGAAACAGCGCCGGCGTTACGCCGCGATCGTGGACGCGAGCTTGGGCGCGCCGATCGTGGTCCGCAACGTCGTGTTCATCCGCGGCGCGGGCTGAAGCCGCAGGTCGGAGAGGTCGTCGCCGATCAGCTCCGACACCAGGCGGCCGCCTTCGAACCCGGCCTCGCCCCGGTCCGGAACAGTCTGGCCCGGCGCGGTCTCCACCTCTTCGACCGGCGCGACCTCGACCTTGTCGAGGGCCGACACGTCGGCGGCGACCTTGTGCAGCAGCTCGCCCAGCGGCAGCTCCAGCGCCTCGCAGATCGACGCCAGCAGCTCGCTGGAAGCTTCCTTCTGGCCGCGCTCGACCTCGGACAGGTAGCCGAGGCTCACCCGGGCGGCGCGGGAGATGTCACGCAGCGTCCGACGCTGGTTGGTGCGGGCATGACGGAGCCGATCACCGATCGCCTCGCGCAACAGCACGGTCATCACGCGCCTCCCTTCCCGAACTGGTGCCTCCTACGTTACCCAGAGCGGTACCCCGAGTGCAGGACTTGACACGTACGTACGCCAAGGGCGAACGCCGTTTTCAGTCTAATTGTTCCCCGAGCAGCGCGAACGCGGCGCGCACCGACGCGGTCCGGATCGTGTCCCGGTCACCGGTCTCGGCCAGCTCACGCACCGTGTCCACGCCGGGTCCGCTGAGCCCGACGTACACCGTTCCCGGGGCCACGCCGTCCTGCGGATCCGGCCCGGCGACGCCGGTCAGGCCGAGGCCCCAGGTCGCCCCGCAGCGCTCCCGCGCGCCCTTGGCCAGCTGCGCGGCGACGTCGGGGTGCACCGCGCCGTGCTCGGCCAGCAGCTGTTCGTCGACCCCGGCGAGCGCGGCCTTCAGCTCTGTGGCGTAGACCACCAGACCACCGCGGAGCACCGCGCTCGCGCCCGGCACCTCGGCGAGCGTGGCGCAGACGAGACCGGCCGTGAGCGACTCCGCGGCGGCCACGGTTTCCCCCCGGCGGGTGAGGGTCGCGACCAGTTCGCGCGCTTCGGTCATCACGAGCCCATCGCGCGCCGGCCGGCGGCGCGCAGGCGGATCGCGCGGATCAGGTAGTCGACGCCGGTGATCACGGTCAGCGCCACCGCGAGACCCATCAGCGCCCAGCGCACCGGGTCCGCACCGGCCGGCAGCGGCAGCAGGTAGGTCACGATCGCGATGATCTGCGCCATCGTCTTCGCCTTGCCGCCGCGGCTGGCCGGGATCACGCCGTGCCGGATCACCCAGAACCGCAGCAGGGTCACGCCGATCTCGCGCACCGCGATCACGATCGTGACCCACCAGGACAGCTCCCCCAGCGCGCTGAGCCCGACCAGGGCGGCGCCGATGAGCGCCTTGTCCGCGATCGGGTCGGCGATCTTGCCGAAGTCGGTGATGAGCCCGTAGCGGCGGGCGACCCAGCCGTCGACCTGGTCGGTGGCCGAGGCGATGGCGAACAGCCCGGTGGCGATCGCGCGCCACGTGGTGTCCTCGCCGTGGCCGGTGAACAGCGCGACCACGAACAGCGGGACCAGGACGAGCCGCGAGATGGTGAGCAGATTCGCCAGGTTCAGCGTCGGGACCGGAGTCGCCTCGGGCAGCTGAGCCCCGCCCTCCGACGCGGCGCGGGGCACGCCCTCGCCAGCCCCGCTGGGCGCGGCACTCACCGGCCGGCGTCCGGTGCCGGACGGACGACCAGGTCGACGCCGGCGGAGTCGACGACCTCGCAGCGGACGATGTCGCCCACCGAGAGCGGCTTGGTCTCTTCGTCCTCGAGGATGACGCATTCCCCGTCGACTTCAGGGGCCTGGTGCGCGGCGCGGCCGACCGCGTCGTCGCCGTCCGTGCCGTCGTGCTCGACCAGCACGTCCACGAAGGTGCCGATGCGGTCCTCGGCGCGCTGCGCGGTCAGCTCCTCGACCAGCGCCGAGATGCGCGCGACGCGCTCGGCGACCACGGCCGGGTCGAGCTTGCCCTCGAAGGTCTCGGCCTCGGTGCCGTCCTCGTCGGAGTAGCCGAACACGCCGACCGCGTCGAGCCGCGCCCCGGTGAGGAACCGCTCCAGCTCGGCCAGGTCGTCCTCGGTCTCGCCGGGGAAGCCGACGATCACGTTGGTGCGGATGCCCGCCTCGGGCGAGTACTCGCGGATCTGCTCGGTGAGTGCGAGGAACGAGTCGGTGGACCCGAACCGGCGCATCCGGCGCAGCACCTGCTCGCTGGAGTGCTGGAAGGACAGGTCGAAGTAGTCCGCGACGCCCGGCGTGGTCGCGATCGCCTGCACCAGCTGCGGCCGCGTTTCGGCGGGCTGCAGGTAGGAGACGCGGACGCGCTCGATGCCGTCGATCTCCGCGAGCCGCGGCAGCAGCAGTTCGAGCGCGCGGGTGCCGTCGCGGCCGAAGTCCTTGCCGTACGACGTGGAGTTCTCGCTGACCAGGAACAGTTCCTTCGCGCCGTTCTCGGCGAGCCAGGCGGCCTCGGCGACGATCTCGTCGGGCTGGCGGGACACGAACGACCCGCGGAACGACGGGATCGCGCAGAACGAGCAGCGCCGGTCGCAGCCCGAGGCGATCTTCAGCGCGGCGACCGGGGAATCGTCGAGCCGCGTGCGCAGGACGCGCGGGCCCCAGCCGTGCTGCGCGTGCCCGGGCACCTCGACCTCGGCGGTCGCGGCGGGCCGCTGCACCGGGCTGATCGGCAGCAGCTTGCGGCGGTCGGACGGGGTGTGCGAGGCGATCGCGCGGCCGGCGACCACGTCGTCCAGCCGCGACGAGAGGTCGGCGTAGTGGTCGAAGCCGAGCACCGCGTCGGCCTCGGGGAGGCTGTCGGCGAGTTCGGTGCCGTAGCGCTCGGCCATGCAGCCGACCGCGACGACCTTGCGTCCGGTGTCGGCGGCGGCGAGCAGCGTGTCGACCGAGTCCTTTTTGGCCGATTCGACGAACCCGCACGTGTTGACCACGACGACGTCGGAGTCCTCCGGTTCGGCGGCCAGTTCCCAGCCGCCCGCGGCCAGCCGGCCCGCCAGCTCCTCAGAATCGACCTCGTTGCGGGCACAGCCCAAGGTCACGAGGGAGACACGGCGGGCGCGAGCGGAGTCAGCGGCTGGAGAAGGCACGACGTTCAGGGTAGCCGTCGCGTCCGGACCGCCCCGAGACGGAGTCGCCCAGTGCGGTGACCCGGTCTCCTCCGGCCGGGTCTCGCCGGGGTTTGCGGTACGTGAGGGGAACCCTGAGGGAATCAGATTCCCTCAGGGTTCCCCTCACGTACCTGCGGGCGGGCCGCCCGGCGTGAGTCCCGGCGTGGGATCACTCCGCGGCGGAGACGTCCGGGACTGTCAGCAGGGTCAGCTCCGCGTCGTCCAGCGCCTCCAGGTCGACGTCCGGGCCGGCCAGCCGCATCGCCTGCGCCCGGATCGCGCGTTCGAGCAGGCCGCGGGCCGAACGGCCGTTGGCGAAACCCGTTCCGCGGTCGAGGCCGGCCATGAACCCGGGCAGCGCTTCGACGAGCCCGGGGTCGAGCCGGTAGCCCTGTTTGCCCGCCATGGCGGTGAAGATCGCGGCCAGCTGGTCGTTGTCGTAGTCGGCGAAGTGCACCGTCGCGCCGAAGCGGGACCGCAGGCCCGCGTTGGCGTCGAGGAAGCGGTCCATGTCCGCCGGGTAGCCGGCGGCGATCACGATCAGGTCCTCGCGGTGGTTCTCCATCTGCACCAGCAGTTCGGCGACCGCCTCGCTGCCGAAGTCGGTGCCGTTCGAGTAGCTCTGGACCAGGTTGTACGCCTCGTCGATGAACAGCAGCCCGCCGATCGCCCGCTCGCACACCTCGCGGGTCTTCGGCGCGGTCTGGCCGATGTACTCGCCGACCAGGTCCGGCCGCGCGACCTCGACGAGGTGCCCGGACGGCAGCACGCCGAGCTCCCGGTAGAGCTGGCCCATCAGGCGCGCGACGGTCGTCTTCGCCGTGCCCGGATTGCCGGTGAACACCAGGTGCCTGCTGCGCGCCCCGACCGGCAGCCCGGCCTTGCGGCGGCGCGCGTCCAGCCGCGTTTCCGCGACCAGCGCGCGGACCTGCTCCTTCACCCCGTCCAGGCCGATCATGCCGTCGAGTTCGGCCAGCAGGTCGTCCAGTCCGCGGCGCGGTCCGGCGTCGTCGCTGACCGCGACCCCGGCCTCGCCCGGCAGGTCCGCGGCCACCAGGACGGCCAGCTGGTCCGGCGGCGTGTCCGGGGCGGCGGCGAGCCGGCTGGACTGCCCGCTGATCGCGGCTTCCAGCAGGCCGCGCGCGGACCGGCCGTTCGCGAACCCGCGGCCGCGCGGGATGCGGCGGATCGCCTCGGGCAGCGCCGCGGCGAGGTCGGCGGACAGCTCGTAGCCCTGGCTCTTCGCCATCACGGTGAAAATCCCGGCGAGTTCCTCGTTGGTGTAGTCCGGGAACTCGATCCGGCCGGAGAACCGCGACCGCAGGCCGGGGTTGGACTCGAGGAACTCGTCCATCTGCTTGGGATAGCCCGCGACGAAGACCACCAGGTCCTCGCGGTGGTTCTCCATCTGCACCAGCAGTTCGGTGACGGCTTCCTTGCCGTAGTCGTCGTTGTCGTCGCGCACGAGGTTGTACGCCTCGTCGATGAACAGCACGCCGCCCGCGGCCCGTTCGCACACTTCGCGGGTCTTCGGCGCGGTCTGGCCGGTGAACTCGGCGACGAGATCGCCGCGGCCGACTTCGACGAGGTGCCCGGAGGGCAGCACGCCCAGCTCGCGGTAGATCTGCCCGACCAGCCGCGACACGGTCGTCTTCGCCGTGCCCGGATTGCCGGTGAACAGCAGGTGGCGGCTGCGGACGGCGACCTTCATGCCCGCTTCGCGCCGCCGCGCGTCGACGGCCATCTCGTCCACCATGGACCGCACGCGCTGCTTCACCGAGCCGAGCCCGATCATGGCGTCCAGCTCGGCCAGCAGCTCCGGCAGACTGCGCCGCGGCCCGGTGTCGTCGACCGCGCCCACCCCGGATTCGCCGGGCTGCGGGAGGTCGGCGGCGACGAGCGTGACCAGGTCCGCGCCGCCGTCGGTGGTCAACCGGGTGGACTGCTTCCCGATCGCCGCTTCCAGCAGCACGCGCGCGGACCGGCCGTTCGCGAAGCCGCGCCCGCGCGGGATCCGCCGGACCGCCTCGGGCAGCGCCGCGAGCAGGTCCGCGGACAGCTCGTAGCCCTGGCCCTTGGCCATCGCGCGGAAGATCTGCGCCAGCTCGTCGTTGGAGTAGTCCGGGAATTCGATGGACCCGGCGAACCGCGAGCGCAGGCCGGAGTTGGACTCCAGGAAGGCGTCCATCTCCTTCGGGTAGCCGGCCGCGAAGACCACCAGGTCCTCGCGGTGGTTCTCCATCTGCACCAGCAGTTCCGCGACCGCTTCCCGGCCGAAGTCGTCGTCCTTGTCGTTCACGAGGTTGTAGGCCTCGTCGAGGAACAGCACGCCGCCGACGGCCCGCTGGACCGCCGCGCGGGTCTTCAGCGACGTCTGGCCCACGTACTCGCCGACCAGGTCGGTGCGGGTCACCTCGACGACGTGGCCCTTGGGCAGCGCGCCGAGCGCCTGGTAGATCTTGCCGAGCAGCCGGGCGACGGTCGTCTTCGCCGTGCCCGGATTGCCGGTGAGCAGCAGGTGGCGGCTGCGCACGGCGACCTTCATGCCCGCTTCGCGGCGCCGCGCGTCGATCGTCATCTCCGACGTCAGCGAACGGACCCGCTCCTTGACCGCGGCGAGGCCGATCATCCCGTCCAGTTCGGCGAGCAGCTCCTCGATCGAGGACCCGCCGCGCTGGCCGGCCGCGGCGACGAGCGGCTCGATGTCCGGGTGGCCGATCTCGATCCGGGTGCCCGGCATCGCGCCCCGGCTGATCGCCTGCCGCGAGGCCGCGTCCAGCAGCGCCTCCACCGTGCGGGCGCTGGGTTCCTTGACGAGCGCGGCGAGGCGGTCGCGCACGTCGGCGGGCAGGCCGAACGAGCGCTCCCGGGCGAGGACGTCGAGCAGCGCGGCCGCTTCGGCGGGCCGGTCGAACCGCGGCAGCCGGTACTGCAGCATGTTCTGCACCAGGTCGGGGGCCTCGGCGCTGAGCTGTTCGAGGACCTTTTCAGTGCCGTCCAAGACGATCAGGCGGCAGCTGTCCTGGTCGCGCGCGTAGTTGCGGAGCAGCCGGACGGTGCCGGCGAGGTCCTTCTCGAAGAGCGCGTCGACCCGCTCGGCGAGCATGAGCGCGGAGCCGCCGTTCTCGATCTCGTTGATCGTCGTCGGCACGGAACGCTCGATCGGGTCGTCGCCGTACTCGGCGACCAGGACGGCGCAGTCGAAGAACTCGGCGTTGTCGAACCCGACTTCGGCCTCGGTCAGCGACGCCTTCAGCGCCCGGGTGAACCGGCGCTGGCCGGTGTTCGCCTCCCCGATCAGCAGGATGAACGGGTTCGGCTGCTTGGTGCCCGCGGTCATCCGGGCCGCTTCGCGCTTCTCCCATTCGGCGTAGGCCTTCTGCCACTCCTCGTAGGCCTTTTCGTAGCGGGACTGCTCCTTGCGCTGCCACATGCGGTTGCCCGCGGCGAGCAGGTCGAGCGTGACCGACCGGCTGTGCCGCGCCATGTCGCCGAGCACGTTGTTGCCGTTGCCGTCCGAACCCGGCCGTTCCGGTTCGGGCGGCGGCGGTTCGCCGGGGCCGTTCGCGGTGCCGTGCCGGGTGGCGTCCGCCCAGGCGACCACCCGGGTGGCGCGCGTGACGAACTCGGCCATCGATTCCGTCCCGGCGACGAACATCCCCGCCTGGCCGAGGCTCTCGACCCGGATCTGCGGCGGCTGAGCCGGATTCGGGGCGCTCGCGGGGACCGGCGGCACCGATCCCGGAGGACCGGCTGCGGGCAGCGGCGGAGGCCCCGCGGGCGCGGCTGGCGGCTGCGGTCCCGGAGGCGCGGCGGACGGCGGCTGCGCGGGCACTTGTCCGGACCACGGGCCGCCCTGCGGCGGCTGGTAACCGGGCGGCGGCGGGCGGTAGCCCTGCGGAGCGGGCGGCGGGCCGCCGAATCCGTTGCCTTGCGGCGGCGCGGCGGGTCCGGGATAGCCGCCGGGGCCGCCCTGCGGTCCGGGATAGCCCTGCGGCGGCCCCGCGTACCCGCCGGGATTGCCCTGCGGCGCGGCGAAACCGCCCGGGTTGCTCGGCGGACCCGGATACGGCGGCCGGGGACCTCCGTTGCCGGGACCGGCGTAGCCCGGCTGGCCGCCCGGGTACTGCTGCGGCGCGCCGTAGCCCGGCGCGGGCGTGCCGGGAGCGGGCGGCGGCACGAGACGGGCCGCGCCGCGGTAGCCGGGATCCGCGGGCGGCTGCGTGTACTGCCAGCTCCCGTCCGGCAGCCGCCGCTGCCACGCCTGGCCGGGGACGAGCAGCCATCCGACGCCGTCCGGGCCGGTCAGCGCGGCCGTCCGGCCCGCCGCCGCCTCGGACTGTGCGGCCTGGAATGCGTCCCACCCTGCGCGCGTCAAAAAGACCAGCTCCCCCTCAGGTGCCCGTGCGGCGATCCCGCCGCCGCCCCATTGTGCCCAACCCGGGACGCTCCGCGACGGCTAGCCGCCGAACTCGTCCCTTCCCGCCCCGCGCGCGGTCACCACCGCAGGGCCTGTTTGAGCTGTTTGACCGCGATCGGCGCGAGTGTCGTGTTGAAGGTCGCGGACGGATGGTTGTCGTCCATGTAGACCAGCACGTTCCCGACGACCGCGCGGCAGCGCTTCTGGTCGCAGTAGTAGTCGGTGAAGTCCAGGAAGGTCACGTTGTCCGGGACGTCCTCGACCTGCTCCCACGACGGCGTCGCGGCCACCGCGGCGGACCGCGGCACCGAGCACGACGGGTCGGCCGGGCTCTTCTGCGCGACGCAGCTGGCCATGTTGAACGTGTAGCGCGGGTTGTCGCGCACGGCCACGACCGGGATGCCCGCCTTGTCCAAAGTGGACCAGACGTCGGCGAAGCCCTTCGGCGTCGTCTCGTGCGGCCCCGGCTTTGAGTTGATGGTGCCGAGCATGATCACCGCGTCCGGGCGCGTGTCGAGCAGTTCGTCGGTGACGGCCTTGTTCCAGTCGAGGCAGGGCTGGTCGCCGGGCATCAGCTCGGAGCCGGACGAGTACGGGCACGCGCCCTTCAGCATGGTCGAGACTTCCCAGCCGTCGGAGACGATCGCGGGCCGGAAAGACGCGAGGAACTGCTGGATGTGCGAATCCCCGACCAGCACGACCCGCTTCGTCGGCGGCCCCTCCGGGAACTCCGAGCAGATCTGCAGTTCCTTGTTGCGCGGCGAGATCGAGCACTGGTCCAGCGGCGTGCGGGCCCAGTCGTCGGCCAGCTTCACCGTGGGCGGCACGATCGACGGCGACGGCGTGCCGCGGTAGACGAAGCCCGGCGCGTGCGCGACCGCGCCAGGGTGGTCCGGGTCGCCGATGGCGATCTCGTAGTTCGCCCGCGCGCTGCTCACGCCCTGCCAGACGCCGCTCGCGACGAGCACCGGGGCCAGCGCGAGCACGCCGAACCGGTAGGCGCCCCAGCGTTTCGCGGTGCCGATCTTCGACAGCCGGATCGGGTTTTCGATCAGGTGGTAGGTCAGGATCGAGAGCAGGAACGACACGCCGACCACGAACGCGCCGCCGAGCAGGCCGACCGCGACCCGGTCGCGGACGATCAGGTAGAACACCAGCACCGGCCAGTGCCACAGGTACAGCGAGAAGCTGAGGTTGCCGACGTAGCCGAGGAATTTCGAACTGAGCCAGCGGTCCGCGCCGAGCACGCTGCCGGTCTGCCCGGCGACCAGCACCAGGCCCGCCGAGACGGTCGGCCACAGCGCGATCCAGCCGGGGAACACGCTGTCGACCTCGAGCAGCACGCCGCACAGCACCAGCCCGGCGACGCCGACCCAGCCGAGCACAATGCGCAGCAGGCGCGGCAGGGTGACCTGGTCGAGGAACATCGCCATCAGGCCGCCGAGCGCGAATTCCCACACCCGGGTGAGGCCGTGGAAGTAGGCCAGCGGCTGGTCGTCGGCGGTGAGGTACACCGAGTACGCGAGCGAGGCGGCGAACAGGACGATCAGCAGCAGGTTCACCGTGCGCCGCAGCGACCAGCCGAGCCGGCGCACGAGCAGGCCGAGGCCGACGAACAGCAGCGGCCACAGCACGTAGAACTGGCCTTGGATGGACAGCGACCAGAAGTGCTGTACCAGGCTCGCGCTGTTGTGCTGGGCGAAGTAGTCCACCGAATCGGCCGCGAGCTGCCAGTTCTCGTAGAACAGCGCCGAGGCGACGACCTCGCGGATGGTCTGGAACCAGCGGTCCTGCGGCAGCAGCAGCTGGGAGACGACCACGACGGTGAGCAGCACGGTCATCGCGGCCGGGAAGAGCCGTTTGATCATCCGTGCCCAGGTGGCGCGCAGCTCGATGCGGCCGCGCAGCAGCGCCCGGTAGAGCTGCCCGGTGATGAGGAACCCGGAGACGAGGAAGAACACGTCGACGCCGCCGGAGATCCGGTCGAACCACACGTGGTAGACCACGACCAGCACCGAGGCCAGCGCCCGCACGCCCTGCAGCTCGGGCCGGAACCGCGCTTGCGCGCTCGGCCCGGCGGGAGGTTTGCCGGGCCGTTCCGGGGCAGCCACCGTGGTGCCGGACATGCAGGTTCCTCCCGGGGGCCGGCGGCGGGCCGGGCCGCCGACTACTGGTCATGTGCGTTCACTAGCTATACGTGACGGCTCGCGGCGTCACGCATCCGGGGTCCCCCGATGGAGCCGCTCGGCGCGGCCGGTCCTCGCGGTCGTTATCTTGACCAGGTGCCCGATTCCCGCTCCCCGTCCGTCCGCCGCGCGCGGATCGCCGACGTCCGCAAGATCAAGGCCCTCGTCGATTCCGACGCGGGCCGCGTGCTCCTCGAGAAAGATCTGGTCACGCTCTACGAGGCGGTGCAGGAGTTCTGGGTCGCGACCGACGAGGAGAACGGCACCGACGACGTGCTGGGCGCGGCCGCGCTGCACGTGCTGTGGGAGGACATCGGCGAACTGCGCACCGTGGTGGTCGACAAAGCGGCGCGCGGCCGCGGGATCGGCCGCGCGCTGGTCGGCAGGCTCGTCGAAGAAGCCCGCGAGCTGGGGCTCAAGCGGCTGTTCGTGCTGACGTTCGAGACGTCGTTCTTCTCCGGGCACGGCTTCGTCGAGATCGACGGCGCCCCGGTGTCGCACGAGGTGTACGAGGAGATGCGGCGGTCGCTGGACCCGGGCGTCGCGGAGTTCCTCGACCTGCCCTACGTCAAGCCGAACACCCTCGGGAACTCGCGGATGCTGCTCGAGTTCTGAGCGCCGTCAGGAGAACCGCACAAGGATGTGGTTCCCCGACCCGTCCACCGCGGCCAGCTTCACCGTCGTCCCGGCGAATGTGGTCGTGTCCGGGCCCTGACGGCCGGTGTGGAGCTGGACGGACGTGTGCTCGCCGCGGCCCGGTTCGGTCAGGACCAGGGCCACCACGGCCTCCCCCGCCACGAAGCACTGCCTGCCCGGCTTGCAGCGCGAATCCGAGACCAGCTGGCGGTAGCGCACGGTCAGGTCCCGTCCGGCGACCTGCACCTCCTGGCCGGGCGTCAGCGCCACGTTTCCGCCCGGATCAGCGGCCGGCGGGCGCGACGGTGTCTGCGCGATGGCGGCCGTTCCGCCCGCGCACCCGGCCAGCGCGGCGGCCGTCCCGATACCCAGTGCGAGCTTCTTGAGGTCCATGCGCAGTGGACGGGCCGGACGCGCCGCCGGGTTGCACGCGCGGCTCAGAACTCTTCGTCCTCGCCGCCGGCGGGCGAGCCGCCCGCGTCGGAGCCGCCGCGGATCATGAACAGCACCGACTCCAGTTCCTCCGGCTTGATCAGCACGTCGCGGGCCTTCGAACCCTCCGACGGGCCGACCACGCCGCGGCTTTCCAGCAGGTCCATCAGCCGGCCGGCCTTGGCGAAGCCGACGCGGAGCTTGCGCTGCAGCATCGAGGTCGACCCGAACTGCGACGTGACGATCAGTTCGGCGGCCTGCAGCAGGACGTCGAGGTCGTCGCCGATGTCCGGGTCGATCTCCTTCTTCTCGCCCGCCTTGGCGCTGGTGACGCCCTCGTTGTAGTCCGGCTGCGCCTGTTCCTTGGCGAAGTTGACGACCGCGGCGATCTCCTCGTCGCCGACGAACGCGCCCTGGATGCGGACCGGTTTCCCGGCGCCCATCGGCAGGTAGAGCGCGTCGCCCATGCCGATCAGCTTCTCCGCGCCCGGCTGGTCGAGGATGACCCGCGAGTCGGTGAGCGACGACGTGGCGAACGCGAGCCGCGACGGCACGTTGGTCTTGATCAGGCCGGTGACGACGTCGACCGACGGCCGCTGCGTCGCGAGCACCAGGTGGATGCCCGCGGCGCGGGCCTTCTGGGTGATCCGGACGATCGCGTCCTCGACGTCGCGCGGGGCGGTCATCATCAGGTCGGCCAGCTCGTCGACGATCGCCATGATGTACGGGTACGGCTGGTACTCGCGTTCGCTGCCCGGCGGCGCGGTGATGTCGCCGGAGCGGACCTTGGCGTTGAAGTCGTCGATGTGCCTGACCCGGTTGGCCTGCATGTCCTGGTAGCGCTGCTCCATCTCCTCGACGAGCCAGGCCAGCGCGGCGGCGGCCTTCTTCGGCTGCGTGATGATGGGCGTGATCAGGTGCGGGATGCCCTCGTACGGGGTCAGCTCGACCATCTTCGGGTCGATCAGGATCATCCGGCATTCCGCGGGCGTCGACCGGGCCAGCAGCGACACCAGCATCGAGTTCACGAAGCTCGACTTACCGGAACCGGTCGAACCCGCCACCAGCAAGTGCGGCATCTTCGTGAGGTTCGCGGTGACGAACTCGCCCTCGATGTCCTTGCCGAGCCCGATCAGCATCGGGTGGTTGTCCTTGACCGTGGTCGGCGCGCGCAGCACGTCGCCGAGGCGCACCATCTCGCGGTCGGAGTTGGGCACCTCGATGCCGACCGCGGACTTGCCCGGGATCGGCGCCAGGAGGCGGACGTTGTCGGTGGCCACCGCGTAGGCGATGTTCTTGGTCAGCGCGGTGATCTTCTCGACCTTCACGCCCGGGCCGAGCTCGACCTCGTACCGGGTGACCGTCGGGCCGCGGGTGAAGCCGGTGACCTGCGCGTCGACGTTGAACTGGTCGAGGACGCCGGTGATCGCCTCGATCATCTGGTCGTTGGCCTTGCTGCGGGACTTCGGCGCGTCGCCGAGCTTCAGCAGGTCAGGCGGCGGAAGCGCGTAGTCGCCCTCGACGGTGCGGGTGACCGACAGCGCGGGTTCCGGAGCCTTTTTCGGCTTCTTCTCCGGCACGTCGGCGGGCGGCGCGACCGGCTTCGGCGGCCGGATCGGCGTGGCCGGTTCGGCGAGCGCGGCGTCGATGTCGAGCTGCTCGCCGTCCTTGTCGGCACTGGCCTGGCGGCGGCGCGACGGTTTGCGCAGCCGGACGGACTTCGGGTCGGCCTCAGGTTCGGGTTCGGGCTCGTCGTCGTGCTGACCGGCCTCGTATTCGGCCAGCTCGTGCTCGTCGAGGCCCCAGGTGCGCAGGCGGTGCGGGATGTCGCGCACCGGCGTGCCGGTGAACACGAGGACGCCGAACAGCAGCGCGAGGATCAGCAACGGCACCGCGACCCAGGTGGTGACGCCCTTGGTGAGCAGCCCGCCGGAGAACGCGCCGAGAATGCCGCCCGCGTACATGCGGCCGTCGTTGGTGTCCGGGAGCGCGGTGAAGATGTGCAGCATCCCGAGCACGGACAGCACGACCAACAGTGTGCCGATCACCATCCGCGGCCGGGTTTCCGGACTCGGTTCGGACCGCATCAACGCGACGGCGACCACGAGCAGCACCAGCGGCAGCGTCACCGCTCCCGCGCCGAGCACCGTCCGCGTGGCGATCTCGACCCCGGCCCCGATCGGCCCGGCCGCCCGCCACCAGACGCCGACCGCGGCGACGATGGCCAGCGCGATCAACCCGAGAGCAAGCCCGTCGCGCCGGTGTTCGGCCTCGAGCTCCCGCGTGCGCCCGACCGTGCGGGCCAGCGAACCGACGCCCTTGGCCACGAGGTTCCAGGTGCTGCGCACGCCGCGCCCGAACGCGCCGTTCTTGCGCCGGGGTGCCGGACGCCGGGCACTGGACGTCCGCGGCCGGGAACTCCCCCTGGTCGAACGGCCTTTCGACGACCTGCTCGACGCGGCGGCCCGAGACTTCGCCGGCGTACGCGAACTACGCGCCGGTGCCTTCCCGCCGCTTCCCGCAGTGCTCCGCTTTCTCGTCGCCGACCCAGCCATGCCTCCACGGTAACGGGCGAGGACCGATAGTCACATGTGCCACTCGCAGCGCACCCGAAACAATCGTCCCGGATCACAGTGGATCTTGTGGAAGCATCGGGGGTCTCCTGGGAAGGCGAGGTCCCTCCGTCCCCAGCCCTGCCGAGACCGTGCGCCTGCTTGCCAAACGGACCGTTTTCGCTGCGGCACCTCGGGGTACGGGGCGGTACCACTATCTCCGCAAGTCCGGCTGGGCCGGGCACACGGACCGAACCACTTCGGGGCGGGTTCTGTCGGCGAGCACTCGGTTCTTCGAGCGCGAGGACTGGATCGCCGCGGACGGTTCGGGGCGGTTGCTGGTGACGCAGGATGGGATGCCTGTGCGGCCTAGCGGCTACTTTCCGGCGGGCGGGTTGATGGGCGATTTCCTGGTGGGCCGGGATCTGCCGTCGGTGAGCGCCGAGCTGCGGCGGCGGATCAGTCCGGCTGGGGTGGTCAAGGCTTTCAGCACTGTGTGGCTTACGCAGGTGGTGACGCTCGAACTGCAGCGGTTGCTGCTCTTGTGGTTGGCGGAGCAGCCCGGGCTGGTCTTGGAGGACGCCGAGGTGCCGGGGGTTGTGGTGAGTGTCCCGGATTCGGCGCGGGCTGGGACGCGGCAGCTGGTGGTCGATTCGGAGACCGGGATGTTGCTGCAGACCCGGGACGTCGACGGGGCGACGGTGTCGGGCTGCACGAGGTGGCTGGAGTCCGGGTATTCGGATTCCACTGAGCTGCGACCGGCTGAGGTTTCCTGACCAGCGACAACCGCTCAATCCCCGCCCATGAATCCTGGTGCGCGGCCGCTCTCCTTCCGGACATTCGTGCCGTAACACCTCGCGTGATCAACGCGACCCATCGAAGCACTCTTCGACCGGGCTTGGAGCAAGCATGACCATCCGGACTCTCTTCGGCCTCGCCCTCGGCACGGCGACGCTGACAGTGCTGCTCTCCGCGTGCGGCAACAATGCGCCCGCTCCAGCGTCTCCCGCTCCGCCGGCTTCCCGTCCGGCGGCTTCCGTCCCAGCGTCGTCCCCCGCGGCCGACTCCCCTGCGCCCGCGAGCGTCGCGGCGGTGCCGACCACCAGCGCGATGGCAGCGGATACCTACTTGAAGAAATCCGTCGGGCAGGTCTGGGGCACCCGCGACCCCGGCACCGGCGAACCGCGCATCACCGCGTGGCTGACCAAAATCACCGTCGACCCGGCCTGCGACCGGCCCGGGACGCGCAAGCCGGGCATGCACACGCTGGTGCTCGACTTCACCGTCCAGATGCCCGCCGCCGGCGGCGACCCGTCCGACATCTACGCCTTCGGCAATGACGTGCTCAACGAGACCCGGTTCTCGACCCGCGGCGAGGACGGCTTCACCAACCAGGCCGAGTACAACAGTCCTTGCAAATGGCGGGTCAAGGAGCTCCCGTTCCAGTTCGCGCCCAGCAGCAAGTACACGGGTCAGCTCGTGGTCGACACCCCCAATCCGCACGGCACGCTCCTGCTCACCGCCGCCAACGGGTTCCTGAACGGCAGCCCCGGCTGGGAATGGGACTACTGACCACGAACCAAGCCCCTCCGCACGCACCCTGAGCAGCTACAACAGCATCCAAAGCCCACACCGCCCCCACCGCACCGAGAACCGCGTTGCCGCAGGTGGCTCCGCCCGTGAAATGCTCTGCTCATGTTCGCGCTCCAACAGGACGAGGCTCCGCGCCGTGCCCCCGCGATCTGGCGGACGATGCTCAACCTCGACCGAGGGCTGGTGAATCTCGTCGGGCGGCTCACGGTCACCGGGGCGGTGCCGCGGGAGCTCCGGGGGAAGCCGTTGCTCATGGCGGCCAATCACATCGGCGTGTTCGACGCCTTCGTGCTCATGGCGGCGTGCAAGCGGATCGGCATCAATCCCCGGTTCATGCTCGCCGGCGGGATTCTCGACGCGCCGGTGATCGGGCCCGCGCTCAAGGTCAGCGGGCATTTGCGCGTCGACCGGGCCAAGGCGGCGACCGCGATCGGGCAGTTCGCCGAAGCCGCGGAGGCGTTGCGGACCACTCGCGAGCCGATCGTCGTTTATCCCGAGGGACGGATCAGCCACGACCCGGGGCTGTGGCCGGAGCGCGGCAAGACCGGGGCGGCGCGGCTCGCGCTCGCCGCGGGCGTGCCGGTGATCCCGATCAGTCAGTGGGGCGCGCACGAGGCCGTCTACTGGGGCACGGAGACCGTGAACGGGCCCGCGGACCTGCTGCCGCTGGCGAAGTCCGGGTTGAGCGCGCCGTTGCGGCGGCCCCGGTTCAAGGTGCATTTCGGCGCGCCGGTGGACCTCTCCGACGTCGAGCCGGAGCGACCGGGCGCGGGCGTTCGCGCGCACGCCAAGATCATGCAGGCCATCACGGACGGCCTGGTTCCGTTGCGCCGCCACGAACCCATCCGTCCGCGCTTCTACGATCCGACCCGGCCGACCGACACGGTCAGTCCCTGGAAGCCGCAGCGCTGAGTCCGGATCGTGGGACGCCTCGCTGAGCCCGGCTAGGGTCGCGAGGTGTGAGCACCCGCATTCTGGTCGTTTACTACAGCGCCACCGGGAACACCGCTGCCCTCGCCGGCGCGCTCGCCGAGGGGGCGGGCGAAGCCGGGGCGGAGGTCCGCGTCCGCACCGTGGCCGAGACCGCGCCGCCGGAAGCGATCGCGAGCAACCGGCGCTGGCAGGCTTGGGTCGATTCCGGGCCGCACCACGAACTCGCCACCCTGGCCGATCTCGAGTGGGCGGACGGGCTCGCGCTCGGCAGCCCGACCCGGTTCGGCGGGCCCGCCGCGCAGCTGAAGTCCTTTGTGGACACCACGGGCGGCCTGTGGGCGCAAGGAAAACTGGCCGACAAGGTGGCGACGTCGTTCACCTCGGCGTCCACCGCGCACGGCGGCCTCGAAGCGACCGTGCTGGCCATCAACAACATCTTCTACCACTGGGGCGCGATCGTCCTCCCCCTCGGCTACGCCGACCCGCACCTCATGGAGTCCGGCAACCCGTACGGCGGCTCGTTCGTCTCGCGCAAATCCGCGGCGCCGGATGCCACCGCACTGCAGGCACTGCGGATTCAGGGACGGCGGCTGGCGACCATCACGACACACGTCGCGACGGGCCTGACTGTGCCGATCATTACTAATCCGACCACAGCCACGGCCGAATGGCTTTCGTAGCAACGGTTACGTGCCGCGGTCGGGGTCGGCCTACTTTTGGTCGGATTAGTAAAACCGGGGAATAACTCAGTTTCGCTCGGTCGTCCCGCTCCGTAATGTCGCGCGCGTGACCACCGAACTCCCCGTCCTGGAACAACCCCGGGTGATCCACCGCGGCCGCGGGCTGTCGCTCGTCCTGCTCGCCGCGGTCTTCTTCAGCACCTCCGGGACGCTCGCGAAACCGGTCATGGGCGCGGGCATGACGCCGGAACAGGTGGCGGTGCTGCGGATCGGGACGGCGGGGGTCCTGCTGCTGATCGGCACCGCGCTGTTCGCGCCGCACACGTTGCGCGTCCGGCGCGGGGAATGGCCGATGCTGCTGGCGTACGGGGCGCTCGGCGTGGCCGGTACGCAGCTGCTGTATTTCATTGCCGCGCAACGGATCCCGGTCGGCATCGCGATCCTGCTGGAGTTCCTGTCGCCGGTGCTGATCGCGTTGTGGGTGCGCGTGGTGCGCAAGAAGCGGCTGCCGCGCATGCTGTGGTTCGGGATGGCGGTCGCGATGGTCGGACTGGCGCTGGTCGCGCAGGTCTGGCAAGGGCTGCGGCTCGACGCGATCGGGCTGCTGGCCGGCCTCGGCGCGGCGCTCTGTTCGGCCGGGTACTTCCTGCTCGGCGAACGCGCGGTGGCCGACCGCGAACCGCTCGGGCTGGTCACCTGGGGCATGGTGATCGGCGGGGTGCTCGTGAGCGTCGCCGCGCCGCCATGGACGCTGCCGCTGGGGATGGCGGGCCAGACCGTCCCCTTCGGAGCGTGGACCCCGCCGCTGTGGCTGCTGCTGCTCGGCCTGGTGATCCTCTCGACGGCGATCCCGTACGTCGCGGGGATCTCCGCGCTGCGCCACCTACCCGCCTCGGTGGCGAGCGTGGTCGGGCTGCTCGAACCCGTCGCGGCCGCGGCGTTCGCGTGGGCGTTGCTCGGCGAAGCCCTCGCCTGGCCGCAAGCGGTCGGCGCCGCGCTGCTGCTCGGCGGCGCCTACCTGGTCCAACGACAAACCGCCGAAGTCGCCTGACTCCCTCTCCGGACGGAGACGGGAACCAACCTCGCGCGGGATGTGTCCTATCCGCGGGCCCGCCACACTGGAGCGAGCCGCACGAGACACCTGGGGGATCTCATGGACCACCGACCGAGCCGGGCCGAACAGCGCAGAGCCCGCAACGCGCTCGCCCGCCAGGCAGCGATCGTCGTGATGGCGTTGCTGCTGGCGGGCGCGCGGCGCTGAATCAGACCGGGATGACCGTCGGCACGATCATCGGCCGCCTGCGGTAGGTGTCGGCGACCCACCGGCCGACGACCCGGCGCACGGCCTGCGCGATGCGGTGGGTGTCGGTGATGCCCTCGGCTTCGGTCCGCGCCAGCTCCATCTCCACGAGCGGCACGACGGCGTGCAGGGCCTTCGGGTCGTCGGAGAAGCCGCGGCCGGAGATCGTCGGGCTGCTGACCGCGCGGCCGGTGTTCGAGTCGATCACCACGGTGATCGCGATGAACCCGCCCTCGCCGAGCACCAGCCGGTCGGACAGGGTCGACTCGCCGACGTCGCCGACGGACAGCCCGTCCACGTACACGTGCCCGACCTCGACGCGGCCGGTGCGCGAGGCCTTGCCGTCGACCAGGTCCACGACCACGCCGTCCTCGGCGATCACCACGTTGTCCGGCGCGACGCCGGTGCGGATCGCGAGCTCTCCGTTGGCGCGCAAGTGTTTCCACTCGCCGTGCACCGGCATGACGTTGCTCGGCCGGACCGCGTTGTACAGGTACAGCAGCTCGCCCGCGGACGCGTGGCCGGACACGTGCACCTTCGCGTTGCCCTGGTGCACGACGTTCGCGCCGAGCCGGGTCAGGCCGTTCACGACGCCGAACACCGCGGTCTCGTTGCCCGGGATCATCGAGCTGGCCAGCACGACGGTGTCGCCCGCGCGGATGGAGATCTGCCGGTGCTCGCCGCGGGCCATCCGCGACAGCGCCGACAGCGGCTCGCCCTGCGAACCGGTCGACACGAACAGCACCTTGCTCTCGGGCAGGTTGCTCGCCTGGTCCAGGTCCACGAGCAGGCCTTCCGGCACGTTCAGCAGGCCCAGTTCGGCCGCGATGCCCATGTTCCGGACCATCGACCGGCCCACGAACGCCACCCGGCGGCCGTGCCGGACGGCGGCGTCCAGCACCTGCTGCACGCGGTGCACGTGGCTCGCGAAGCAGGCGACGATGACGCGCTGGTCCACGCGCCGGACGACGTCGTCGAGCACCGGGCCGATGTCGCGCTCGGGCATGACGAACCCGGGCACCTCGGCGTTGGTCGAGTCCACGCAGAACAGGTCCACGCCCTCGTCGCCGAGCCGCGAGAAGCCCGCGAGGTCGGTGAGCCTGCCGTCGAGCGGCAATTGGTCGAGCTTGATGTCGCCGGTGTGCAGCACGACGCCGGCCGGCGTGCGGATGGCGACCGCGAGCGCGTCCGGGATCGAGTGGTTCACCGCGAAGAACTCGAGGTCGAACGCGCCGACCTTGCGCTTCTCCCCCTCGCGCACCTCGATCAGCTTCGGCCGCTGGCGGTGCTCCTTGGCCTTGGCCGCGAGCAGCGCGTTGGTGAAGCGCGAACCGTAGATCGGGACGTCCGGGCGCAGCCGGAGCAGGAACGGGACGGCACCGATGTGGTCCTCGTGCCCGTGGGTGAGCACGAGGCCGTCGATGTCGTCGAGCCGGTCCTCGATCGCGCGGAAGTCCGGCAGGATCAGGTCGACGCCCGGCTGGTCGTCCTCGGGGAAGAGGACGCCGCAGTCGACGATCAGGAGCCTGCCGTCGTATTCGAAGACGGTCATGTTGCGCCCGACCTCGCCGATGCCGCCGAGCGCGACGACGCGCAGGGCTCCCTCGGGAAGGGCGGGCGGGAGGTGCGTCGGGCCGGGTCCGGCGGGAAGTGAGGTCACCGGGGCATTGTCCCAACGCTGGTGTGCGAGGTGGGGGCGGTGTAGGCCGCCTGCGAATCTGCTTGTGCCACCCGTGCACCATGCCAGTCCGAGGCCGCGCTGTCCTCCAGCGGCACGCCGCCCTGGGCGAGATCGGCCGCGATCTGCTCGAACTGGTCGTCGAACGGGGCGACGATCGGCAGCCGCGGGTCGCCGATGTCGAACCCGCGCAGCCGCAGCGAAGCCTTGCTGAACGCCACGCCGCCGACCCGCGACATCGCCCGCAGCACCGGCAGCATCGCGCGGTGGTTCGTGCGCGCGGTGGACGTGTCGCCTGCCTCGTAGGCCTCGATCATCGCGCGGATCCGGCCCGCCACGACGTGCCCGATCACGCTGACCACGCCGACCGCGCCGACCGACAGCCACGGCAGGTTCAGGCCGTCGTCGCCGGAGTAGTAGGCGAGGTGGGTGTTCGCGATGACCTCGGAGCCGGCGATCAGGTCGCCCTTCGCGTCCTTGACCGCGACGATCCGCGGGTGCTCGGCCAGCCGCTGCAGCGTGTCGACCTCGATCGGCACGATCGAGCGCGGCGGGATGTCGTAGAGCATGACCGGCAGCTCGGTCGAGTCGGCGACCGTCGTGAAGTGCGCGTACAGCCCGGCCTGGCTCGGCCGCGAGTAGTAGGGCGTGACGACGAGCAGGCCGTGCGCGCCCGCCTCGGCGGCGGCTTGCGCCTGCTCGATGCTGTGCGCGGTGTTGTTGGTGCCCGCCCCCGCGACGACGGTCGCGCGGTCGCCGACCGCCTCGACGACGGCGCGGACCAGGGCGGCCTTCTCCTCGTCGGAGGTGGTCGGGCTCTCGCCGGTGGTGCCGTTGACGACGAGGCCGTCGTTGCCGAGGTCCACGAGGTACTCGGCCAGTTCCTGGGCCCGCTTCACGTCCAGCGCCCCGGCTCGGTCGAAGGGGGTCGCCATCGCGGTGAGCACGCGGCCGAACGGACGTCCGGGCGCGGCGGCAGGTGAGGTGGACATGGCCACGACGGTACCTCGTCGGAGCGCCGAACCCGGCCTCGACCTGGTGTGCCACCGGCAACTTCGGAGAATTTCCGCCGCCGCGCCGCTCGCGGCGGAACTTCTCGCGCGGCTACTTGACCTTGGCGGTGATCTGCGCCGGGATCTGGTCGTTGTTGGCCCGCGACAGGACGCAGTAGATCTTGCGGTTCGGGCCGCTGCTGCTGTCGCTGTCCGGCTGGACCTGCCACCCCTGCTGGGTCGGCACGATCGCCCGGTACGACAGCCCGGCGCGCTGCTGCTGCGGCACCACCGAGGAGTGGAACGTCGCCGCGCAGCGGGCCTCGGCGGCCCGGCTGATGTCCTCCAGGCCGGGATACGGGGCGACCGTCGCGTCGTCGTTGCTCCAGTTCTCCAGCGGCAGCGGGTCGGCCGCGTCGTAGACCTCGAGCGTGTGGTTCTTCTTGCAGTCGACGTTGTTGTCCGAGCTGATCACCACGCCCGGCTGGACGACCGCGTTGTAGCAGATCTCGTACGAGGAGAACTTGGCTTTGAGATAGCCGTCCGGACCGTAGGTGACCGTCTCGGCCTGCTGCTCGTCCTTCTTCGGCGACCACACCGGTTTGCCGAGGAAGAACCCGCCGACCAGCGCGGCGATCACCAGCACCGCAACAGCGCCCGCCCACAGGCCGCGCCTGCTCTTGCCGTCCGGCTTCGCCGCCAGCCGGGTCGGCTGCCCGCCGACGCGGGTCTCCTGCTGCGGCATCACCGCGGTGGCCGGACGCTGCTGCGGACCGGTGGCGTGGGCGAGCTGCGCCCGCGCCTGCGCCGCGGTGAGCCGGGCTTCCGGGTTCGCCACCAGCAGGCCGAGGATGACCGCGCCGAGCGGCCCCTGCACGCGGGTCAGGTACGGCACTTCGGTCATGATCGCGTGCAACGTGGCGGCCGTGGTGGGCCGTTCGAACGCGACGATCCCCTCGACCGCGAAGTACAGCGTCGCGCCGAGCGACCACAGGTCCGATTCCGGCATCGCTTCGCGGCCCTCGACCCGCTCCGGGGCCATGAACGCGGGCGAGCCGACGATCATCCCGCTCGTGGTGAGCCGCGGGTCGTCGATGGCGTGCGCGATGCCGAAGTCGGTGAGCTTCACCCGGCCGTCCGGCGCGACCATGATGTTGGCCGGCTTGACGTCGCGGTGCACGATCCCGGCGGCGTGCGCGGCCTGCAGCGCCGACAGCACCCGCTCCCCGATCACCGCCGCCTGCTGCTCGGGCATCGGGCCGTGCGTGCGCACCAGGTCGGCGAGCGTGGGCGCCTCGACCAGTTCCATCACGATCCAGGTGGTGCCCTGGTCGGTGACCACGTCGTAGACCGTGACGACGGCCGGGTCGTTGAGCCGCCCGCCCGCGCGCACTTCGCGCAGGATCCGCTCCGAGAACACCGCGGCGCCTTCTGCTTCGGGCAGCCGCAGCTCCTTGATCGCGACCTGCCGCCCGATCACCTGGTCCTGCGCGCGCCACACGATGCCCATGCCGCCGCGGCCCAGTTCGCCGAGCAGCAGGTAGCGGCCGGCCACCACGCGGCCGGCGGGGGCCGTGCGGTTCGGGTCGTGCGGGCGGGTCTGTTCGTCGGTCACGGGGTCGGGCTCCTCGGTCGGCTTCGCGCAGATGCTAGTCCGACCGTCCGGCAGCCTTGCCGGTTCCGTCCGGTTAGGACGGCGTCAGCCGGTGAAGGTGAGCACGATCAGCACGACGTTGAGCAGGATGATCACCGCCGCGATGACGGCGGCGAGCACCGTGGTGGTCCGGCGGTTGACGTCCGTGCCCATGAGTCCGCGGTCGGCGGTGAGCCGGATCAGCGGCACGAGCGCGAACGGGATGCCGAACGACAGCACCACCTGCGAAACCACCAGCGCGGCACTCGGATCGGCGCCCAGCGCCAGCACGACGATCGCCGGAGTGAGCGTGACGAGCCGCCGCACCACGATCGGAATCCTCTTGCGCAGCAAGCCTTGCATGATCATCGCGCCCGCGTACGCGCCGACCGACGTGGACGCCAGCCCGGACGCGAGCAGCCCGATCGCGAACAGCAGCGCGACCCCCGGCCCGAGCGCGGCGGCGACCGCGCCGTGTGCGCCTTCGATGGTGTCAACGCCTTGCTGGCCTTGGAGATTCGTCGCGGCCACGAGCAGCATGCCGAGGTTCACCGCGCCGGCGAGCAGCATCGCGAACCCGACGTCGTAGCGGGTCGCCCGCAGCAGCCGCCTGCGCCGTTCGGGTTCCGGTTTGCCGTGCCGGTCGCGGACCAGTCCGGAGTGGAGGTACACCGCGTGCGGCATCACCGTCGCACCCAGCATCGCGGCCGCGATCAGCACGCTGTCGCCGCCGCTGAAACGAGGGATCAGGCCGTTCGCGATCCCGGCGGCCGACGGCGATTCGACGAACAAGCTCGCCAGGAACCCGACCGCGATCACCACCAGCAGGCCGGTCACGACGCGTTCGAACGGGCGCTGTCCGCCGCGGTCCTGCACCGCGAGCAGGACCAGCGACACGAGTCCGGTGATGAGCCCGCCCGCGACCAGCGGGAGTCCGAAAAGGAGGTTGAGCGCGATCGCGCCGCCGACGACCTCGGCCAGGTCGGTGGCGATCGCGACGATCTCCGCCTGCGCCCAGTACGCGAGCCGCGCCCGGCCGGACAGCCGGTCGCGCAGTGCCTCGGGCAGCGACTGGCCGGTGACGAGACCGAGCTTCGCCGACAGGTACTGCACCAGCACAGCCATCAGGTTCGCCGCGACAATGACCCACACCAGCAGGTAGCCGTAGCGCGCCCCGGCGCTGACGTTGGCCGCCACGTTGCCCGGGTCGACGTAGGCGATCGCGGCGACGAACGCCGGTCCGAGCAGCGCCCAGCCGGCGCGCAGCCGGGCCACGCCGCGCGGACGTGCCGCTTCCGCCACCGCCATGTGCGCCACTCCCTGGTATCGGTCGCCCCAACTCGAAGTTTAGGCATGCCGAACTTTGCGGGGCAAGGGTGTGCTGCGCCACGCCGCGCCCGCCCTCGCAGACGTCGGCATCGCGCGTCGGGCGCGGCGGGACGGTCCGTGAAGGGCTCCTTGAGGGAATCAGATTCCTTCAAGGAGCCCTTCACGGACTTTCGTCAGGCAGGCAGGAGCACTTCGTGCCCGGCGTCGCGGAACGCCGCCACGGCGCGGTCGAGGTCGTCCGAGCGCACGAGGATGTGATCGGTGTCGAAGGTGGACAGCGAGAACAGCGCGACACCCGCCGCCGCCAGCTCCGAGGCGAGCGCGGAGATGATGCCGGTGAGGGTGAATTCCAGCGGCCCGCGCACGGTGAACAGCCGCCAGCCGTCCTCGATGGTGCCGCCTTCGGGCTCACGGCCGGTCGGGCAGATCACCGACAGCTCGTCGGGCGTGCGGGTGACCGACACGAGCGCGGGCTCGCCGGGTTCGAGCAGTTCGGCGGGAACGGCGGCGTCGGCGGGCAGCCGCACGACCGAGTAGGGGCCGGGGCGGAGGTCGATCGTCAGGTGTTTCATCAGTGCGTTGTCAGCCTTCCAGCACTTTCGGGCTCGAGGCGATCTCGGTGCCGTCGGGCAGGGTCGAAATCGTGAAGTCGGCGAACACGTTGGCCGCCGCCTTGTGCAGCTGCCGCAGGCATTCGATGGCCAGCGAACGGATCTCGACGTCCGCGTGCTCGGTGGCGCGCATCGCGATGAAATGCCGCCAGGCTCGGTAGTTTCCGGTGACGACGATGCGGGTTTCGGTCGCGTTCGGCAACACGGCGCGGGCCGCCTGGCGCGCTTGCTTGCGGCGCAGGGTGGCGCTGGGCGTGTCCGCGAACTTCTCCTCCAGCCCGGCGAGCAGCTCGTCGTACGCGGCCGCGCTGGCCTGCGTGGCCTTGACGAATTTCTCGTGCAGCACCGGGTCTTCGGCGATGACGTCCGGCTCGACGAACTCGGCGTCGCGCTCGGGAACGTAGCGCCGGGAGAGCTGGGAGTAGGAGAAATGCCGGTGCCGGATCAGTTCGTGGGTGAGCGAGCGGGAGATCCCGGACAGGTAGAAGGTGACCGACCCGTGCTCCAGCACGGCCAGGTGGCCGACGTCGATGACGTGCTCGAGGTACCCGGCGTTGGTCGCGGTCGCGGGATTCGGCTTCTCCCAGGACTGGTAGCAGGCGCGCCCGGCGAACTCGGCGAGCGCTTCGCCTCCGTCGGCGTCGGTGGACCAGGGCACGTCCTCGGGCGGGAAGAACTCGGTTTTCGCGATCAGCTGCACCTTGGGCGGCACCGGTCTCGCTCCCCTCATGTCGGCTCCGCCAGCCTAACCCGGCGGCACGGGTGACATCACCGCGCCTTGACGTGACGTCATTGGTGACGCCATAGTGGTGTCATGGACTTGACGCCGTATATCGCGAACCTTCGCGAAGACCTCGCGAACACGGCCTCCGCCGGGGACGAGCAGACCCGGCGGGCGGCCGCACTGCTGTCGTCTGCTCTGGAGCCGGCGGTCCGGCTGACGCTGATGAACGCGCTGGCCGACCTGGCGGCCGAGGTGACCGCCGCGCTGCCCGGCCAGGTCGTGGACGTCCGGCTCGACGGCCGGGACGTGCGCGTGGTCGTGACTGGCGGCGAGGACCGTTCTTCGTCCGCGCCTCCCCCGCCTCCCCCGCCGCCGCCCGCCCCGCCGATCGACGGCGGCGACATCTCGCGGATCACGCTGCGGCTGGTCGAGCAGATCAAGGGCCAGGCCGAACAGGCGGCCGCCGCGCAGGGGGTTTCGCTGAACACGTTCGTGGCGCAGGCCGTGCAGGGGGCGCTCGGCCAGGCGCAGCAGCACCAGCAACGGCACCAGCGCTGGCACGACAGCAGCAGCGGCGGGGGCCGCACCGAGACCAAGCTGCACGGCTGGGTCGAAGGCTAGAAGGGGGCACCACCATGGGCGAAAACCGGGAAGACCAGGGGAAGAACACCGAAGACCGGGTTGGGGAACCTGGCTTCGGGACGGGGCAAGCGGCCAGCGCCGACGCTGCTTCGACGACATCCGCCGAATCTGCCGCTCCCGCGGGCGAAACTGCGTCCGCTTCGGACAGCTCGGCGGGCGACGGCGCTTCGGAGGCGGCCAGCGAATCTGCTGCTCCGGCGGGCGAGGCTGCGTCCACTTCGGACAGTCCAGCGGGCGACGGCGCTGCGGAGGCCGCCAGCGAATCTGCTGCCCCCACGGGCGAGACTGCGTCCACTTCGGACAGTTCCGCGGACGACGCTTCGGCGAGTTCCGACAGCGCGGAACCGGGTCCGTACGTGCGACTGCAGGACTTCGAGGCGGACGGTCCGGTCGAACTGGACCTGGGCGTCACGATCGGACGGGTCGAGGTCGTGCTCGGGCGGGAGTCCGGGGTGACGGTGCGGTTGCAGCACGACGCGGGCGATCAGCCGTCGTGGGTGAACGGGGTCAGCAGCCTGCTGTCGTGGGTCGGCGAGAAGTTCGGCGACCAGTTCGGCGGCGTGCCGGAGTTCTCGGTCGCCGACGCGGTGCGCCAGGCGCGGATCGAGAAGACGGGCAACCGGGTCGTCGTGCGAGCGGCGAAGGCGTGGCAGCTGCGGAACGTCCCGGTAGCGGTGACGGTGCACGCGCCGGCCGGGTCGCACCTCGAAGTGCGCGCGGGTTCGGCGGACGTCACGGTGACCGGCGCTGCGGGCCGCGCGGACATCCTCACCGGGTCCGGCGAAGTGTCGCTGGAACGCGCGGACGGCGCGGCCACCATCCGGACGGGAACGGGAGCCGTGAAACTCGGCCCGACCCTGGCCGGACTGCAGTTGCGCAGCGGAAGCGGCTCGGTCGAAGCGGCGTCGATCGCCGGACCGGCGACGCTCGGCACCGGCACCGGAAACGTCTGGCTGGGCGCGGTCGAGGGCGACGTCATGGCCCGCACCGGAAGCGGCGACCTCTCGGTGGCCGACGCGGCGTCCGGTTCGCTCGAACTGATCACCGGCTCGGGCGAGGTGCGCGTCGGCATCCGGAGCGGAGTGCGAGCGGAAGTAGAACTGGCGTCGGCGGCCGGGCGGGTTTCGAGCGAACTGGACGTCTCGGAAACGCCGCCGGAGGGCGCGGTCGCGCTGAAAGTCCGCGCCCGCACCGGAACCGGCAACGCAGTGGTGACCCGCGCGGCGGGCTGACATCCCGTCTGCTTTGGCCTGGACACTCCACTACCCCGAGTGCGCCGAGCAGACGGATGCAAGGGGGAGGCGGCGGGCCGCACCGGAGGCATCCCGGGCGGCCCGCCGCTTCGTGCTGCACGGGGTTTTCCTGGCGGGGCAAGGTGTTTCTGGCGGTGATGGGCTGGATGCGGGGTGCCGCAATGGGTTCGGGACGGGTCAGGGTTGTCCTGCGGGCGCGAGGCCTGCTTCATTTAGCCGGGCACAAGCTCCGTGCTGGTCCCGGCCTGCGAGTCCTCCGCCCTCGCCGAGAGCTCTTTCCCGCAACTGCCCGCTCGCTTCCCGCCCAGCCGAACGCGCTGCCCGCACCTGACGGCTGCCGAGAACTTCCGCACGCCACGCCACGCGACGCCGCAGCCGCCGGAGACTTCCACTCGCCGCACCACCACCGCCGGAAACGTCCGCGCGCCGCACCACCGCTGCCGGAGACTTCCGCGCGCCACGCCACCGCAGCCAGAAACGTCCGCGCGCCACGCCACGGCAGCCAGAAACGTCCGCGCGCCACACCACCGCCGCCGGGAACTCCAGCACGCCACAGCCACCGCGAACCTACGCATGCCACGCCACAGCCACCGCGAACCTACGCATGCCACGCCACAGCCACCGCGAACCTACGCATGCCACGCCACAGCCACCGCGAACCTCCGCGCGCCACACCACAACCGCCGGGACCTCACCATGCCAAGCACAGCGGTCACGGCGAACACTTCCGCACCCGCCAATCCCACCCGCTGCGGCAATGACTTCCGCGGCCGTCGTGAGTGGCGATTCCGGTCAGAACCGGCTGTCCTGTCTCAGGACCTCACGGACAGGTGTGTCTCAGG
>NZ_SDLS01000034.1:0-102288 GCF_004522315.1 Amycolatopsis sp. CFH S0740 | reverse complement strand
GCCAAACCAGACCCGAACACAACCCATTAGGACTCCTTGGGGGAATCTGATTCCCTCAAGGAGTCCTTCACGGGCTTCTGCCTTCGCGGGAGCGGACGCGCCCGGCGCCGCTTTCGGGTCGATCCGGGCCGGACGTGGCAGGCTGTGCGGGTGACCGGACCACTCGCCCTCCTCGATTCCGCGAGCCTCTACTTCCGCTCGTTCTACGCGCTGCCCGATTCGATGACCGCGCCCGACGGGACGCCGGTCAACGCCGTGCGCGGGTTCACCGACACGATCGCGCGCATCCTGACCGACCGCCGTCCGTCGCGGCTGGTCGCCTGTCTCGACGCGGACTGGCGGCCGAAGTTCCGCACCGATCTGCTGCCGAGCTACAAGGCGCACCGGGTCGCGGAGCCCGGGGACGGCGGGGCGGACGTCGAGGAGGTGCCCGACACGCTGACCCCGCAGGTGCCGATCATCCTGGAAGTGCTGGAGGCGTTCGGGTTCGCCGTCGCGGAGGCGGACGGCTACGAGGCGGACGACGTGATCGGCGCGCTCGCGACGCGGGAGAAGGACGCGCCGGTCGAGGTGATCACCGGCGACCGGGACCTGTTCCAGCTGGTGCGCGAGCAGCCGACGCCGACGTCGGTGGTGTACGTCGGGAAGGGCTGGGCGAAGGCGGAAGTGCTGGGGCAGCGAGAAATCGCCGAGAAGTACGGCGTTCCGGCCGAGCACGCCGGGCCCGCGTACGCGGACATGGCCGCGTTGCGCGGCGACCCGTCGGACGGGCTGCCGGGTGTGGCGGGGATCGGCGAGAAGACCGCGGCGAAGCTGATCACCCAGTTCGGTTCGCTGAAGGAACTCGTCGCCGCGGCCTCGGCTGGGGATTCGCGGGTGCCGTTGAAGACCCGGCTGCGGCTGTCCGACGCCGCAGATTACCTGGCTGTCGCACCGACCGTGGTGCGGGTCGCGGTGGACGCGCCGGTGGTGCAGTCCGGGCCGGACGCGGTGCCGTCCGCGCCCGCCGATCCGGATCGGGTGGCGGAACTGGCCGAGCGGTGGAACCTGGGCCGTTCGGTGGAGCGCCTGCTGGCGGCGCTGCCCGGAGCTTGACTTGCCAGGGAGGGTTCCAGCCCGCGGCGGAACCCTCCCTGACGGTCAGAAGTGCGTGCCGGTCCAGGGTTGTGTCCCGGTCCGGAACAGCGCGTCCACCCGGGCGAGGGTTTCCGCGGTCGCGCCGGTGATCCGGCCGGACAACGCGAGCGGCGCGGCTTCCCAGGCACCGAGGTACAGCATCGCGAGGGTGTCCACGTCCAGCTGCAGATCGGCGTCGGCGTCGGTGCGCTCGACCCTGTTGCTGCTGACCCGGTACCGGCCGCGGTTGTCCGGCAGCATCCGGTCGTTCACTTCCAGCACAACGGGTTCCGCGGTGCCGTACGCGCGGGCCGCGAGCGCCGCCTGGACGTCGATCAACCGCAGCCACAGTTCGTCGTCGACGCCGACGGTGTGCGTCCGGCGCGGGTCGACGAGCAGCAGGCCCACCGGGTCGTCCACCGGACGGCAGCGCGCGTGCACGACCTCGATCAGGTCGACCGACAGCAGGAACCGCCACAGTCCGGCCAGTGCTTCCGGCGTCGCCGCGTGCAGTTCGTGGACTTCGAGCGCGGCGCCGCGTTCCGGGTCGAGGTAGCTGTTCTGCGGCACGACGTGGAAGACGGCGAAGCCGTCGTCGCCGTCCGGTCCACTGTGGACGGCGACGCGGTGGTTGCCGCCGTCGGGGTGGAGATGCCAGTTGAACGCGATCGGCCACCAGAGTTCCGGGCGGGCGATCCGGCCGGGGCGGCCGGTGTCGATCCGTTGGTACAGCGAGGGAATCGTCGCGATCGCGTCGTCGGCGGAGAGCAGCCGGACGCGGCCGGGGGCGGCGACGGTTTCGCGCAGCGGGGCCGGTTGCTTGACCTGCAGGGTGGCCATGCGGGTCGCGACGCCGTAGCCGAAGCGGCCGTAGATCAGCGCTTCGCTCGCGTGCAGCGCGGCGACGACGTGGCCGCGCTGGACGAAGTCGTGCAGTTGCCGGTCCATCATCGCGGTGAGCACGCCGCGGCGGGTCCAGTCGGCGCGGACGCCGACGCCGTCGACCGCGGCCATCGGCACGGTGGCGCCGCCGGGGACGGCGAGCTGGGTGGCGAAGGAGCTGGCGATGCCGATGGGTTCGCCGTCGTGGAACGCCCCGGTGCGGCCGTCGGCCTTCCAGGAATCGCCGACCCGGGCCCAGCGCTCGTCCGAGGGCGGGTTTCCGTGCAGGGACCGCACCAGGAGGTCGAAAGTCGCGCGGCTTTCGTCGTCGGTGATCTGGCGTACCACGTAGTCGCTCATGTCCCGATTCAACCAATTTCCGCGGCCGCGCGGCTATCGGATTTAACGCGGCCGAGTCACTGGGGCGGGTCGACGCGGTACTTGCCGTCCGCGCCGGTCACCGTGATGGGGACGTGTTTCGTCGTGCCCGCGATGTCCACAGTGCACTGGAAGCGCGAGCCGTCGGCGACGGGCTGCCGGTCCGGGCAGGACACCGCGCCGACGTTCGCGAGTTTGTAGTCGGTGGTGAGGAGCCGGGTGACGGCCGTGGCCATCACCCGGGAGTCGAACACGCGCATCGCGGAGGAAGAGCTGGGCGCCGCCGCCGAGGACGACGCGACGCCCGGCTCGGCGGGGCTGTCCGGCGTGACGGTGACGGTGCGGGCCGGGGGCGGGGGTGTGCCGCTGTCGCAGCCCGCGGCGGCGAGCATTCCCATGCCGCACAACAACAGCACCCGCACGGCGCGCATCAAACCCCGTTCCTCTGCGCGAAACGTCTGGTCAACGGTCAGAAGAACGTACCGCACCACACCGATTCGCGCGTGCCGAAGAGAACGTCGGCGGCTTCGGGCGCGGCCGGGTCGAGCACCTCGATCCGGCCGGTGTCCGCAAGCGCTGAGGCTCGCCACGTTCCGAAGTAGAGCATGGCGAGGGTGTCCGCGGAGAGCCGCAGCGCGGGTTCCGCGTCGGTGCGGGAGGCGCCGTCGGGTCCGACGAGGTAGCGGCCGTCGTTGGCGGGCAGCGACCGGTCGGCCACCTCGATGACGACGGGTTCGGCCGCTCCGTAGGTGCGGGCGGCGAGCGCGACGGGCACGTCGACCAGCCGGAGCCAGCTCTCGTCGTCGATGCTTTCGGTTTTCGCCATTCGGGGGTCGGTGAACAGCAGCGCGTGCGGTTCGCCGAGCGGGCGCATCGGGAGCACGATCTCGTCGACCAGGTCGACCGAAAGCAGGAACCGCCACAGCCCGGCGAACGCTGCCGGGTTGGCGTAGCTGAACTCCACCACCTGCAGCTTGCCGTTGTCGTGCGCGGCACCTTCTTCGACGTGGTAGATCACGTAGCCGTCGGTGCCGTCCTGGCCGCGGTGCACGGCGGTCTGGACGAGCTTCGCGCGGCGGCGCAGGTGCCCTTCGAACCCCGGCCAGTAGATCTCCGGCCGGGTCATCGCGCCGACGTGGCCGGTTGCGGTCGCGGCATAGAGTTCCGGCCATCGCGGCGCGGCCTCGTCGATGCCGAGCACGGTGACTTCTCCCCCGGCGGGCACGTCGGGGCGCAATTGCGCCCGGTGCTTCTTCACCACGACCTGGTTCGCGAGGGTCGTGACGCCGTAGCCGTAGCGGCCGTAGATCGCGCCCTCGGACGCGTGCAGCAGCGCGAGCGAAACGCCTCGTTCGGCGAGGTCGCCCAGCTGCGCGGCCTGCAGCGCGCTGAGCACGCCGCGGCGGGTGCGTCCGGCGCGGACTCCGACGCCGGTGACCGCGGCCAGCGGGAGCCGTTTGCCGCCGGGGACGACCATTTCGGCCGCGAAGGACCGGGCGGTGCCGACCAGGTCCGGCTCGAAGACGCCCCAGCTGCGTTCGGCCTCGTAGGCCGCGGAGACGCGGTCCCATTCCTCGTCGGTGCCGGGCTGGACGTGCAGCGCGGCCCGGAACAGGTCCCAGGCCGCGCGCTGCTCGTCGGGACGGAGGATGCGGACGGTGCGGTCGCTCATGCCCCGATCATTGCGGGAGCGGCAGCTTGCCCGCCACTGAATTGCGGGGCGTCACTTGGCCGCGGGCGGCGAGACCTCGTAGTTGCCGTCGTTGCCCTTGACGGTGATCGGGACCTGCTGGGGTTTGCCGTTGATGGTGGCGGTGCACTCGAATTTCGCGCCGTCCTCCACCTTCTGCTCGGCCGGGCAGGTGACCCCGCTGACGCCCTGGATCTTGTAGGTGTCGGTGAGCAGCTTCGCGACGTCGGTCTGCATCTGGTTGTTGTTGAAGACCTGGGTCTTGAAGAAGCCGGGCGCGACGAAGCCGAGGATCGCCACGACGGCCACCACGACGACGAGCGCGCCGATCCCGATGAACAGCCCCTTCTTCGACCCGCCCGAGGATTCCGGGGCGGCCCCGCCGGGCTGGCCGTAGTCGTACTGGCCAGGCTGCTGGCCGCCGTACTGCTGTTGCTGCTGCGGATCGCCGTAGGGCTTCTGCTGGCCGTAGGAGGGCGGCTGCTGCCCGTACTGCGACGGCTGCTGTCCCCATTGGGGCTGCTGCGGCTGCTGTTGCTGCGGGTAGCCGCCGGGCTGCTGGCCGTAGTTCGGGTCCTGACCGTAGGGCTGCTGGCCGTACTGCTGGGGCGGGTACGGCTGCTGCTGCGGCCCGCTCTGCGGGTACGCGCCGCCCGGCTGCTGCCCGTAGCCGGGGTCCTGGCCGTAGGGCTGTTGCCCGTACTGGGGCTGCTGCCGCGGGTCGTTGCCGCCATACGGCGTGCTCATCGTTAGCCTCCGCCTTCGTCTGTCCGCATCCGCAGGCCGGGCCGCGGGTGTCGTGCGCGATCCAACCACAGGTCTGGACCTGGCACACGTGTCCGCGCGCAGTCGCTACCAAGGTGTGCCCTCGCGCTCACGCCGCTCCCGCCGCCACGACGCCGCGGCGCAGTGCCCGGACCGCCTGTGCTGCCGCCGCGCCGACCGGGTCCTCCTTGCCGAGGACGTCGCGGACCTGGTCGAGCAGGTCGATGACCTGGCGGCACCAGCGGACGAAGTCGCCCGCGGACAGTTCCTGCCCGTTGGTCTCGGCCGCGGTGAGGACCTTTTCCAGGGATTCGCCGCGCGCCCAGCGGTAGACCGGCCACGCGAACCCGGCGTCGGGTTCGCGGGTGCGGTCGAGGCGGTGGCGGCGTTCGTCCTCGGTGAGTTCGACCCACAGCCTGCTGGTTTCCTGCCACGCGCCGGGGACCGCGCCGCCGGGCAGGCGGGGTTCGCCGGCGGTGTCGCGGCGGGCCTCGAACACGAGGGTGGACACGACGGCGGCGAGTTCGGCCGGGCCGAGGCCGTTCCAGACGCCGTGCCGGATGCATTCGGCGGCGAGCAGGTCGGATTCGCTGTAGAGGCGGGTGAGGCGGCGGCCGTGTTCGGTGACGCGGTCCTCGCCGTCGCCGGGGCGGACGTAGCCGCGTTCGCCGAGCAGCCGCAGGATCCGGTCGAACGCGCGGGCCAGCGAGTGCGTGGTGGCCGCGACCTTCCGTTCGAGCTGTTCGGTTTCGGCCGACAGCCGCTGGTAGCGCTCGACCCAGCGGAGGTTGGCCTCGCGTTCGGCGAGGCCGTGGCAGGGGTGGGCGCGCAGGGCGCGGCGCAGCGAGGCGAGTTCGGCGTCGTCTGCGGCCGCGGTGCGGCGGCGCTGGCGGCCGGGGAGCGCGATGCCGGCGTTGCGCAGCGACGAGGCGATGTCGCGGCGGGTCTTGGGCGAGCGCAGTTCGATGTGCTTGGGCAGCTTGATCCGGCCGAGGGCTTCGACCGGGGCCGGGAAGTCGGCGACCGACAGCGGACCGGACCAGCGGTCCTCGGTGACGACGACCGGGCGGGGTTCGCGGATCGGGTCGAGGCCGGGGTCGACGACCACGGCGAGCCCGGCCCGGCGGCCCGCTGGGACCGGGATGACGTCGCCCTTGCGCAGTTTCTCCAGCGATTGCGCGGTCTCGGCGCGGCGGGACGAGGTGTTCTGCCGCGACAGCGTCTTCTCGCGGGCGGAGATCTGCGCGCGGAGTTCGACGTACTCGAGCATCTGGTCGAAGTCGCCGGAGATCGCGGCCGTGTAGCCCTTGAGGGCTTCCTTGTTGCGTTCGATCCGCCGTGCGGTGCCGACGACCGACCGGTCGGCCTGGAACTGCGCGAACGACTGTTCCAGCAGGTCGCGGGCGGCGTCCGCGCCGACCTGGGCGACGAGGTTGACCGCCATGTTGTAGCCGGGGCGGAACGACGAGCGCAGCGGGTACGTGCGGGTGGACGCGAGACCGGCGACGGCCTTCGGGTCGACCCCGGGCTGCCAGGCGACGACGGCGTGGCCCTCGATGTCGATGCCCCGGCGGCCGGCGCGGCCGGTGAGCTGGGTGTATTCGCCCGGGGTGAGGTCGACGTGCGCCTCGCCGTTGTATTTCACGAGCCGTTCGAGCACGACGGTGCGAGCGGGCATGTTGATGCCGAGCGCGAGGGTTTCGGTCGCGAACACGACCTTCACCAGGCCGCGGACGAACAGTTCCTCGACGGTCTCCTTGAACGCGGGCAGCAGCCCGGCGTGGTGGCCCGCGAAGCCGCGCTCCAGCGCCTCGCGCCATTCCCAGTAGCCGAGGACGCCGAGGTCGCCCTCGGGCAGCTCAGCGGTGCGCTCGTCGACGATCCGGCGGATCTCCTCGACCTGTTCGGGGCCGTTGAGCCGCAGGCCGGAGCGGACGCACTGGGCGACCGCCGCGTCGCAGCCGGCGCGGGAGAAGATGAACACGATCGCGGGCAGCAGCCCGGCGTGGTCGAGCCGTTCGACCACGTCGACGCGCGACGGCGGCCGGAACCGCGGCCCGCGCGGCGGTCCTCCGCGGCGGCCGCCGCGCGGGCCGCGGAAGTTGGGGGCGAAGCGGCCCATGTCGTCGGTTTTGCGCAGCAGCGTGGGGTTGATCCGCAGCTGCTCCCCCGGGTCGGCCTCGTTCTGGCCGGCGAACAGGTCGAGCAGCTGGTTGCCGACGAGCATGTGCTGCCACAGCGGGACCGGGCGGTGCTCGTCGACGACGACGGTGGTGTCGCCGCGGACCTCGACGAGCCATTCGCCGAATTCCTCGGCGTTGCTGACGGTGGCGGACAGGCCGACGACGCGGACGTGCTCGGGCAGGTGGAGGATCACTTCCTCCCAGACCGCGCCGCGGAAGCGGTCGGCGAGGTAGTGGACCTCGTCCATGACGACGTAGCCGAGTTCGGGGATGGCGGAGCTGCCCGCGTAGAGCATGTTGCGCAGCACCTCGGTGGTCAT
The DNA here is from genome assembly GCF_004522315.1 of Amycolatopsis sp. CFH S0740. Lineage (NCBI taxonomy): Bacteria > Bacillati > Actinomycetota > Actinomycetes > Pseudonocardiales > Pseudonocardiaceae > Amycolatopsis > Amycolatopsis sp. CFH S0740. The sequence goes on along the minus strand of NZ_SDLS01000034.1, from coordinate 94,954 downwards.
GACGACCACCTGGGCGTTGCCGTTGATCGAGGTGTCGCCGGTGAGCAGGCCGACGGCGTCGTTGCCGTAGCGTTCGACGAGGTCGGCGTACTTCTGGTTGGACAGGGCCTTGATCGGGGTGGTGTAGAAGCATTTGCGGCCCTCGGCGAGGGCGAGGTGGACGGCGAACTCGCCGACGACGGTCTTGCCCGCCCCGGTGGGGGCGCAGACCAGGACGCCGTGGCCCTCTTCGAGCGCTTCGCAGCCGCGGATCTGGAAATCGTCGAATTCGAAGGCCGATTCGGCGGAAAACCGGGTCAGCTGGGGGTGCTTGGCGCGGCGACGGGAGGCAGCGTAGGCCTCGGCCGGCGATGGTGAAGGGCTAGTGGCCACCCCGTCAGGGTTCCACATGCCCCCGACATTCCGCACGCGGCGTGCCGCCGGTCACCGCGGGGGCGCGACGACCGTGAGCGCGGAGGGCACGCAGGTCGCTTCGACCGGCGCCTGGCCTTGGTCTTCGCCGTCGGCGTAGACGGGCCAGCCGGGTGCTTCGATGCGCAGGGTGCGGGTGCGGAAGGTTTCAACGCTGGGCTTGTGCACGTGTTCGCCGGTGCGCAGGTGCGGGAGCATCCGGAGCAGGCGGGCGCGGCCGGGGGCGCCGATGACGGTGACGTCGAAGAGGCCGTCGCCGGGGTCGGCGTCCGGGCAGATCGGGATGCCGCCGCCGTAGAAGGGGGTGTTGCCGACGGCGATCAGGCTCGTGTCCCCGGAGAAGGTGCCTTCGTCGGTGTGCACGACGATCGGGCTGGGCTTGAACGCGGCGAGTTCGGCGAGGATCGCGAGGTCGTAGCGGCGGGGTCCGGCGGGCCAGCGCATCGCGTTCGCGCGGGCGTTGACGGCGGCGTCGAATCCGGCGCACAGCACGGTGGCGAACCAGGTGTCGCCGACGCGGCCGAGGTCGACGCTGCGGCGGTGCCCGGCCTGCAGGGCTTTGGCGAGGGCGTCGGTGGCGGCGCGCGGGTCGGCCGGGACGCCGAGGGCGCGGGCGAAGTCGTTGCCGGTGCCGGAGGGGACGAGGCCGAGCGCGACGCCGTGGTCGGCGCAGAACTGGACGCCCTGGTGGGCCGCTCCGTCGCCGCCGAGGACGATCAGCACGTCGAGGCCTTCGGCGTGCGAGGACCGCATGAGCGCGCGGGATTCCTCGACGCTGGTGGCGGTGAGGAGGTCGAGCCGGTCGACGGCGGGCCGGAGCCGTGCCGCGACCGCTTCGGCGAGGCGGGCCGCGGCACCGCGGCCGGAGGCCGGGTGCACGGCCAGTGCTGCGTTCAGGCCCACGGTCAGGTGATGTCGTCGGTCGAGCCGCCGCGGCCGGACGCCGGTTTCTGCGCGGCCGGTTCCTCGCCGTCGGCGGTGCTCGGCGTGTAGTGGAACGGCGCGGCCTCGTCGTCGGCGAGCTGGTCCCAGCCCTCGTCCTGGCGGACGCGGTCGAGCTTGCGGTCGTGGAAGCGGGCGATCTGGATCGAGATCTCGAACAGCAGGGTGAGCGCGGCGGCGAGGCCGAGCATCGAGAACGGGTCCGAGCCGGGGGTGGCGAACGCGGCGAACACGAACAGCGCGAACACGATGCCGCGGCGCCACTTCTTGAGCTGCTGGTACTTGAGCACGCCGACGCGGTTGAGCATCACGACGAGCAGCGGGAGCTCGAAGCTGACGCCGAAGATCACCAGCAGGGACAGGATGAACGAGATGTACTTGTCCGCGGTGAGCGCGGTGACGAACTGGTCCTGGCCGAATCCGGCGAGCAGCGCGAGCGCGTGCGGGACGAGCAGGTAGGCCAGCACCGCGCCGGCGGCGAAGAGCACCGAGGCGAAGCTGACGAAGATCAGCGCGTACCGGCGTTCCTTGGCGTAGAGGCCGGGGGCGATGAACGCCCAGATCTGGTACAGCCAGGCCGGCGACAGCAGCACCGCGCCGGCCGCGACGCCGACCTTGAGGCGGATCATGAACGCTTCGAACGGCACGGTCTGCAGGAGCCGGCAGCCGGGCTGGTCGCCCGCGAAGCGCTGCGCGGCGGGGATGGCGCAGTAGGGGTGCGTCATGATGTCGCCGAGCGACGGGATCGGGCCGAGGCGCTGCTCGAACCAGATGAACCCGAAGATCGCGCCGATGACGACGAAAACGACCGCCCAGCCGAGGCGGCGGCGGAACTCGTAGATGTGCTCGATGAGCGTCATCGTGCCGTCGGGGTTTTTCCGACGGCTGCGCCGGCTCCGCTTGCTGGACCGGCTGCCGTTGCCGTTGGCGGCTTCCGCCACTGGTCGTTCCGTTCTCGTCAGAGCCCGCCGGGGCGCGCCGCACCGGCGCGCCGCCGTGGACCGGGGACCGGGTGGTGCGCGCGGAGGGTCAGCTCGCGTTCTTCTGCGGCTGGTCGGCCGAGGCCGCCTGCTGCTTCTTCAGTTCGTCGAGCTGGCGCTGGAGGTCGGCGACCTGCTTGTCCTGCGCGGTCTGCGCGGGCGCGGGAGGGGCGATGTGCCGGGTGTCGGCGGACTCGGCCTCGGCTTCGGCCTTCTGTTCGCCGGTCAGGTCCTTGGTCTCGGCCTTGAAGATCTTCATGGACTTGCCGATGGACCGGGCCGCGTCCGGGAGCCGCTTCGCTCCGAACAGCAGAACCACCACGAGCACCAGAACGATGATGTGCCACGGCTGCAGCGCGTTCATGGTCGTCTGCCCTCCTTGTCTGGGGTCTGTGCTGATGTTACTTGTTGCCGGTCGCCGGGCGGCGTTCGGCCACGGCCACACGGAGTGCCGCGGACCGGGCCCGGAGGAGTCCGGTCCGGTCGTGGGTGTCCGCACTGACCATGCTCATGGTGCGGCGGAAGCGGCGCAAGACTCCGGCGGTCCGTACCAGCAGCAGGGCCAGGACGAGCAGGCCGGCCGCGAGCAGCACATAGACGGGCAGGTACGGCACTGAAACCACCTTATCGGTCGGAGATGGACATGAGGTGACGGGCACGCGCCACCGCGTCGGCGGCCCGGCGACCGACTGCCTCGGCGAGTGTGGCGGGGCTCTCCACCTGGGCTTCCCCGCCGAGGCTGAGCACGAGGCGGACCATCCAGGGCTCGTCGCCATACCGCATCGCGATGCGCAGCCGCCCGCCGTCGAGCTCGTCGAGTTCCTCGCACGGGTAGTACTCGGCGACCCAGCGCGCGTCGGGGTCGAGCACGAGATGGGCGACCCGCTGATCGGGACGGGCGGAGAAGACCCCGTCGGACAGGTCGGTGGGCCGCGCGTGGGCGGGCGGAGCCGCGGGTTCGTCCAATACGGTGAGCGCGTCCACCCGATCGAGGCGGAAGAGCCGGACGCCTTCGACCCGGCGGCACCACGCTTCGAGGTAGCCGACGCCTTGGACGATGACGAGCCGCATCGGGTCGACGGTGCGTTCGGTGATCTGGTCGCGCGAGGCGGTGTAGTAGCGCATCCGCAGCGCGCGGCCGTCCTGCAGGGCGCCGGAGACGGTCTCGCGGGTGCGGGCGGCGCGGGCTCCTTCGCGCACTCCTCCCCCGACGACGACTCCGGCCGGGCGGGCCTGCCCGGCGGCGTCCTCGATCTTGGCGATGGCGCGGCGGACCGCGTCGCCGTCGGCCACGCCCGGGGTTTCGGCGAGCGCGCGGAGCGCGACCAGCAGCGCGGTGGCCTCGCCGCCGGTGAGGCGCAGCGGTCGGCTCATCCCGGCGTCGTGGGTGACGACGATGGTGTCGCCTTCGAAGGACAGGTCGATGAGGTCGCCGGGGCCGTAGCCGGGCAGGCCGCACATCCACAGCAGTTCGAGGTCTTTGCGCAGCTGGCGCGGGGTGACGTCGAAGTCCTGCGCGGCCTCGTCGATCCGGATGCCGGGGCGGGCCAGCAGGTAGGGCACGAGCGCGAGGAGTCTCGGCATGCGTTCGCCGGAGGCGCTCATCGGGCGCTCCCCTGCCCGGCGCGGGCGAGCACGGCCTCGAGCCGGTGCTGCACGGATTTCGCGAGCACGTCCGGTTCGAGGACGAGCACGTCCGGGCCCTGCGCGGCGATCCAGTCGGCGGCCGATTCCGGGAAGTACAGGCCGATCTCGATGACGTCGCCTTCCTCGCCCGCGACGGTTTCGCGGCCCACGATGTCGCCGCGGCGGCGGACTCCGGCTGCGCGGCCGTCGGCGACCCACAGCCGGGCGGTCGTGACCGGGGACGGGTCTTCGCTGCCGCCGGTCACCGACACGAGCTGCATCAGGTTGACGCCCTCGGGCCGCACGACCGCGCCCGGTTTCCCGATCGCGGCGACCTTTCCGGTGACGCGGGAGAGCCGGAAGCAGCGGGGCGCGTCGCGGTCGCGGTCGTGCCCGACGACGTACCAGCGGGCGCGCCAGGACACGACGCCCCACGGTTCGAGCGTGCGGATGCGGCGTTCGGGCGAGCCGCTGCGCCGGTACTCGAACCGGACCGCCTGCCCGGCCTGGACGGCGGCGAGCATCGGCGCGAACGCCGGTTCCGCGCGCACCCGCGGTTCGATCACGGTCGGGGCCTGGTCGTCGACCTCGACGCCGGCCGCGCGCAGTTTCACCAGCGCGCCCTGGGCCTGTCCGGTGAGCTCGGGCGAATCCCAGAGCCGGACGGCGAGCCCGACCGCCGCGGCCTCGTCCGGGGCGAGGTCGATCTCGCCGAGTTCGTAGTCGCGGCGCGCGATGCGGTAGCCCTCGACCGGGTCGAAGACGGAGTTGCGGCCGGTTTCGAGCGGGATGCCGAGTTCGCGCAGTTCGGTCTTGTCCCGCTCGAAGGTGCGGAAGAAGGCGTCGTCGCTGGCCGCGTCGGCGTACCCGGGCACGATCCCGCGGATCCGCTCCGCGGTGAGGTACTGCCGGGTGGAGAGCAGGGCCAGCACGAGGTTGACCAGCCGTTCGGCGCGTGCGGTGGACACCAGACGACTCTAGCTCTCCCGGCCGCGCGCGATCGTCAGGTCCAGCCCTCGCGCGTCGCGCCTGGTCAGCCCGCGTGCGACCGAACGGACCCGCCGTGCGCGTCCGGTCACGCACCGCCGTTCCGGGCGGCTTCCCTGCCCGGAACGGGTTCCCTCTTACGGAACCAGCTTCGCGACGCGGCCCTTGGCTCCGCTGGCCCAGCACGCGCCGGACCACGTGCAGTCGACCGTGTCGAAACTGCCGCTGTCGAAGGAGGTCCAGTGCCGTCCGCCGTCGCGGCTCAGATCGCTCCCGCCCGGTCCGACGGCCAGCACCGTGCCGCCGCGCCAGGCGAGCCCGGAACGGTAACCGGCGGGATGCTCCGGCGGCGTGCGCCAGCTGCTCCCGCGGTCATGGCTGAGCGCGACCGCCGGGCCGGGTGCGGTCGGGTTCGCGTAGTCGCCGCCGATCGCGACGCCTTGCCACGGCGTACGGAACGCCACCGCGAACACTCCGGCCGACGCGCTGCTGGGCAACGGGGTTTCAGCCGCGGTCCAGTGCCGCCCGCCGTCGCCGGAGTGCAGGACGCGGGCGTGCGCACCCCCGCCGGTGGCCAGCCACGCGTCGAACGGTCCGGACGTGGTGATGCACTGGCCGCTGGCCGCGAATCCGGCTTCTCCGGGCTCGGCGGGCGGGAAAGCGTCGTCGGGGAGCTGCTTCCAGCTGCGGCCGCCGTCGAAGGTGGCCTGGACGCGAAACTTCCCGTCGACCGGGTCGCTCATCGCGAGACCGCGCCACGGGTCGAAGAAGGCGAGGCAGTCGTAGAAGGCGGCGGAATCGGGATTGCTGAACGTCTGGTGCCAGTGCTTCCCGGCGTCGTCGGTGCGGTAGATCCGGGAATCCGCACCGGGCCCGATCGACAGCACGACGGCGTGGTCGGCGTCGAAGGCCTCGATGTCGCGGAACTCGAGCTTCCCGGTGTCCGGCGGACCGACCGGCCGCCAGCTGTGCCCGCCGTCGACCGTCCGCAGCACGGTGCCCTGGGTGCCGCTGACCCACGCGACCCGCTCGCTCACCGCGGAGAGCCCGCGGAATTGCGCCGCGGTGCCAGTGGGCAGCAGCCGCCACGACGGCAGCGAAGAGGCCGCGGCGACTCCGCCCAAGGACATCGACAGGACCGCTATGAGGACCAGGACCCTCCGGAACGCACTCATGCGGAGATCCTGCCGCACTCGGGTGACGACTTTCGTCGGTTTATGCGCCCGCAGCAACGTTTTCCCGCGCCCGAACCGCTCGCGCAACCCCGCCGCGAGAACGCCGAGGGAGGTTCGGGAGAGGGCCCCTGACGGAATCTGATTCCCTCAGGGGCCCCTCGCGACCATCGAGCCGGTGTTCCGGTGCGGAAATTACAGAGAGCCGATGAGCCGTTCCACGCGCTCGTCGACCGACCGGAACGGGTCCTTGCACAGCACGGTCCGCTGCGCCTGGTCGTTCAGCTTCAGGTGCACCCAGTCGACGGTGAAGTCTCGTCCGGCCGCCTGGGCCGCCGCGATGAAGTCGCCGCGGAGTTTCGCCCGGGTGGTCTGCGGCGGGGTGTCCTTGGCCGCCTCGATCTCGCCGTCGTCGGTGACGCGCCGGACGAGGCCCTTGCGCTGCAGCAGGTCGAAGATGCCCCGGCCGCGGCGGATGTCGTGGTAGGCGAGGTCGAGCTGGGCCACGCGCGGGCTGGACAGGTCCAGGTCGTGCTTGGCCCGGTAGCGCTCGACCAGGCGGTGCTTGATCGCCCAGTCGATCTCGGTGTCGATCTTGCTGAAGTCCTGCTCCTCGACTGCCTCGAGCGCCCGGCCCCACAGCTCCACCACGCGTTCGTTGGCGGGGGTGGACCCGTTCTCCTTCAGGTGCTGGACGGCGCGGGCGTGGTACTCCCGCTGGATGTCCAGCGCGGACGCCTCGCGCCCGCCGGCGAGGCGGACCTGGCGGCGTCCGGTGAGGTCGTGGCTGATCTCCCGGATCGCGCGGATCGGGTTGTCGAGGGTGAAGTCGCGGAACTGGACCCCGGCCTCGATCATCTCGAGCACGAGGTGCGCCGACCCGACCTTGAGCATCGTCGTCGGCTCGGCCATGTTGGAGTCGCCGACGATGACGTGCAGGCGCCGGTAGCGCTCGGCGTCGGCGTGCGGTTCGTCGCGGGTGTTGATGATCGGCCGGGACCGGGTGGTGGCGCTGGAAACGCCCTCCCAGATGTGCTCGGCGCGCTGGGAAAGGCAGTACACCGCGCCGCGCGGGGTCTGCAGCACCTTGCCCGCGCCGCAGATGAGCTGGCGGGTGACGAGGAAGGGCAGCAGCACGTCGGCGATCCGGGAGAACTCCCCGGCACGGGTCACCAGGTAGTTCTCGTGGCAGCCGTAGGAGTTGCCCGCGGAGTCGGTGTTGTTCTTGAACAGGAAGATGTCGCCGCCGATGCCCTCGTCGGCCAGCCTGCGCTCGGCGTCCACGAGGAGGTCCTCGAGGATCCGCTCGCCTGCTTTGTCGTGCGTGACGAGCTGGGTCAGGTCGTCGCACTCCGCTGTCGCGTACTCCGGGTGCGAGCCCACGTCGAGGTAGAGCCTGGAGCCGTTGGACAGGAACACGTTGGACGAGCGTCCCCACGAGACGACCCGCCGGAAGAGGTAGCGCGCGACCTCGTCGGGCGAGAGCCTGCGCTGGCCGTGAAAGGTGCACGTGACCCCGAACTCGGTCTCGATGCCAAAGATCCGCCGCTGCATCCCACCAGAGTAGGCGCTGGACCCCCGCGGAAGGTGCGCCGTTCGGGCGGCGACACGCGGTCGGTACGTTGCAAGTGGTGACATTGCGGCGGAAACCGGTCGCCGGGACCGGTGGGCGATCCGGCGCGGCCAGCGGAGGTGGACGAGAGTGTTCCAGCAGGTCGGCCGGGCATTCCGGCAGGTAGGGCGGCGGGATCGGGCCCTCATGAGGCGCAGTGCGGCGCTCCCCCGCACCCGGGCGGACGACATCGTGACCGCGTTGTCCCGAAGTGCGGACAAATCGCGGCTCTGGTGGGGCGTGGCGGCCGTACTGGCGGTCCGGAAGGGCCCGGCGCGCCGCGGCGCGCTGCGCGGGATCGCCGCCATCGCGGGGGCGAGCGCCGCGGCGAACCTGGTCGCGAAGCCGTTGTTCCCGCGCCGCCGTCCGGCCGAGGAAGAGGTTCCGGCGCACCGTCAGCTGCGGAAACGGCCGACGTCGTCGTCGTTCCCGTCCGGACATTCGGCTTCGGCCGCCGCGTTCGCGACCGCGGTCGCGATGGAGTCGCCGCCGGCCGGGCTGGCGATCGTGCCGCTCGCCGGCGCGGTCGCGTACTCGCGGGTGCACACCGGCGTGCACTGGCCGAGCGACGTCGCCGCGGGGCTCGCGATCGGGACCGGGATCGCCGTGCTGACCCGGCACTGGTGGCCGCTGCACCCGGACGTCCGCGCCCGCACCGCGCACGCCGCGGAAGCGCCGGAGATGCGCGACGGCGAGGACATGCTGGCGCTGGTCAACCCGCATTCGGGCGTCAACGGCCAGGACCCGACCGAGGACGTCCGCTACGCGTGGCCGAAGGCGTCGCTGATCTACCCGGACCCGTCGCGGGATCTGCGCGAGCAGCTCGCCGACGAGATCGAAGCGCACGGTTCGGTCCGCGCGCTCGGCGTGGCGGGCGGGGACGGCACGGTCGCGGCCGTGGCGTCGGTCGCCGCCGAACGCGGGCTGCCGCTGGCGCTCATCCCGGCCGGGACGCTCAACCACTTCGCCCGCGACGTCGGGGTCCGGTCGATGCCGGACGCGGACGAGGCGACCGAGGGCGGGCACGCGGTCGGCATCGACCTGGCCGAGGTCGAGATCGACGGCTCCGGCGAGGCCGGGCACCGCTGGTTCGTCAACACCGCGAGCCTCGGCGGGTATCCGGAAATGGTGCGGCTGCGGGAAAAGCTGCAGACCCGGTTCCCGAAGTGGCCGTCCGCGGCGATCGCGCTGGTACGGGCGATGCGGCGGGCGAAACCGCTGCGGGTGCAGCTGAACGGGAAGCCGACGCAGGTGTGGCTGATCTTCGTCGGCAACGGCACGTACGCGCCGAAGGGGTTCGCTCCGTCGCGGCGCCCGGCGCTCGACACCGGCCTGCTCGACGTCCGGTACGTGCGGGCCGACGTGCGCTGGTCGCGGATCCGGTTCGTGCTGGCGAGCCTCACCAACAGCCTGCACGCGAGCCACGTCTACCGGCAGCGGGACCTGCCCGAGCTGCACGTGCGGCTGCTCGACGGGAACCGCCGGGTCGCCACCGACGGCGAGGTCGGGCCGCTCGGGCGGGAGTTCCGGTTCCGGTCGCGGCCGAGCGCACTGACCGTCTACCGGAATCCGGACAGCGACGCCTGACCGCGCGATGCCCTGAGGTTCCTCCGCCAGCGTTCGGCCGGGCACCGTGTGCTTCGCCGCAGTGCCCGGCCGACCCCGCGCTGACCTGCGCTTTTGCCGTCGGCTCGCCGCATCGGGGGCAGGTCTTGATCGTTTCTTTACCTTTTCTCAACGAATCCACAGCGAGCCCTCAATAGCGTGATCTTCGAGGTGCGGACTGCCCTGTCCGCACCAGTTCACGGCAGGGGTCTTCTCAGTGCGTTTTTCCTCCCGCGGTCACAGCTGCCCGTCTTCGGCAGGCCGTGGATGACCCGGCTGCTCCCGCAGGCGGTCGACCCGGTCCTGCCCCCGTCGGTCACGTCGCAGGCGCGCGACCTCGGGCCGCTCGAATCCCCCTTGCTGTGGCTGGCGTTCGCCGGAGCCGCCGCGGCGGTCCTCGCCGTCACCATCGCGCTCGCGCACCGCCGCCGCGTGCGCCGCTGGGGCGTCAACGGGTCGATCGCGCTGTTCCTGATCGCCGCGGTCACCGCGGTGAACAGCTACGTCGGCTACGTCCGCACGCCCAGCGACCTCGGCAGGCTGCTGCAGCGCGGTTCCGGCGCGATGAACGTCGCGGGCACCCTGCTGCGCAGCACCAGCGACGATCCGGCCGAGGATTCGGACCCCAGCACGCCGGACAGCTCCACCGGCGGGAGCAGCGGCAGCTCTCCCGCCGCCAGCCGCCCGGCGGCTCCGCCCACCGCCAACGGCAGCACCGAAGTGCTGAACGTCCCCGACCCGGCGCACGGCGTGCAGAACGGCGAGAACTACGTCGTCCTCCCGGCCGGCTACCACGATCCGGCGAACGCGGCCAAGCGCTACCCGGTCGTCTACCTGATCCACGGCTACCCCTACGGCGGTCCGCGCGACTGGCTCACCTCCGGCTCCGCGCCGCAGACGCTGAAAAGCCTCGAAGACGCGAACGTCATCCAGCCGATGATCATCGTGAGCGTCGACCTCACCGCCAACCGGCCGAGCACCGACTGGGAATGCCTCAACGTCCCGGGCGGACCGCAGCTGGAGACCTACCTCGCCAGCAGCATCGTCCCGTCGGTCGACCAGCACTACCGCACCTTCGCCGACCGCGGCCACCGCGCGCTCGGCGGCATGTCCGGCGGCGGCTTCGGCGCGCTCAACATCGGGCTGCACCACCTCGACGAGTTCGGCACGCTGCTGATCTCGCTGCCGTACGACGACCTGAACGACTCGGTCGGCGTCCTCGGCGGCAACCAGGCGGCGATCGCGGCGAACACCCCGCGCCGCTACATCCCGACGATGCCGTTCCCGCAGAAGGTCGCCGTGATGCTGACCGTCGGCACCGGCGCGCCGACCGACGTCGCGACCGCGCACCGCATCGCCGGGTCGCTGCAGCGGCGCGGCCAGGAGGTCGTGGTGCACGCCGAACGCGGGTTCAACCACACCTGGCACACCGCCCGCGCGACGCTCCCGTACATGCTCGCCTTCGCCGATCAGAACTTCCGCACCGCGCCTGCCGCCTCCTGAGCGGATTGTCCGGAAAAATATCTTCCGGGCGCTGTCCATCCGGGCGGGCGCCGTTCGTGGTGAGGTCAGTGCGGCACTCCGGCCGCGCTGACCGACGAAGGAGCCCGACCATGAAGTACCTGCTGCTGATCCACGCCGCCGCGGCCACCGAGCAGGGCGGGGCGGCCGGCTGCGAGCCCGCCGACTGGATGGCCTACGACAAGGAAGTCCGCGACGCGGGGGTGTTCGTCAGCGGGGAGTCCCTCGCCGACCTCGTGACCGCGACCAAGGTGCAGGTCGGCGCGGACGGCGAGCGGTCGATCACGACCGACGGCCCGTTCGCCGAGACCCGCGAGCTGCTCGGCGGGTTCTACGTGCTGGACGTGCCGGACCTCGACGCGGCGCTCGACTGGGCGGCCCGCTGCCCGGGTTCGCGGGACGGTTCGGTCGTGGTGCGCCCGATCGCCGACTTCGATGCCTGACGCGCGAGCGTCCGTGGCGGCCGTGTTCCGCGAGGAGCACGGCCGCCTGCTCGGCGCGCTCGTCCGCCGTTTCGGCGACCTCGACCTGGCCGAGGAGGTCGCCGCCGAAGCGGTGGAGGCCGCGCTGGTGCGCTGGCCGGTCGACGGCGTCCCGCCGAAACCCGGCGCGTGGCTGATGACGACCGCGCGCCGCAAGGCCGTCGACCGGCTCCGCCGCGACCAGGCGTACGCGGCGAAACTGGCCGTCCTGCAAGCGGAATCCGACCGAAGCGACCTTCCCCCGCCGCCCGGGGCCGACGGCGACCTGCCCGACGACCGGCTCCAGCTGTTCTTCACCTGCGCTCACCCCGCGCTGGCCGCCGAGGACCGGCTCGCGCTCACCCTGCGCTGCCTCGCCGGACTCACCACGCCCGAGGTGGCGCGGGCGTTCCTCGTGCCGACCGCGACGATGGCGAAACGGATCGTGCGGGCCAAGAACCGGATCCGCGACCACCGCATCCCGTTCCGCGTCCCGGCCGGCGACGAGCTGCGCGCCCGGCTGCCCGGCGTGCTGCAAGTGCTGTATTCGCTGTTCACCGAGGGCTACGCGGCCAGCTCCGGCCCGGACATCCAGCGGCCCGACCTGGCCGAGGAAGCCATCCGGCTGGCCCGGATCCTGCACCGCCTGCTGCCCGACGAACGCGAGAGCACCGGGCTGCTGGCGCTTCTGCTGCTGGTCCACGCCCGCCGCGCCGCGCGCACCGGCCCGGGCGGCGAGTTCGTCCTGCTCGAAGACCAGGACCGGACCTCCTGGGACGCCGCGCTGATCGACGAAGGCCGCGCGCTGGTGCCGGTCGCGCTGACCGGCGGCCCGCCCAAGCCGTACGGGGTGCAGTCGGCGATCGCCGCGCTCCACGCCGAAGCACCGGACGTCGCGCGCACCGACTGGCCGCAGATCGTGGCGCTGTACTACATCCTGCTGACCCTCGCCCCGACCCCGGTGGTCGCGCTCAACCGCGCGGCCGCGGTGGCCATGCGCGACGGACCCGAAGCCGGCCTGAAACTCCTGGACGGGTTAGCCAGCGAGCCGCGACTGCAGGGCTACCACCCGTACGCCGCGGCTCGCGGAGACCTGCTGCACCGCCTCGGCCGCGACGACGAAGCCGCGGCGGCGTACCGGGAAGCGTTGGCCAGCGCGGGAACCGAGCCCGAACGCGCGCATCTGCGTCAACGGCTGGAGGCGCTCTGACGCGGTGCCCACCGGCTCAGCACCGGGTCGACCAGCCTCGCCAACGGACCGGACAGCGTCTGGCCGTGCCGCCGGAACAGCTCGTCGCGCGAATCGAAACGGCCTAGATCCGCCAGCACGGTCGCGGACAGGTCGCACGCTCCGCCGGTTTCGCAGATGACGCCGTCCCAGTCGATCGCCGTGCGGGACACCGCGTCGAACAGCGTTTCCCCGCTGTCATTGGAAAATCCCGGACTCGCCGCCAACGCGGTCAACGGTCCGAACAACTCCCCGACCGGGACCCAGCTGCCGTCGATCCCGAACTCGGGCCACGCCACCAGCACCCGCGACGGCACCAGGGACTTGAGCCGCGGAAACCGCGGATACCAGAACCGGCCGTCCACGAGCAGACCCCGCACCCGCGTCGGAATCCCTTGCGCCCGCGCGACTCCCTCCAGAATCGCCAGCCGCTGACTGCACGAACCCCGCCCGCGACGCAACGTCCGCGAGACCGGCTGCCGCTCCTGCACCGCATACACCGGCCGCACCGCACCGGCGATCACCCGATGCGCGGCCCGCAACCCGGCCAGCCAGTCGTCCGATGCGGTCGCCCGCACCAACGACTGCACCAACGGATCGCGCCAGTCGAGAATCGCCGTCGGCGCTACACCGCCCACCGCGGAACCGGCGCCGGCGACGCGCCGACGCCACCACGGGGTCACCAGCGCACACGTCACCACGCCAGTATCCCCGAAAACGACTGCGGGCCGCCGGAATCGTCCGGCGGCCCGCAGCGCATCACGTCATTCCTTCTCGGCCGAGCCCTCGCCGGAACCCTTGTCCGAGTCCTTGCCGTCGCCCTCGCCGGACTCGTCCGCCTTCTCGGCAGGCTCCTCCTTCGCCGGCAGCAACGCCTCCAGCGCCGCCCCCGACAACCGCCGGAACGCCCGCCGCGGCTTCGCCCGGTCCAGCACCGCGACCTCGAGCTTGATCTCCGCCTCCGCCGCCGACCCGTTCCCGTTCGACGACGTCGCGGTCGCCCGCAACCCCTCGATCGCCGTCGCCAGCGCCGTCCGCAGATCGTGCTCCGGATCCACGACGTCCTTCAGCTTCGTCGTGATCGGCTCCGTCTGCCCGCCCATCACCACGAACGGCGACTCGTCGAAAATCGACCCGTCGAACGTCAACCGGTACAGCTGGTCCTCCGCCGCGGTCGCCCCGACCTCGGCCACGCACACCTCGACCTCGAACGGCTTCAGCTGCTCGGTGAAAATGCTGCCCAGCGTCGCCGCGTACGCGTTCGCCAGCGCCCGCGCGCTCACATCCCGCCGGTCGTACTGGTAGCCCTTCAAATCCGCGTGCCGGATCCCCGCCACCCGCAGATTCTCGAACTCCGAATACCGGCCCACCGCGGCGAACCCGATCCGGTCGTAGATCTCGGACACCTTGTGCAGCGTCGCCGACGGATTCTCCGCCACGAACAGCACCCCGCCCGCGTACTTCAGCACCACCACGCTCCGGCCCCGCGCGATCCCCTTGCGCGCCAGCTCGGAACGCTCCCGCATCAACTGCTCGGGAGAGGCATACAACGGCATCGTCACGGTGTCGGCTCCACGTTCTCCGAAAACTCGGCAATCATTGATTCAGCGGACATCGACGGCCTCACACCGGCCGGTGGTGATTGCGCTCCGCGCGCCCGGCCACCACCGCCTCGGCCACCGCACCCGTCTGCTCCGCGGGCAGCACCACCGCGCCGTCCTCCGCGGTGATGGTGATGACGTTCGGGAAAATCCGCCGCACCATGTCCGGCCCGCCGCTCGCGGTGTCGTCGTCCGCCGCGTCGTACAACGCCTCCAGCGCCGTCCGCACCGCCGCGTCCACGTCCGCGTCCGGGTCGTACAGCTTCTTCAGCGACGACTTCGCGAACAGCGAACCCGAACCGACACTGGCGTACCCGGCGTGCTCCTCGTACCGCCCGCCCGCCGCGTCGTACGACACGATCCGGCCCGCGTGCTTCGCGTCCTCGGCCTCCAGGTCGTACCCGACGAACAACGGCACGACCGCCAGCCCCGCCATCGCCATCTCCAGGTTCGCCTTCACCATCCCGGCCAGCTTGTTCGTCTTGCCGTCCAGCGAAAGCGAAACGCCCTCGATCTTCTCGTAATGCGCCAGCTCCACCGCGTACAGCCGGACCATCTCCACGGCCAGCCCCGCGGTCCCCGCGATGCCCACCGCCGAGTACTCGTCCGTGACGTGCACCTTCTCGATGTCCCGGCTCGCGATCAGGTTCCCCGACGTCGCCCGCCGGTCGCCGGCGATCAGCACCCCGCCGGCGAACGCGACCGCCACGATCGTCGTGCCGTGCGGCACGTCCAGCTCACCCGCCGGCACCCGCCGCGCCGGCAGCAGCTCCGGCGCGGTCGCGCGCACGAAATCCGCGAACGACGACGTCGCCGGCGAAAAGTAGGCCGACGGCAGTCCGGGCCCGGAAAAACCCGCCCCAGAGGAGGTGTTGTCCATACGTGCTCTCGGTTCCCATCTCATCCCGTGCCCGGCAACGCCGAGCACAACCTGCCCCCGGCGCCGCCGCGCGAAACCTCCGGCCCAGCGCGCCCGCCGCACCGCCCCGCACCCGGGGCGGCCGCGACGGGCGGACGGCTACTCGCCGCCCTTCTGCACGTAAGCGCGGACGAAGTCCTCGGCGTTCTCTTCCAGCACGTCGTCGATCTCGTCGAGGATCGTGTCCACGTCCTCGCCGAGCTTCTCCCGCCGCTCCTGGCCCGCCCCGCCGGCGTCGTCGAACTCCTCGTCGGAATCGCCGCCGCCGTGCTTCTCGATCTTCTCCTGCGCCATCTCGCCTCCCGGTCTGGCCGATGTTTCCTAGCCTACCCAGCGGTACCGACGAAAGGGCCTTCAACCGGCCCGAAACGCCGGGATCGCGCTAGTCCGAACCGGTGATCGCCTCCACCAGCTCCTCCGCCGTCGCCGCCGCGTCCAGCAGCTTCCCGACGTGCGCCTTCGTCCCCCGCAACGGCTCCAGCGTCGGGATCCGCACCAGCGACTCCCGGCCCACGTCGAAAATCACCGAATCCCACGACGCCGCCGCGATCGACGACGCGTACTTCTCCAGCGCCCGGCCCCGGAAGTAGGCGCGCGTGTCCGACGGCGGATTCGTGATCGCCGCCTGCACCTCCTCCTCGGTGACCAGCCGCTTCATCGAACCCCGCGTGACCAGCCGGTTGTACAGGCCCTTGCCCAGCCGCACGTCCGAATACTGCAGGTCCACCAGCCGCAGCCGCGGCGCGCCCCACGCCAGCTGGTCCCGCTCCCGGTACCCCTCCAGCAGCCGCAGCTTCGCCGGCCAGTCCAGCCGGTCCGCGCACTCCTGCGGATCCCGCGCCAGCGCGTCCAGCACCTCGCCCCACACCCGCAGCACTTCCTTCGACGCCTCGTCCGCACCCGTGCGCTCGAGATTCGCCGCCGCCAGCTCGTGATACGCGAACTGCAGGTCCAGCCCGGTGAACTTCTTCCCGTTCGCCAGCTCGACCTTCGTCTTCAGCGTCGGGTCGTGGCTGATCTTGTGCACCGCCCGCACCGGCTCGTCCAGCTTCAGGTCGTCGAACCGCACGCCCGCCTCGATCAGGTCCAGCACCAGCGCCGTCGTCCCGACCTTCAGATACGTCGAGTACTCCGAAAGGTTCGCGTCCCCGATGATCACGTGCAGCCGCCGGTACTTGTCCGCGTCCGCGTGCGGCTCGTCGCGCGTGTTGATGATCCCGCGCTTGAGCGTGGTCTCCAGCCCGACCTCGACCTCGATGTAGTCCGAGCGCTGCGAAAGCTGGAAACCCGCCTCCTCGCTCTGCTGCCCGATCCCCACCCGGCCCGAACCGCACATCACTTGCCGCGACGCGAAGAACGGCGTCAGCCCCCCGATCACCGCGGTGAACGGCGTCGACCGCTGCATCAGGTAGTTCTCGTGCGTGCCGTAGCTCGCGCCCTTGCCGTCCACGTTGTTCTTGTACAGCTGCAACGGCGGCTGCCCCGGCACGGTGGCCGCCTTCAGCGCGGCCTCCTCCATCACCCGCTCGCCCGCTTTGTCCCAGATCACCGCGTCCCGCGCGTTCGTGACCTCCGGCGCCGAGTACTCCGGATGCGCGTGGTCCACGTACAGCCGCGCACCGTTGGTGAGGATGACGTTCGCCGCGCCCAGGTCCTCGACGTCCGGGTCGTGCCCGGGACCGCCCGGCCCCGTCAGGTCGAACCCGCGCGCGTCGCGCAACGGCGACTCCACCTCGTAGTCCCAGCGCGCCCGGCGCGCCCTCGGGATGTCCGCAGCCGCGGCGTAGGCCAGCACCACCTGAGTCGAGGTGAGCACCGGGTTCGCCGTGGCGTCCCCGGGCACGGCGATGCCGTACTCGACTTCGGTTCCCATGATCCGACGCATGCCACCACCCTACGGGTTCGACGCGTGCGAGGATGCCCCCATGCCAGGCAGTGACGAACTCGTTGCCCTCTATGACGACGCGGGCCGCCCGGCCGGCGAGGCGCTCCGCTCCCGGGTCCGGACCGAAGGGCTCTGGCACGCCGCCGGCGTCGTCCTCGTCCGATCGGGCGACGGACGCTCGGTCTACGTGCACCTCCGCACCGCGGACAAGGACACGTTCCCCTCCACCTGGGACTGCTGGGCGGGCGGCGTCGTCGCCGCGGGCGAAACCCCCGCCGACTGCGCGCGCCGCGAACTCGCCGAAGAACTCGGCGTCCACGGAGTGGAACCGGAACCGCTGTTCACCAAAATCTACGACGACGGCTCGATCCGCTGCCACAACTTCGCCTTCGAAGTCCGCTGGGACGGCCCGGTGACACTGCAGGCCGAGGAAATCGTCGAAGGACGCTGGATCCCGCTCGACGAACTCCGCGCCTGGGTCTTCGCTCCCGAGCCCGAACCGCCCTTCATCCCCGACGGCCGCGCGGGCGTCCAGGAATGGTTCCGCCGTTACGGCTGAACCCNGGCGTCCAGGAATGGTTCCGCCGTTACGGCTGAACCCCGCGGTACGTGAGGGGAACCCTGAGGGAATCAGATTCCCTCAGGGTTCCCTTCACGTACCTGGCCCCAAGACAGAAGGATCCGACGCTGTTACGGCTGAGCAGTCAGCTTCGCCGCGATCTTCGGCAGCAACCGCTTCGCCGCGTCCTGCGCCCGCGCCGGCGTGCTCGCCGCGACGCTCAACGCCGACACCAGATTCCCCTTCGCCACCAACACCGCGCACGTCGAGCCCTCGCACCACGCCCGCTGCACGGTGATCCCCGGCTGCGGCGGCAACGACACCTCCACGCCCGCGCAATGCGTGCCCGCCACGACATCCTCGCCCGAACGGTCCGCGTACACCATGACCTCGTGCGTCAACGCCGAACCGCTCGGATACACCCAGCTCACCGACTTGCGCTCACCCGCGGCCAACCCGCTCAGACACCCCGAAACGCGACCCGCACCCGGTGCCACGCCCTCCTCGGCAACGTCCGAATCGGACAGCAAAGCGGCCTCCGCGCGCCGCGGATCCGGTGCCGCCGAAGAAGAAACCACCGGAGGATCGACCGCCCGCGACACCGGCGGAGCGACCGGAGCACTCGTGCCCGGCGCGGGAGCCGGATCGTCGTAATAAGTCTCGAGATTGTTGGGCCGGTTGCCGCATCCGGCGAGCCCGCCCAGCGCGCCCAGCCCGACCAGCACAGCGACTGCTGGCACCTGCCGACGACGCACGTTGCCCCTCCGCGCTCAGTGTTGCCCGTCCGCCCCGGGCCATGCTGGGCCCCGAGGGTAATGCAATCGCTCAGCTCCACCCGAGGTGGGATCGATGCGCCCAGTACTCGCGCGCGTCCTGCGCGAGTTGTCCCAGCGCAACGCGGTCCTCGTCGCCGAGGCGCACTCGCGTGGCGGCGAGGTTCGCCGCCAGCTGTGCCGGACTCGACGGACCCAGCACCGCCATCGGAGCCCACTCCTGTCCGAGCACCGCGGCCACCGCGATCGCGTCCGGACCGACACCGTGCTCCCCGGCGATCCGCCGCAGCGTCTCGGGAGCTTCCGCGACGAGCCGTCCGTTCGCGAGAGTTTCCTTGACCAGCACCCGTTTCCCGGCCGCGTGCGCTTCCGCCAGCGCCGAGCCGACCGACGGCTCGAAAACGTTCCAAGTGGACTGGACCGACGCGAACACCGGCTGCCCGGCCGATTCCAGCTCGAACGCCCGGCGCACCACGTCCGCCTGCGCGGGTCCGGATGTTGAGAAACCGACCTCGACGCCGTCGCCGGAAAGCCCGGCCAGCGCGTCGATCAGCGCCGGATCAGTGAAAAGTGGACTGTCCACAGTGAGCGAATGGACCTGGTACAGGTGCACGTGCCCGGCCAGAAGTTCCCGCGTCTGCGCCCACTGTTCGCGGAACCGCGGCAGCGTGTGTTCCTTGACCTCGTGGACGTCCGCGTCGAGCCGCCAGTCGCCGACGTAGCGGTAGCCCCACTTGCTCGACACCGTGACGTCCTGGTGTCCGCGTTCGGCCAGCCAACTGCCGAGAAACTCCTCCGACCGGCCGTAAGACCGCGCGACGTCGACCCATCGGACGCCCGCCGCGTACGCCGCGTCGAGCACCTCGTGCGTCGCGGCCCGCATCGACGGCACATCCCGCACTTCGGGCAAGTCTCGCCCCAGATTGATGTATGCCGGACGGCCGAGCGCGGCCAGCCCCACCGCGATGCGGTCCATCGGGACCCCCTTGTCGTTGCTGTGGTTGGGAAGTCGTGTCGCGAGCTTAGGCGTGGCGACGTGAAACGTTTTCCGATCGCCAGATGTATAGGTCGTTATACACTTTGTTTGTGCCGGAGGATGGCGAGCCATTGGCTGGCGTTTTGGGCTTGGCGGTGGAGTTTTTCGAGGCGGGCGGCGGGTGCGCGGACGTAGCCTTTGCCGAAGACCGGGGCGATCTGACGGAGGCTGGCTCCTTCTTCGCGGGCGGCGAGGAGCGCCCAGTCGGAGGCGTCGGCGCAGGCCGCGGAGGCGCGGCGCAGCTCCCCCAGGAGGTCGATGAGGTCGTTGGCGTTGAGCTCCCCCGCTTGGACGGCGGCGGCGGTCGTCTCGAGCCAGGCCAGGACGTCGGCTTCGGTGATCGGCGGGCGCGGGCGGGCGTTGTCTGTGCTCACGCGCCGCAGTATAGGGCGTTATACACCGAGGTCGAGCACAGTGACCGAAACCTGCTGGACTCCGGGCGTGGCGCGCACGTTGACTGGCCGAAGCAGTCCGCTGGTCGTTTCGGAGGTTCAGTGAGGTTCGGCATCGCCGCCCGGTTCGTCGCGCTCGCCGTCGTGTGGGGCGCGAGTTTTCTGTTCATCAAGGTGGGCCTGGAGGGGCTCTCGCCGGCTCAGGTGGCGCTCGCGCGGGTCGCGCTGGGAGCGTTGACGCTCGGCGCGTTCCTGGTGCTGCGCAGGCGATCGCTCCCCCGCGATCCCGCGCTGTGGGGCCATCTCGCGGTGGTTTCGCTGCTGTTCTGCGTGGGTCCGTTCCTGCTGTACTCGTGGGCCGAGCAGTACGTGGCGTCCGGGCTCGCCAGCATCTTCAACGCCACCACTCCCCTGCTGACCATGCTGTTCGCCGCGGCCGCCCTGCCCGCGGAACGGCTTACCCGGCCGAAAACCGCCGGCCTGCTGATCGGCTTCGCCGGCGTGCTCACCCTGGTCGGAGTCTGGCGCGGCATCGACCTGAGCCACGAAGTTCTCGCGCAGCTCGCCTGTCTCGGTGCCACCACGTGCTACGGCCTGGCTTTCGTGTACCTGCGGAAATTCGTGTCGTCCCGCAACCCCGACCCGGTCGTGGTCGCGTTCGGGCAGACCGGTTTCGCCACCGTGATCCTGCTGGCCGCGACGCCGGCGATCGCCGCGCAGCCGGTGCACCTGAACCTCGCCGTGGTGCTGTCCATGCTGGCGCTCGGCGTGCTGGGCACCGGTGTCGCTTACACCTGGAACACCGCCATCGCCACCGCCTGGGGCGCCGCCAACGCGTCCGCTGTGACCTACCTCACTCCAGTGGTCGGGGTCCTGCTCGGCGTGCTGGTCCTCGACGAACCGGTGCACTGGAACGAACCCGTCGGAGCGCTGCTCGTGGTGCTCGGCATCCTGGCCTCGCACGGACGGCTTTCCCGGGCGCGGCAACCGGTCCTGGAACGGGTCTGAGACGCATGCCAGCTGTGGGCGCGTTTGCCCACGTCGTACGGGCTGGCCCAGGGCCGCGCCAAGTAGCTTCAAGTCAGCGCGTGCCAGCCCGCGGGCGCGGTGCGCGAAGCCGTCCCAGGCCGATGCGCACCACACCCCCATGGGGTCTGAGACGCACCGCGGGGCCGCCGGAGAGAGATCCGGCGGCCCCGCGGCTTTCGCGCTGTCCTACAGGTACTGACCGGTGTTCGTGGCGGTGTCGATGGCCCGCCCCGATTCCTGGTTCTTGCCGGTGACGAGCGTGCGGATGTAGACGATCCGCTCGCCCTTCTTGCCGGAGATCCGGGCCCAGTCGTCCGGGTTGGTGGTGTTGGGCAGGTCCTCGTTCTCCGCGAACTCGTCGACGATCGCGTCCAGCAGGTGCTGCACGCGCAGGCCGGGCTGCTTCGTCTCCAGCACCGACTTGATCGCCGACTTCTTCGCCCGGTCCACGATGTTCTGGATCATCGCGCCCGAGTTGAAGTCGCGGAAGTACAGGACTTCCTTGTCCCCGTTGGCGTAGGTGACCTCCAGGAACCGGTTCTCGTCGCTCTCCTCGTACATCCGCTCGACGGTGTGCTGGATCATCGCGTCGAACGTCGCCTTCTGGTCCCCGCCGAACTCCGCCAGGTCGTCGGCGTGGATCGGCAGGCCCTCGGCCAGGTACTTCGAGAAGATGTCCTTCGCGCCCTCGGCGTCCGGACGCTCGATCTTGATCTTCACGTCGAGCCGGCCCGGCCGCAGGATCGCCGGGTCGATCATGTCCTCGCGGTTGGAGGCGCCGATGACGATGACGTTCTCCAGCCCCTCGACGCCGTCGATCTCCGACAGCAGCTGCGGCACGATCGTGGTCTCCACGTCGGAGGACACGCCCGAGCCGCGGGTGCGGAAGATCGAGTCCATCTCGTCGAAGAACACGATGACCGGGGTGCCCTCGGAGGCCTTTTCCCGCGCCCGCTGGAAGATCAGCCGGATCGACCGCTCGGTCTCGCCGACGAACTTGTTCAGCAGCTCGGGACCCTTGATGTTGAGGAAGTAGGACTTGCCGTCCGCGTTGTCCCCGCGAGCCTCGGCCACCTTCTTGGCCAGGGAGTTCGCCACCGCCTTCGCGATGAGCGTCTTCCCGCAGCCAGGCGGGCCGTAGAGCAGGACGCCCTTCGGCGGGCGCAGCTGGTACTGCTCGTAGAGGTCCGCGTGCAGGAACGGCAGCTCCACGGCGTCGCGGATCTGCTCGATCTGCCGGGTCAGGCCGCCGATGTCCTCGTAGCGGACGTCCGGCACCTCCTCCAGCACGAGGTCCTCGACCTCCGCCTTCGGCACCCGTTCGTAGGCGTAGCCCGCCTTGGAGTCCACCAGGAGCGAGTCGCCCGGTTTGAGCGGCTGCTCGGAGAGCGGACCGGACAACAGGACGACCCGCTCCTCGTCCGCGTGGCCGACCACGAGAGCGCGCGTGGCGCCGCCCTCGACGTCCGGTGCGAGCACTTCGCGCAGCGCGCACACCTCGCCGGTGCGCTCGAAATCGCCGCCTTCGACGACGGTGAGCGCCTCGTTGAGCCGCAACGCCTGCCCGCGCCGCAGCGACGAGACCTCCACCGCGGGCGACACCGAGACGCGCATCTTGCGCCCCGCGGTGTAGACGTCCACCGTGTTGTCCTCGTAGGCCTCGACGAACACCCCGTAACCGCTCGGCGGCTGGGCCAGCCGGTCGACCTCTTCGCGGAGGGCGAGCAGCTGACCCCGCGCTTCGCGCAGGGTTTCGACGAGTTTCGTGTTCCGCTCGGTGAGCTGGCTCACCCGTTCCGACGCCTCGGCGAGACGTTGTTCGAGAACGCGGTTCTGTCGCGGGGAATCGGTGAGCCTGCGGCGCAGCAGCGCCACTTCTTCCTCGAGAAAACGGATCTGCCGGGCTTGTTCCTCTGGTGTCTGCCCTGCTCCGCCGGTTGCTGAAGGGTCGGCCTCCTCGCGCCGACCTCCGGGAAGGTCATGATGCATCGGGCACCTCCTCGGAGTGCTTTTCATTCCACGGTACCGGCGATCACCGACAAGAAAAGGCCTTTCCGCATCACAAGACCGGCGCGTCGCGCTTTTTCTTCCGGCGAAGCACGGCCGCGAGCGCAGCGCAAGCGGCCGATTCGGTGCCGCGGACGGGAATCCGCTCCGCGCGGGTTTCCGCAACGCGGAACTGAACACGCTACGGATGCCCCGCCGGGCACCCGCGGCAAACCCGAGTTGCGGGTTGGCTGCGCGGAAAGGCGCGCGGCTGGCTAGCATCCCCGGGTGGCCGCGCTCCGCACGCGGCCCGCACTTTCGCGAGCACGGCAGGGGGAACCGAGATGACTTATCCGCCGCAGCAGCCCGGCGGCTGGGACCAGGGCGGACAGCAGCCGAACCCGTACGGGGGCCAGCCCGGCGGCCAGCCGCAGTACGGGCAGCCTCAGCAGGGCGGATGGAACCAAGGCGGGCAGCCGCCGCAGTCCGGCGGGTTCCCGGCCGCGCCCGGCCCCGGCACGCCCGGCCAGGGCGGCCCCTACCAGGGCGGATACCCGCAGCAGGGCGGCGGCCAGCAGTACGGGCAGCAGCCGGACCAATTCGGGCAGTTCGGACAGCAGCCCGGCCAGTTCGGGCAGCCGGGCCAGCCGGGTCAGCCGGGCGGGCAGTTCGGGCAGCAGCCGGGCGGGCAGTTCGGCGGGTACGGCGAGGAGCCGCCGAAAAAGAAGAAGACCGGCCTGATCGTCGGCATCGCGGTCGCCGCGGTGGTCGTCCTCGGCGGCGCGACCGGCCTGGTCATCTGGCTGACCGGGGACAGCAAGAAGGACGACAAGACGGCCGCCCCGCCCGCGTCGTCCTCGGCTCCGGCAGCGGGTCCCCAGTCCAGCGGGCCGAGCGGCAGTTCGTCGTCGTCCCCGTCGACCTCGTCGTCGGGTTCGGGCAGCGGCGACTACCCGGCGGCGGCCGGTGCGAAGCCGACCTCGGGCGAGCTGTTCCAGGCCGCGTCCGAGGCGTACAACAGCTCCGACACCGAGGGGCTGTTCTCGATGCTGTGCACCAGCCTCACCAAGGGCCAGAAGCCGGGAAGCGAGAAGATGCCCTCGGGCATCCACTTCGAACTGACCGGCAGCCCGCAGGAGAACGGCGACCAGGCGACGGTGAAGTACCACGTCACCACGTCCACCAAGACCGCCGACGGCACCCTCACCGCCCTGCGCCAGGGCGGGGCCTGGTGCCTCGGGAAGGTCAGCACGGACCACTAGGTGAGACGCCGGCTCGGCACGGCACTCGGCCTGCTCGCAGTCGTTGTCGCGGGCGGCGTCCTCGGCTTGGTCTCGATCGGCCTGCCGGGGCCCGCCCGCACCGTCTCGGAACCGCCCGCTCCCCCGCCTCCGTCGCGAAGCAGCACGTCCTCGGCTCCCGCGCCCGCGGCGGATCAAGCCGCGATAGCGACGCTCGCGCGCACTCTCGTCGACGCCATCACGCGCGCCGACTCCGCCGAATTCGGCACTCTCACTTGCAAACCGCAAACTGCTGCGGCGCTGAAGGAACTCCAAGCCAAATGGGACGCCGCGGGCCCGCTTCGCGTCTCACTGGTTGGACAACCGGCGATCGCGGGCGACGACGCGACAGTGACCGTCCGGGTCGAAGGCACCGGCGGGCACAAGGAAACCCCGTTCCCGCTGCGCCGCGAGAACGGTCGATGGTGCGTCCCTGGTTAGCCTTTGCCCTTGCTGGGCCGTCGTGAAACACGCGGCGACACTGTGCCGTCCGCCAGCCGACGCGCAGTGAGCAGGAACGCGGTGTGCGCGACCATCCGGTGGTCCGGCCGCACCGCGAGACCGACGACGTGCCACGGCCGCATCAGCGTCTCCCACGACTCCGGCTCGGTCCAGCACTGCTGTTCCCGCAGCGATTCCGTGACGCGCGACAGCTGCGTGACAGTCGCGACGTAGACGGTCAGCACTCCGCCGGGCACCAGGTGCGCGGCGACGTTCGGCAACTGGTCCCACGGCGCGAGCATGTCCAGCACGACCCGGTCGACCTCGCCGGTGTGCGTGGCCAGATCCGCGACGGTGAGCGTCCAGTTGTCCGGCTTCTCGCCGAAGAACTTCACGACGTTGCGCTCGGCGTGCTCCGCGTGGTCGTCGCGGATCTCGTAGGAGAACACCTGTCCCGCCGGACCGACCGCGCGCAGCAGCGAGCAGGTGAGCGCGCCCGAACCGGCGCCGGCTTCCAGGACGCGGGCACCCGGGAAGATGTCGCCCCACATCACGATCTGCGCGGCGTCCTTGGGATAGATCACCTGCGCGCCGCGCGGCATCGACAGCACGTAGTCCGGCAGCAGCGGCCGCAGCGCGAGATACGTGCTGCCGCCCGCCGAAGTGACCACGCTGCCCTCGGGACGGCCGATGAGGTCGTCGTGCGCGAGGGCGCCGCGATGCGTGTGGTACTCGCCGCCGTCGGCGAGCGTGAGGGTGTAGTGCCTGCCCTTCGAGTCCGTCAGCTGAACCCGGTCACCTGCACGAAACGGTCCGCTGACCGACAACTTCTTCCTCCACTGCAAAACCCGGAACGCCGACGTCGAATCCTCGCAGGTCGTCCCGCGCCCGTCGTGCGCGGGTGCCCCTCACTGGGCGCGCCGGCCCTGCATCAGCGCGGTCCGCAGGTCTTCGCGGCGCAACACGCCCGCGGGACGGCCTTCGTCGTCGACCACGAGGAACTGCCAGGCGGGCGTCTCGCGCACGCGCTCGGCGATCTCCTCCCCCGGCTCCGACGCGAGCAGCACCGTCTCCGCCCGGATCGGCTCGGCCGCCTGCTCGGCCGGCGCGTGCGGGCTGACGCTCGCCAGCTGCTGCGCGGCTTGTTCGTCCAGCAGTCCCGCCGCGACGCCGTCCGCGCGCACCAGCACGACGCCGCGTCCCGCCGAGGCCGCCAAAGCGTCGGACACCGGGCTTTCCGCGGGCAGCTGCAAGACCGGACGCACCAAATCGGACAGTTCCAGCCCGGCTGGCCAGCCGCGGCGGGCTTCCGCCGCCAGTTCGGAGCGCGCTCCGAGGATCACGAACCACGCCGTCACGACGCACACGCCGAGCCGCAGCCAGCGGTCCGGGCTCTGCATCGCCAGCCCGAGCAGCGCCCAGACGATCAGGCCCGTGGCGACGAGCGCGCCGCCCGCGACCGCGGCCCGGGTCCCCTTGGCTCGCAACCCGGTCATCGCCCAGACCCCGGCGCGCACGAGCCGTCCGCCGTCCAGCGGCAATCCCGGCAGCAGGTTGAAGAAGCCGACCGCGAAGTTGGCCACCGCGCACTCCGCGACGAGCAGCCACACCGCGCCGTCCGGCGGAACCGCGAACAGCAGCAGCGAACAGAACCCGCCCAGCACCAGCGAAACCGCGGGCCCCGCCGCGGCGACGAGCCCTTCCTGGCCCGGCCGTCGCGGCGTACGGGCCACTTCGGACAGTCCGCCGAGAAGGAAAAGCCGCAGCCGCCGTACCGGGATCCCGAGCCGCAGCGCGACGAGGCAGTGCCCGAGTTCGTGCGCTAGCACGGAAAGCCCCAGCAGCACGGCGAACGCGGCGGCGAGCAGCCACGCGGTCGGCGTCGAAACGTCCGGCAGGAACCGCCCGACCAGCGGCGCGTAGAGCACCACGATGATCAGCGAGCCGATCCACCACGAGGGGGCGAGCAAAACGGGCACCCCGCCGACCCGGAACAGCAGCAGGCCGCCGTCCCCGCCGGCGCGCCGGGCGGGCCCGGCGCCGTGCTGACTGGTCGCGGCCATGCCGGACAGAGTAGGGGGCCGGGTGTGGGAAGCCGGTGACCCGGTCTCCCCGGACGGGTGGTGTCGGTCTCGCCCCGGCCGGTCCGTGAAGGGCTCCTTCCGGGAATCTGGTTCCGGCAAGGAGCCCTTCACGGACCCAGCCCGGGTCAGGCGGAGCGCGGCCGGACGAGGTTCTCCAGATTCGCGAGCGCGACCCGCTTCCGGAACTCTCCGCGGTAGGAGGCGTCGCCGGAGTCGTGCATCGCGTCGGTCATCCAGACCGCCGACGCCTGCCGTTCCCAGACGTGCGCCAGACAGGTGTCGGAGTAGCTATCCAGCGAGCTCGGATCGTCCTTCTCCACCTGATGGACGAGCGCGTGCGCGAGCACCTCCGCGTCGTGCAGCGCGAGGCTCATCCCCTCGGCGCTCATCGGCGAAATCAGGTGCGCCGCATCCCCGAGAAGGCACAGCCTGCCGTAGCGCATCGGGCTGAACACGACCCCGCGCAGCGGCACCACCTGCTTCGTCACGATCGGCCCGCGCGGCACCGGCGCGGCGAACCTGGCGCCGAGTTCGTCCCAGACCCGCTCGTCCGGCCAGTCGCTCACAGTGTCGCCGAGCGGACACTGCAGGTAGATCCGGCTCGCGTTCAGCCCACGGGTGATCTGCGCGGCGAAGCCCCGGGAGTGCACTGCCATCACCGCCGACGGATCAGCGGGCACTTCCGCCAGGACGCTCAGCCAGGCGTACCCGAACTCGTGGCTCTGGCAGGCGAGAACTCCCTCCGGGATCGCCGTCCGGCTGACGCCGTGGAAACCGTCGGCCCCGGCGACGAACGCACAGTCGATCGTGTGGGTGCCCTCGCCGTCCCGGTAGCGCACCCGGGGCTGCTCGGTGTCGAGCCCGTCCAGTGCGACGTCCTCCGCCTCGAACCGGAGGTCGCCGCCGTCGCGGAGGAAGATCCGGATGAGGTTCCGGACGAGCACCTGCTGCGGGATGAACGCGCCCGCGCCGTCCTCGCCGGTGTCCATCCGCCAGGTGCGCTTGTCGCCGTGGAGGATCAGCGGCAGAACGGCGTCGGACCGCTCGCCGCCGTGCCCCTCGACGGCCTCGCCGACTCCCCATTCGTGCAGCATCCGCACGCCGCGGCCGTCGAGAGAACCGGCTCTCTGCCGCTGTTCGACGTGCTCGCGGCTGTTCTTTTCCAAGACCGTGCAAGGGATCCCGCTGCGAAGGAGGAACGTGCCGAGCGCGAGCCCGGCCACCCCGCCGCCCACGACGACCACGGTGGTCTTCCCGTTTGCCTGTGCCATGTTTCATTCCCCGAAAGAGTGCTGGTGAACTGGATGATCACCACTCTCTTCCCGGCCGCGGACCGGCGGCCACCGAGCATCGGGCGCCCGGTAACGAAAACCCGCCAACTTGCTCCCGCTACTCGCCGCGGTCGCGCAATCCGGCCTGGTACCGCCCCGGCGTCTGCCCGACCAGCGCCGTGAACGCCCCGATGAACGCCGACGGATTCGACCATCCGCACGCGATCGCCGTGTCGGTCACCGATGCGCCCCCGGTGAGCTGGAACAACGCGTGGTGGATCCGCAACACCGTGCGCCACCGCTGAAAACTCATGCCGAGATCGGCATGGAACAACCGGCTGAGCGTGCGTTCGCTGGCCCCCGCGACGCGCCCCAGCTCAGCCAGGGTCTCGCCCCGCCCCGGGTCCTCGTGCAGCATCTCGGTGACGGCCCGCAACCGGTCGTCGCGCGGCTCCGGAAGATGCAGCGACTCCCCCGGAACCTCCCCGAGCTCGTCGAGCACCACCGCCCGAACCCGCCGCACCGCCTCGGCCGACCGCTCCTTCTCGCCGGTCAACGCCAAAATGCCCGCCCGCAGCAACGGCGACACCGCGAACACGCAAGGCTGCCGAGCCAACGCCCCGCACTCCTCAGCGGGAACAGCGAGAATCCGCGCGTCCGTGCGCCCGTAGAACCGGTGGGAATGCTCGAACCCCGGCGGAGTCCACGTAACGCGATCCGCGGGCGCGACCCAGGTCCCGAACTCGGTAGTGGTGGCGAACACCCCGCTGGCCGCGTAAACCAGCTGCCCGCTCGCATGGGAATGCCGCCCCATCCGATACCCGCCCGGCAACCACCCCGCCCCCCTGCGGCGTCACCCCGCCCACCTTCCCCACCACCCCGACCCTAGCGACAACACCCCCCAACCCAGCCACCAAAACCCAGCCACCCCCAAGCCCTCACTCCCGACCCAGCCCCCACGCGGGATCGCGTCGGCGTGCCGAGGAGCAGCGTGCACGGCCCCCCGGGCCGGGCGCGCTGCTCCTCGGCACGCCGACTTGAAGGCGATCCCGCCGCCCCGGCGGAGCCGGGGCAAACACAATTGTCGTACCCCAGGGTTACGCTCTGCCCCATGTCCGACACCGCTACGGTCACCACCCCTCCCGGTTCCGACGCGCCTGCCCGCAGGCGGCCCGCGTTGTCGCCGTCCCGGGCGAGCGACTTCAAGCAGTGCCCGCTGCTCTACCGGTTCCGCGCGGTCGATCGGCTGCCGGAGGTGCCCACCCGGGCACAGCTGCGCGGCACGCTCGTCCACGCGGTCCTGGAGCGGCTTTTCGCGCTGCCCGCCGCCGAACGCGTCGCGCCGCGGGCGAAGGAGCTGCTCGCGCCGACTTGGACGGAGCTGTCCAGCGACAGTCCGGAGTGGACGGAGCTGTTCGCGGACGGCGAACCCGGGGAGACCGACAAGTGGCTGGCCTCGGCCGAAAAGCTGCTTGATTCGTATTTCGAGCTGGAAGATCCGCGCAGGCTGGAGCCGGAGGCGTGCGAGCTGCACGTGGAGATCGAGCTGGGTTCGGGGGTGCTGCTGCGCGGGTACATCGACCGGGTGGACGTCGCGCCGACCGGCGAGATCCGGGTCGTGGACTACAAAACCGGGGCCGCTCCTCGCGAAATCGGCGAGGCCAAAGCACTCTTCCAGATGAAGTTCTACGCGCTGGTGCTGTGGCGGTTGCGCGGGGTCGTCCCGCGGCAGCTGAAGCTGATGTACCTGACCGACGGCCAGTCGCTGGCCTACACGCCGGACGAGGCCGAGCTGGTCCGGTTCGAGCGCACGCTGGAGGCGATCTGGCAGGCGATCCTGAAGGCGGGCAAGACCGGCGATTTCCGGCCGAACAAGGGCAGGCTGTGCTCGTGGTGCGACCACCAGGCGCATTGCCCGGAGTTCGGCGGGACGCCGCCGGAGTATCCGGGCTGGCCGGAGCCGGATCCGGGCGAGGAGACGGTATTGGACCGGGCCGACTGATGGGCGACGCGTTCTTCCTCCCGCTCGGCGGCGAGCGGTACGAGGCGACTGAGCACACCACCGGTCCGTGGAGTCCCGGCGCGCAGCATTTCGGTCCGCCGTCGGCGCTGCTGGTGCGCGGGCTCGAGCGGCTGGAGTCGCCGCATCCGGCGCAGCTGGCCCGGGTCACGGTGGAAATCCTCGGTCCGGCTCCGGTGGGCGAACTGGAGCAGCGGTCGTGGGTCGAACGGCCGGGCCGGACGGTCGAATTGGTCCAGTCCGAGCTGGCCGCGAACGGCCGGACGGTCGCGCGGGCGTCGGGATGGCGGATCGCGACGTCCGACACCGCCGAGATCGCCACCGACGGCGGTCCGCTGCTGCCCGCGGCCGACGCGGGCAGCGAGGCGGCTTTCCCGGACGACTGGGAGGGCGGTTACCTGCACGCGATCGAATGGCGTGCGGTGCGCGGCTCGATCTCCGCGCCGGGCCCGGCCGCGGTGTGGGCGCGGCAGCGGTATCCGCTGGTAGACGGCGAGGAACCGACGGGGCTGCAGCGGCTGTTCGCCATCGCCGACTCCGGCAACGGGGTGTCGCATTTCCTGCCGGCCGCGAAGTGGTGGTTCATCAACTCGGAACTCACCGTGCACCTGCGCCGGATCCCCGAGGGCGAGTGGATCGGGCTGGACGCGGTCACGCTGGTCGGGCCGCACGGGATCGGCACCGCGAGCAGTACTCTGCACGATCGGTCCGGTCCGGTCGGCACCGGCGCGCAGGCTTTGCTGGTGCGTCCGCGACAGGCCGGGGGCGGATGAGCGCGCCGCGGCGGGCAAGTCCGATAGCCTTCGCGGAACGACCGACAAGGGAGCGCTCCGGCATGCAGATCACCTCGGTGGTCAACCAGAAGGGCGGGGTGGGCAAAACCTCGCTGAGCGTGGGCGCGGCGGCGGCCCTCGCCGAACGCGGCAGGCGGGTGCTGCTCGTCGACCTCGACCCGCAGGGGCACGCGACGACCGAGATGCTCGGCATGGACGAGGTCCCGGCGGACGCGCCGAGCCTGGCGAAGGCGCTGACCAAGCTGTGGAAGGGCCCGATCGAGCAGTTGGCGGTGCCGCATCCGCGCAGCAACCTGGGCCGCGGCGGCGCGTTCGACGTGATCCCGACGTCGCCGGGGATGTTCGACCTGATCCGCAGGCTGGACCAGTTCCGGGTGCCCGGCTGGCAGCTGGCGCGGGTGATCCAGTTCGCGCACTACGACCACGTGATCATCGACTGCCCGCCGGCCCAGGACGTGCTGACGAACAACGCGCTGGCGGCGTCGCACGGGATCCTGGTGCCGGTCCAGCCGGACAAGACGAGCATCCGGGCGCTGCGTCTGCTGTCGGAACAGGTCCGCTACGTCGAGCAGACCACCGGCCGCGCCCCGATCTCGTGGTTCGGCATCGTGCCGGGCCTGTACCGCCGCCCGATCTCGCACTACGCCGCGGCCGCGCTCCAGGAGATGTACTCCTTCGGCGTCCCGATGCTCTCGCACGTCCCGCTGGGCGTCGTGATGAACGAGGCCGCGGCGCACGGCGTCCCGGTCACGACGTTCGCCCCGGAAACCATCCAAGCGGTGTCGTTCCGGGAAATCGCCGAGACCTTGGACAGCTACCTGGCGCAGAACCCGGGCCCCACCGAGGTTCCCGCTGACGACGAGTTCGTCTTCGAGGACTTCATCTCCGAGGTCGCCGTCGCCCGCAACGTCAACGACAACGGCGCGCGCAAGAGGCTGTACGACCTGATGCCGAAGCGCCCGGACCGCCCGCGCTGACCACCGTCCACATGCGACAGAGGGCGTCCCCTCCGAAGAGAAGACGCCCTCTGCTCAAGCGGTTTCCTACAACCGGCAGGAGCGGATGTCGGACGCCAGCACCGCTTTCGCGCCGGTTTCGGCCAGCTCGTCCATGATCCGGTTGACTTCCTTGCGCGGCACCATCGCCCGCACCGCGACCCACTTCTCGTCCGCCAGCGGCGCGACCGTCGGCGACTCCAGTCCCGGCGTGATCGAAATGGCCTGGTCGAGGATGTCCCGCGGGCAGTCGTAGTCGAGCATCATGTAGTGCTGCGCGAAAACGACGCCCTGCAGCCGGGCCGCCAGCTGCGACTTCGCCCGGGATCCTTCGCTCCCGGCCCGCTGCAGCAAGACCGCCTCGGACGCGCAGATCGGCTCCCCGAACGCCACGAGATTGTGCTGCCGCAGCGACCGCCCGGACTCGACCACGTCCGCGATCGCGTCCGCGACCCCGAGCTGGATCGAGATCTCCACGGCGCCGTCGAGCCGGATGACCTCGGCCTCGACGCCGTGGCGGGCGAGGTCGTCGCGGACCAGCCGCGGGTACGACGTCGCGAGCCGCTTTCCGTGCAGGTCGGCCGGTTTCCAGTCCCGTCCGGCGGGAGCGGCGTAGCGGAAGGTCGAGGCGCCGAACCCGAGCGCGAGCACCTCCTCGACCGGCGCGCCCGAATCGAGCGCGAGGTCGCGGCCGGTGATGCCGAGGTCGAGCTCGCCGGACCCGACGTAGATGGCGATGTCCTTCGGGCGGAGGAAGAAGAACTCGACCTCGTTGACCGGGTCGAGGACGGTCAGGTCCTTGCCGTCATGTCGCTTGCGGTAGCCCGCCTCGGAAAGCATCTCCGCCGAAGCGGCGGCGAGGGCTCCCTTGTTCGGCACGGCAACACGCAGCATTTCGGTCTCTCCTCGGTCTCCGGTGCGCGAGCGCGTCACAGGTAGCGGTACACGTCCTCGGTCGAGATTCCCCGGCCGAGCATGAGCACCTGCACCCGGTACAGCAGCTGCGAGATCTCTTCCGACAGCCGGTCGTCGGACTCGTGCTCGGCGGCGATCCACACCTCGCCCGCCTCTTCGAGCACCTTCTTGCCCTGTGCGTGCACCCCGGCGTCCAGTGCGGCGACGGTGCCGGACCCGTCGGGACGGGTACGCGCGCGCTCGGCAAGCTCCGCGAACAGCTCATCGAAGGTCTTCACAGGGCCGAATCCTTTCATCCCGCGCTCGTCCGCGCCGCTCCGGGTGACCCGGAAGCCGCCGAGGTCACAGCTGGGGCAGCAGCGCGGCCAGTTCGGGCACGCCGACGCCGGCCAGCGACGTGCGGAACACCCGGCGCGGACCGTCCGGGACGTCGACGTCGTTGGGCACGACGAGCACCGTGCAGCCAGCGGTTTCGGCCGATTCGGCGCCCGGCGGCGAGTCCTCGACCGCGACGCACCGCTCCGGCGCCACGCCGAGCAGCTCGGCGGCCTTCAGGTACGGCCGCGGGAGGGGTTTGTTCTGGCCGTCGACCTCGTCGCCGCAGACTGTGACGTCGAAGAAATCCCGCCCGATCGTGTCGAGCGCGAGCTCGGTCAGCGCCCGTTCGGTGGAGGTGACCAGCGCGGACTTGAGCCCGGCCGCGCGGACCGCGGCCAGCGCCTCGCGCGCGCCCGGACGCCACGGCAGCGCGTCGTCGAACAGCCCGGCGGTGCGGCGGCGGATCCCCTCCCCCGTCTCCGCGACCGCTTCCGGGGTGACCGGGCGGCCGGTCTGCTCCAGCAGCACGGTGGCGGTGGCGTCCATGTTGGACCCCACGAGGGTCATCCGGACTTCCTCCGACAGCGTGCCGCCGAGCGCCTCGGCGGCCTCGTACAGCGCGACGTCCCACAGTTTCTCGGAATCGACGAGGGTGCCGTCCATGTCCCAGAGGACAGCCGCCAATCCGTCCGAAGAGGACGGTGCAGTCACAGTTTCTCCTTGTCCGGTGCGGCGCCC
Source organism: Amycolatopsis sp. CFH S0740 (assembly GCF_004522315.1). Classification (NCBI taxonomy): domain Bacteria; kingdom Bacillati; phylum Actinomycetota; class Actinomycetes; order Pseudonocardiales; family Pseudonocardiaceae; genus Amycolatopsis; species Amycolatopsis sp. CFH S0740. The sequence goes on along the minus strand of NZ_SDLS01000034.1, from coordinate 61,373 downwards.
CGGCGGGGCGCGCTCCCCTCCAGCGTCCCACGCGGGCCGCCGTGAGCGGGGCCACACCCGTTCCGTGACACGCGGGGCCGGACACACTGCGCAGCGTAGGTGGCCGAGGCCGTAGGCTGGTCAGGTGAGTGAGCCTGTCGACGACACCCCGCGGCCCGGCGACCCGGAGCAGGACCGCGCCGATGCCCCGCGCCCGATCATGATCCTGGCCTTCGAGGGCTGGAACGACGCGGGCGACGCGGCCAGCCAGGCGATCGAACACCTCCAGCTTTCCTGGGACGCGACGCCGCTGGCCGAGATCGAGCCGGACGACTACTACGACTTCCAGGTCAGCCGCCCCACGGTGAAGATGGTCGACGGCATCACCCGGCGGGTCGAATGGCCGACCACCCGATTGTCGGTGTGCCGTCCCGAGGGCTTCGACCGCGACCTGGTGCTGGTGCAGGGCCCGGAGCCGAACATGCGCTGGCGCAAGTTCTGCGCGGAGATCGTCGAGCACGTCCAGGAACTGGACGTGTCGATGGTGGTCGCGCTCGGCGCCCTGCTGGCCGACACCGCGCACACCCGCCCGGTCCCGGTCACCGGGTCGGCCTACGACAAGGACACCGCGAGCAAGTACCGGCTCGAGGTGAACAACTACCAGGGCCCGACCGGGATCGTCGGGATCCTCCAGGACTACTGCGTGCAGGCGGGCATCCCGGCGGTGTCGATCTGGGCCGCGGTCCCGCACTACGTCTCGCACCCGCCGTCGCCGAAGGCCACGCTCGCGCTGCTGCACAAGCTGGAGGACGTCCTCGACGTCGAGATCCCGCTGGGCGCGCTGCCGGAGCAGGCCGAGGAATGGCAGCAGACGGTCAGCGAGATGGCCGACGAGGACGAGGAAATCAGCGAGTACGTGCGCAGCCTCGAGGAACGCGGCGACGCCGAGACCGACTTCACCATGGAGGAGGTCTCGGGCGACAAGATCGCCGCCGAGTTCGAGCGCTACCTGCGGCGGCGCCGTCCCGGACAGGACGGCGGGTTCGGCCTCCGCTGACCCCGTCGTGCACGCCGCCCACTGCTCGTGAGCGGCGATGCCGGTTCTAACCGGCGCCGGCACTCACGACCCCTCGCTCCGGCCGCCACGAGCGAGGGAACGCACCGTGATCACTCGACTTCGAACAGTCACCCCAACCGCTCACCCGAATGACGGCGCCTGCGCCGCCGACTGATCGCGCCGCGCTGCTCTGGTGCCGCGGCAAGCCCGTCTCGTTGACTGGCCTGGCGCGAGCGACGTCGCGCGGACCAGGAGGTACGGGAATGTTCGGCAAGGCACTAGCGGCGGTGGTGCTCGCGGCGGGCGCGATCACCGCGTCGGCGGCGACAGCGTCGGCGGCACCGGTTTCGCCGGTGAAGGCGGATGATTTCGGCGCCTGCATGGACTACGCGGTGGGCGAATACGACGTGGAGCCCTGGCTCGCGCACGACGCGTGCGACGCCGGGTCGTTCGAGGAGTGCTACTGGGTCCTGCGCCGCGCCTACGTTCCGGCGCAGGTCGCGGCGACGGCCTGCCGCCTCTCGTTCGACTGATCCGCTGAAGGGGCGCGACCGGGCTGCCCGGTCGCGCTCAGGCGGTGAGCAGTTTCCGCACCGGAACCGCGCCGCGCTCCCGTTTCCGCCACTCGCGCGGATAGCCGAGCGAGACTTCCTCGAACCGCACGCCGTCCGCGGACGTCGTGCGCGGGATGTGCAGGTGCCCGTAGACGGCCAGCTCGGCCCGGTAGCGCAGGTGCCAGTCCTCGGTCTGCGTGGTGCCGCACCAGAGCGCGAAATCGGGGTAGTACAACGGATTCGTCGGGTGCCGGTGCAGCGGCCAGTGCGACATCAGGATCGTGCGGCGGTCGGCCGGGATCGCGTCCAGCCGGTCGCGGCTCACCTTCAGGCGCTGCTCGCACCAAGCCGCGCGCGACTCGTACGGGTCCGGATGCAGGTAGTACTCGTCAGTGCACACGACGCCGATTTCGCGGGCGTGCGCGAGCGCTTCTTCGCGTGTCTTGCCCTCGGTCGCCGGGGTGCGCCAGCTGTAGTCGTAGAACACGAACAGCGGCGCGATGGTCAGCGGTTCCGGGCCGAAGTCCCACACCGGGAACTCGTCCTCGGGCGTGCGCACGTCGATCTCGCGGCACTGCTCGACGAGGAATTCGTACCGCGCCTGGCCGCGCAGCTGGCACGCGTCGTTCGGCGTGGTCCACAGCTCGTGGTTGCCCGGGACCCACACGACCTTCGCGAACCGCTCGCGCAGCCTCGCAAGCGTCTCGCGGATGACCTTGGCGGACTCGGCGACGTCGCCGGCGACGAGCAGCCAGTCGCCGGGATCGTCGGGTACGACCTCGTCGACGATCGGGCCGTTGCCCTCGTGGGTCACGTGGAGGTCGCTGGTGGCGAAGAGAGACGGCACTCGTCCACCGTAACGACTTTCCGCGCCCGGGAGCGCCGGAACCGCCCATTCCCCCACCCCAGAACGACCAGCCCGGCGCTCACGTGGAGACCTGCCTGCACGTTCAGCAGCACTGTCGGCCCGGTCACCGCGACGAGCGCGCCGGCCAGCAGCGAACCGGCCGCCGTGCCCGCGGCCATGAGCGCGTACACCGTGCTCAGCACCCGTCCCGCGCGATCCGGGCCGGTCTCCGCCTGCACGTGCGACAGCAGCCCGGCCCCGGCCACCACGGCGGGGGCGCCGACCGCCATGAACAGCCCGACGTACACCCCGAGCACCGTGGTCGCGCCCGGCAGATTCCAGATCGCCATCGACATCAGCCCGGCGGCGACCAGCCCCCAGCCCTGCAGCAGCACCGGCGCGACCCGGCGCGCCAGCGTCGCCACCGCGAACCCGGCGGCCAGTCCGCCGATCGCCTGGACGCCGCGCAACAACCCGGCGTCGGCCTCGCTGCCGCGCAGGATGTCGAGCACGAACACCACGAACAGCACCAGGAACATGCCCTGCGCGAGCGAGGTCAGCAGCGCCGACACGCTCGTCGCGCGTAGCCGCTTGCCCGCCAGATCGCGGACGCCCGCGAGCCAATCCGTCTGCTCGGGCGCGGTCTTGCGCACCGCCACCCGGCGGAAGGGGAACGCGAGCAGCGTCCCCGCGGCCGCGAGCGCGACGAGGTAGCCGATGATCACGCGATCGAGCCCGCCCCAGCCCAGCAGCGCTCCCCCGGCCCAGCCGCCCGCGAGCCGCGCGACGCTCCCGTTTACGCTCATCAGCCCGTTCGCCGGGGTGACGTCCTCGACGCCGACCAGCTCCGGCACCAGCGCACTGCGCGCCGGTTCGAACACCGACGCCAGCCCCGCTTGCGCCGCCATCACCGCGTAGACCGCCGCGACCGGCAGCTCGGAACTAGCCAGCAGCGGCAGCACCACGACCGCCTGCCCGACGCACACCGTCGCCAGCACGACCCGGCGGTCCCACCGGTCGGCGACGATCCCCGCGACCGGGCTCAGCAGCACCGCGGGCAGCAGGCCGAGCACGATGCTCAACGCCGTCGTGACCGCGGAGCCGGTGCGGACGAACAGGTACACCGGCAGCGCGACCTGCAGCATCCACTCGGCGGTCTCGCCGAAGAACGCGGAGACCCAGAGCCGGGCGAATCCCGGCGCCGCCAGCAGCCGTCTCACGCCGGTTTCCCGTCGTGCCCGATCCGGCGGAAGGCACGCATTCCGAGGAAGACCGCACGAGCGTCGGCGGGCGCGTCCTCGCGGATCGTGCTGACGTACGGCCGGACCAGGTCGTCGATCGCCTCCGTCAGCGCGCTGACTTCCTCGGGCGTCGCTTTCAGGCCGTAGGAGAAGAACCCGCCCGCCTCGCGCCAGTCCTCATCAAGCCGCTCGACCGTATCGAGGTACCGCTGGGTCAGCTCCTGCTCCTCGGCCAGCTCAGTTCCCGCGACCGCCAGCTGCGCCGCTTCCAGCGCCGGATCGCCGTCCGGGCTGCCGAGCACCAGCCCGACCTGGCAGGCCCGCCACGGCCGCTCCCGCCCGTCGCCGCCCTCGGCTCGCTCGACCAGGCCGTGTTCAGCCAGCTTGCGCAGATGCCAGCTGCAGTTCGACGCCGTCGAGCCGACCGCGTCCGCGCACTCGCTGGCGGTCGACGGGCCGACCGCCATCAGGTGGTGCACCAGCGCGGACCGCAGCGGGTGCGCGAGGGCCCGCAGCAGCTCGACGTCGTCGATCCGCTTGCGCGGGGGCAGTTCGGTCATCGGCCCGCCTAACTCTGAAGGGTTTCTTTCGAAACGAACCTTTCAGAGTTGCAGGCGGCTGCCCCCGCGTCAAGGCGCCCGGCTAGAGCGAGGCGAGGAACGAGCGCACGCGCTCCAGAAGCAGACCGGCCGCCTCGGGGTCGTAGGCAGCCAGCGAGGAGTCGGCGAAAAGGTGCTGGTCGCCGGGGTAGACGAACAACTCCGCGTTCGCGGCGGAGCTGACGAGTTCGCGGGCGGACGGCAGGTCCTCCTCGAAGAACTCGTCGTTCTCCTTGCCGTGGATCTGCACCGGAACCCCCTCCGGCCACGCCGTCCCGAACTCCTTGACCGGCAGGCAGGAGTCGAAGAACAACGCGCCGCGCGCTCCCGGCCGGGTCTGCGCGAGCCGCTGCGCGACGGTGACGCCGAAAGAGAACCCGGCGTACACGAGGTCCTGCCCCAGGGCCTCCGCCTCGGCGATCCCGCGTTCCCGCACCTGGTCGAAGCCGGTCTCCCGGGCGAAGGCGAAGCCGTCTTCGATGCTGGCGAACGTCCGGCCCCCGAACAGATCGGGAGTGTGGACGGTGTGCCCGTCCCGGCGCAGTTCGTCGGCGAAACCGCGCACGCCGTCGGTCAAGCCCTGGATGTGGTGGTACAGCACGATTTCGGCCATGCCGGAAATCCCCTCAGTGAACGAACCAGTTATGTGGAACGTTCGGCAACGCTAGTCTGTTCAGCCATGGCGAACAACCCGCCCGACTACGCACTCGCCGATCGGCTGGCCTTGACCGAACCCGCGCAGGTCAAGGCGATCGGACACCCGTTGCGCACTTCGATCCTCCAGTTGCTGCACGAGCGAGCCGCGACCGTGAGCGAGCTCGCGGCGGCGGTGCGCCGCCCCAAGAGCACGGTCGCGCACCACGTGCACGTGCTCGAGGTCAACGGCCTGCTCAAGGTCGTTCGCACGCGCCGGGTGCGCGCCGTCGAGGAGCGGTTCTACGGACGCACCGCGCGCATGTTCTTCGTCGAGCCGGGGCCGGCCATGGGGAACGCGAGGGATTTCAACGACTTCGAGGTGGCGGCCCGCGAATCCGCCGCGGCGTTCGAGGCGGGGATGCTGTGGGGCTTCATCCGGCAGGCACGCATCTCCCCGGAGCAAGCCTCGCAGTTCTGGGACCGGATGGCCGAGCTCGTCGAAGAGTTCGACCGGCTGCCCCGGTCCGGGGACACCACCTACGGCTTCGCGGTCGGCATCTACCCCACCGGCCATCCGGCCTTGCCGCCGCGAGAATCCTGACCGGCGCGAACCGGGCGCCCGAAAAACCGGTTGCGCTCCCCCGCCGCCCCCGCGTTAAGCTCCCGCCCATCATGGACAGCTGAGCCGAGCCCTCCCCGCATCGAGGCCGCTCCCGGTCGAGCCTCCGCTCCCGGGAAGCCGCGCGTTGCCCGTCGGGGATTTCGCTTCCACCGCAAAGGCCCGGTGATCGCTCATGTCTACTGTCCTGCACGCCTCCGACCTCGTTTTCGGTTACGGCGCCCGCACCGTCCTCAACGGCGTTTCGCTCGTCGCGTCGCCCGGGAGGCGGATCGGTCTCGTCGGCGAAAACGGCGTCGGGAAATCAACCTTGCTCCGGCTGCTGGCCGGGCTTGAAGTCCCTCGCGGCGGCGATGTCGTGCGGCACGGCGACCTCGGCTTCCTGTTCCAGGAGCTGCCGTTCGACGGCACCGCACGGGTTTCCGACGTCCTCGACGAGGCGCTCGCCGAGATCCGCACCGCCGCGGCGACGCTCGACAAGCTCGCCGCGGTGCTCGCCGAGCGCCCCGACGACCCGGAGGTGCTCAGCGAGTACGGCCACGTCCTGGAATGGGCGCAGGCCCACGACCTGTGGGACGCGGACCGGCGCGCGGACCTCGTCCTCGCCGGGCTCGGGCTCGGCGACATCAGGCACGACCGGCGGCTGCACACGCTGTCCGGCGGCCAGCGGTCGCGGCTCGGGCTGGCCGCGCTGCTGGTGCGGCGGCCGCGCATCCTGCTGCTCGACGAACCGACCAACCACCTCGACGACAACGCCATGGAATTCCTCGAGCGCCACCTCGCGGAGCTGACCGGCGTCGTCGTGCTGTCCTCGCACGACCGCGTGTTCCTCGACGCGGTCTGCACGGACATCGTGGATCTGGACCCGGTTCCGGCGGACCGCCGCGTCGGCGGTGCGACGCGCTACGGCGGCAGCTACACCGACTACCTCGGCCAGAAAAAGGCCGAGCGGGCCCGCTGGGAACAGCGGTTCACCGAAGAACAGGAGGAACTCAAGCAGCTGCGGGAATCCGTGCACGGCACCGCGCGCCGCGTCGCGCACAACCGAGCGCCGCGGGACAACGCGAAGATGCTCTACGACTTCAAGACCGGTCGCGTGCAGAAACAGATTTCCCGCCGGGTCCGCAACGCCCAGCTCAAGCTCGACACTCTGGAGCGCGAGCAGGTCCGCAAACCGCCCGCGCCGCTGCGGTTCCGGGCCACGCTCACCGCGGACACCGGCGGCGAAGGACCGGCGGTGTCGGTGCGCGGTATCGCGGTTCCGGGCCGGGTGCAGCTGGACGAGCTGGACGTGGACCGCAGCGCGCGGCTTCTCGTGACCGGCGGCAACGGAGCGGGCAAATCCACGCTGCTGTCGGTGCTGGCCGGCCAGCTCACGCCGTCGGCCGGGACTGTCCACTTCGGACCCGGCGTACGAGTGGGGTTGCTGGAGCAGGACGTCACGTTCGCTCGGCCGAAGCGGACCGCTCAGGAGGTGTATCGCGCCGCGGCCGGCGAAACGGCACCTTCGCTGTCCACGCTCGGGTTGCTGCCGCCGAGGGAACACGACCGGCCGGTCGGCGAGCTTTCGGTGGGTCAGCGGCGCCGGCTGGCGCTGGCGGTGCTGCTCGCGGAGCCGCCGGACGTGCTGTTGCTGGACGAGCCGACCAACCACCTGTCGCTCAGCCTGGCCGAGGAACTGTCCGAAGCGCTCGACAGCGCGCCGGGTGCGGTCGTCTTGGCTTCGCATGATCGGTGGTTGCGCCGCCGCTGGGAGGGCGACCACCTGGCGCTGGCGGATGGCCAACGCCAGGATGTATAGGTCGTTATACAGTTAGAACAGCGGGCAGTGGCCGGAAGCGTGTTCCGGCCACTGCCCGGTCCCGAAGGGCTCAGAGAACGATGCCCAGCAACGCGTCCACGGCCTCCTTGATCAGGCCTGGGGCGGCCTGGTCGGTGCCGTCGCGGCGCAGCGCCGACGTGACCCACGCGTCGATCGCCGTGAGGGCCTTCGGCGTGTTCAGGTCGTCGGAGAGGTGGTCGCGCAGCCGCGCAACGGTGTCGTCCGCGTCCGGTCCGGCCGACAGCGCGACGGCTTCGCGCCAGCGGGCCAGCCGTTCCTGCGCGTCGACCAGCAGCTGGTCGGTCCACGCCCGGTCCTCGCGGTAGTGCCCGGCGAACAGCGCGAGCCGGATCGCCGCCGGGTCGACGCCGTCGGCGCGAAGCCGCGACACGAAGACCAGGTTGCCGCGGGACTTCGACATCTTCTCGCCGTCGAGCCCGATCATCCCGGCGTGCACGTAGTGCCGGGCGAACGGGTGGTCGGCGGCGACGGCCTCGGCGTGCGCGGCGCTGTACTCGTGGTGCGGGAAGATCAGGTCGGACCCGCCGCCCTGCACGTCGAAACCGAGCCCGAGGCGATTCACCGCGATCGCACTGCATTCGATGTGCCAGCCCGGCCGTCCGGCGCCCAGCTCCGACTCCCACGACGGCTCGCCCTCGCGCGCGACGCGCCACAGCAGCGCGTCCAGCGGGTGCCGCTTGCCGGGACGGTCCGGGTCGCCGCCGCGCTCGGCGAAGAACTTCGCCATGGTCTCGGCGTCGTAGTTCGACTCGTAGCCGAACCGGCCGGTCGCGTTGTGGTCGAAGTAGACGTCCGGGAACTCGGCGTCGTCCGCGCGGTAGGCGCTGCCGTCGGCGAGCAGCTTCGCGATGACCTCGACGATCTCCGGGATCGCCTCGACCGCGCCGACGAACTGCCGCGGCGGCAGCACCCGCAGCGCCTCCATGTCCTCGCGGAACAGGGCCGTTTCGCGCATGCCGAGCACGATCCAGTCGTCCGAATCGCGTTCCGCGCGCTCGAGCAGCGGCTCGTCGATGTCGGTGACGTTCTGGACGTAGTGCACCTCGTGCCCGTTGTCCCGCCACACCCGGTTGACCAGGTCGAACGCGAGGTAGGTGGCGGCGTGGCCGAGGTGGGTGGCGTCGTAGGGGGTGATGCCGCAGACGTACATCCGGGCGGCGGCTCCGGGTGCCGTCGGGCGGACCTGCCCGGTCGCGGTGTCGTGAAGCCGGAGGGGACGGGGCGTGCCGGGCAGCCGGGGCACGGCGACGGATGACCAAGTCTGCATGCCTCCGACTGTAAGCGTGACGTCCGTCCGCTTTCCCACCCGGTGGGAGGGACAGTCGCGTGTCCCTCCCACCGGTACGGTCAAGCTCGCTGCCGCGCGGCGTTCGCCCGGACGGCGTCGCGCACGTACGCCCCGATGCCGGGCCGCTGCTCGTCCTCCCGGACCAGGAAGGCCAGCTGCGCGGGCTCGTCCGCGTACAGGTCCGCGATCTTCTGCTGCATCTCGTACCCGCACTCCCCCATCACCGCGGACAGCATCGCCCGGTGCTCTTCGGCAAGCTGCCCGGCCGCCGGGCTGTCCGCGGGCTCGCCCTTGTCGACCAGCGCGACCAGGCGGCTCACCCAGTCCTTCCGCTGCCGCTCCGCCTCAGTCCACTGTTCCTTGGTCTCCGGCGGCTGCGCGCGCTGCCACTCCGGTGTCTGTCCCCAGCGGCTCACCGCCTCCTCCGCGTAGCCTTCCGGCTCCCGGAACCCGCCGAACACTTCGAACTTCTCCTCGGGCGTCAACGCGTTGCCCATGGCTCTCGCCTCCAGCAATCGATCGACGGCCGCGACCATGCGCTCGATCCGGTCCGCCTGCGCCACCAGCAGCTCCCGCTGCCGTTTCAGGTGGGCGTCGGCGTCGGTTCCCGGATCCGCGAGCACGGACGCGATCGTCTCCAGGGGAAGGCCGAGCTCCCGGTAGAGCAGGATCCGCTGCAGCCGGTCGAGATCGGCCTCGTCGTAGCGCCGGTAGCCGGACGTCGTCCGCCCGCTCGGCGACAGCAGCCCGATCTCGTCGTAGTGGTGCAGCGTGCGCACGGTGACGCCGGCCAGCGCCGCCGCCTCGCCCACCCGGTAGCCCATCGCTCTCCCCTGTCGTTTCTTCGGCCGAATGGCCCTTGCGAGAAACCACGATCACGCCTCACGTCGCGTGAGGGTCAAGTCTGGTGGACACCGCTCTCCAGCGCGAGTACGAACGAAGCATGGCTCTGCGCACGCCGATCCGCGCCCGTTCCGCTCTCCCGCCCGGTCCCCGGCTGCCGATGGCGGTGCAAACCCTCCTTTTCGGCGCTTTCCGGAACTCCCTGCTGCCGGTGCTGCGACGGCGCTACGGAGACGTCGTGCGGCTGAAGCTGTATCCGGAGCGTTCGGTGGTGCTGGTCGGCGATCTCGACCTGGTCCGCGAGATCTTCGCCGGTCCGGTCGAGACGTTCCACGCCGGCGAGGGCAACATGGTGCTCAAACCCATGCTGGGCGGGCATTCGGTGCTGCTCACCGACGAGGAGGAGCACCGCAGGGCGCGGAAGCTGCTGATGCCCGCGTTCAACGGCGCGGCGATGCGCGGGTACCGGGACATGGTCACCGAGCTGACGGTCGCGGAGCTGGAACGGTGGCCGCAGGGCCGGGCGTTCCGGGTGCACGACCGGATGCGGGCGCTGACGCTGGAAGTGATCCTGCGGGTCGCTTTCGGCGTCACCGACGGGCCGCGGCTGGCCGAGTTGCGCGTGGCGCTGGAGCAGGTCATCGACATCAGCGCGCTGGATCTCTTCGGGTGGCACAGCCCGGCGTTGCAGAAGTTCGGGCCGTGGCGGCGGAACCGGGAGCGGCAGGAACGGGTCGACGAGCTGCTGTACGCGGAGATCGCCGAGCGGCGAGCCGCGCCGGATCTGGCGGAGCGGACCGATGTGCTGTCCCGGCTGCTGACCGTGCCCGGGGAGGATCAGCTCAGCGACCTCGAACTGCGGGACCAGCTGATCACGTTGCTGCTGGCCGGGCACGAGACCACGGCGACCGCGCTGGCCTGGGCGCTGCACGAGCTCGCCCGGGATCCGGTCACCGCCGCGACGACCGCCCGCGCCGCGCGCGAGGGCGACGAGAAGTACCTGGAAGCGGTGGCGAAGGAGGCGATGCGGCTGCGGCCGATCATCTCCGAGGTTTCGCGGAAGCTCACGAAGGACGTCCAGGTCGGGCCCTACACGGTTCCGGCCGGGCACATGGTGCTGCCGTCGATTTCGATGATCCACGCGGACGCGGCGCACCATCCGTCGCCGGAGGTGTTCGACCCGACGCGCTTCCTCGGCAGCGGCCCGCCCGCAGGCAGCTGGTTTCCCTTCGGCGGCGGCGCACGGCGGTGTCTCGGGGCGGGTTTTTCGCTGCTGGAGGCGACGATCGTGCTGCGGGAGCTGTTCGCGCGGTACCGGGTCAGCGCTGCCAGCCCGCGGCCGGAACGGGTCAAGACCCGGCACATCACCCTCGTGCCCGGCGACGGCGCGCGGATCATGGTGCACCGCCGCTGAAGCCGTGAAGGGCTCCTCGAGGGAATCTGATTCCCCATGCCAGGAACTTAAGGCGGCGCTGCAGGTGCGTTCGAGCCATGTCCGCCCAGGTCGAAGGTCTCGCCTGGCCTGGGACGCGGGACGTGCGGGACGTGAGGGCCACCCTGAGGGAATCAGATTCCCTCAGGGTGGCCCTCACGGCCCACAAGACACGGGCAGATGAGGATAAACCGGGCATTTCGGCGGCGGTGGGGTCTCTTGTGGACGGTGAGCGGAACTGAGGCCACACCGCTCAAGTTCCTGGCATTGACTCTGATTCCCTCAAGGAGCCCTTCACGGACCTTCACGGAACGGGTCAGCGGCGACGCGTGCGGAGGTAGTCGCCCACTACCGCCGCGCCCAGGCCGTCCAGGTCGGGGGCTACGACCCGGCCGCCGGAGCGGCGGGCGATGGTGTCCACGAACGCTTCCAGGCGCGGGTCGTCGCCCAGCCGGAAGACGGTGACCGACGCGCCCAGTTTGGCGATCCGGTCCACTTCGGACAGTGTCTTGTAGATGGTCGCCGGTTCGGGCGGGTAGGAGAATTCCGCCTCTCCATCGGGTTCCAGGTGCGCGGTGGGTTCTCCGTCGGTGACCATGAGGACCACCGGCTGGGCATCCGGGTGCCGACGCAGGTGTCGTCCGGCCAGCAGCAGCGCGTGGTGGGCGTTGGTGCCTTGTTCCCAGGTGCCTTCCAGACCGACCAGTTCCGGCAGCTCCACGGGCATCGCGTAGCGGCCGAAGGTGATCAGCTGCAGGGCGTCGTTGCGGAATCTCGTGCTGATCAGCTGGTGCAGCGCCAGCGCGGTGCGTTTCATCGGCAGCCAGCGGCCCTCCTGGACCATCGACCACGACGTGTCGACCAGCAGCGCGACCGCGGCTCGCGAGCGGTGTTCGGTCTCGATGACTTCGACGTCCTCGACATCGAGGCGAACACTCCCCGCCCCGACCGCGGTGGAGCGCAGCACCGCGTTGCGCACGGTGCGCGGGACATCCCAGGGTTGCATGTCACCGAATCGCCAGGGACGGCTCGAACCGGTCGGTTCCCCTGCCGCGCCCGCGGATTCGGTCTCACGCTCCCCGGTTTTGCCGCGCAGCGAATTGACCACATCGGACAGTGCAGTCTCGCCCAATCGGCGCAATGCCTTGGGAGACAATCGCAAGGTGCCGTCCGCGGCGCGCTCGAACAGGCCCTGCTGACGCAGTTCTCGCTCCAATTCGGACAGTCGGCGCGCGTCGACGCCCGCGTCCGGACCGAGTTGGCGCTCCAGCGCTTCCAAGTCGATGTCCTCCAGGCGCGCGCCGGGATACGACTGGCCCAGTTGCTCGGCGAGAGCGTCCAGCTCCGCCAGGTCGGCCATGGCCTGTGCGCCTTCGCCGAGCCCCAGCGGGTCCTGGCCGCGGAAGCGCGAGGACGATGTCCAGTCCTCCCCCGGCCGCAGCGCGCGCAACTGGGAGTCCAAAGCGGACAGTTGCTGCGCGAGCCGCGGATCGCCGAAGGCTTGTTGCGCCAGCTCGGCCAGTTCCGCCCGCTGTTCCTCGGACATCGAGTTCAGCATGCGTTGCGCGGCGGCGGAGCGGGCGGCCAGCACGTCGATCAGCTCGTCGACGTTCTGCGGGTTCTCCGGGAAGAACTCGCCGTGCCGCCGCATGAACTCGTCGAAGCGTTCGCCGATGTCGCTCGCGCCCTGTGCGTGCGCGGACAGCAGCGCGTTGAGGTCGCCGAGCATCTGGTTGATCCGCTCGACGTCCTGCGGGCCCGCGTTCTGCATGGCCTGCTTCATGCCCTGGAACCGCGCGTCCAGCATCTCGCGGCCGAGGAGGTCGCGGATCTGCTCGTACTTCTGCCGGGCTTCGCCGGAGCGCCAGTCGTACTCGTTCAGCTCGCGCACGGCAGCGGCGGTGCCGGGCGGCAGCGCGTCCAGCTGGGCTTCGCGGAAGCGGGCCTCGTCGTCGGGGTCCGGGAACAACTCCCGGCGCTCGGCTTGGAGTGCTTCCTGCAGCAGCTGCTGGACTTCCTGGAGCGTGCCGTCCAGCCGGTGCCGCCGCTGGATCTGCGAACGGCGCTGCCACAGCTGCCGGGTCAGCTCGTCGAGGCCCGCGGTGCGTTCGGTGCCGCGGCGCAGCAATTCCTCCAGCGCCGAACGCGGGGACGAGCCGCCCATGACCTCGCGGCCGATCTCGTCCAGCGCGTCCCGCAGGTCCGCGGGCGGGGCCAGCGGATCCGGCCCGTCGTGCCACGGGCCGTAGGAATATCCCTCCGGTAAGAGCGGCATTATTCGCCGTACACCGTCGTGCCGTCGTCGGAGTCCTTCGCCAGCCTGCGGGCGAGGAACAGCGACTCCAGGGCCAGTTCGACCGCCGCCGCGATCCGGCCGGCCGGTTCGTCCGCGGACACCCCGGCGCGCTGGGCGACCTCGTGCAGCACCGGCAGTTCCGGCAGCGCGGCAAGGACTTCCGCGCCGGGGACGCGCTCGCCGGTGGCGACCAGGTGGCCGTCCGCCACCGCGTCGGACAGCGGGCGCAGGTCCAGCCCGGCGAACCGTTCGCGGGCGGTTTCCGCGATCGCGCGGCGCATCAGGTGCACGAGGTGCTCGACCTCGCGGCCCTCCTCGCCGGGCTCGAACTCGACCTTGCCGCGCAGCACGGCGGGCACGGCTTCGAGGTCGACCGGCCGCGCGACCGCCGGGTCCTCCCCGGTCACCGCGGCCCGGCGCAGCGCGGCCGCCGCGACGGTTTCGGCCGCCGCCACCGCGAACCGGGCGGACACGCCGGAACGCTGGTCGATCACCGGCGACTCGCGCAGGTTGCGCACGAACCGGGCCAGCACCTCCAGCAGCGGCTCGCCGACCTCCGCGACGAGGTTCGCCTCCTGGCGCACCACGGCGACCTCGGACTCGACGTCCAGCGGGTAGTGCGTGCGGATTTCCGCGCCGAAGCGGTCCTTCAGCGGCGTGATGATCCGGCCGCGGTTGGTGTAGTCCTCGGGGTTGGCGGTGGCGACGAGGAGCACGTCCAGCGGCAGCCGCAGCGTGTAGCCGCGGACCTGGATGTCGCGTTCCTCCATCACGTTCAGCAGCGCGACCTGGATCCGCTCGGCGAGGTCGGGCAGCTCGTTGATCGCGACGATGCCGCGGTGCGCGCGCGGCACGAGTCCGAAGTGGATGGTCTCCGGGTCGCCGAGGCTGCGGCCCTCGGCGACCTTCACGGGGTCGACGTCGCCGATCAGGTCGCCCACGCTCGTGTCCGGCGTGGCCAGCTTTTCGGTGTAGCGCTCGCTGCGGTGCCGCCAGGCCACCGGCAGGTCGTCGCCGAGTTCGGCGGCGCGGCGGATCGAGGCGGGCGTGATCGGGTCGAGCGGGTGCTCGCCCAGTTCGGAGCCCTCGATGACCGGGGTCCACTCGTCGAGGAGGCCGGCCAGGGTGCGCAGCAGGCGGGTCTTGCCCTGGCCGCGCTCGCCGAGCAGGACGACGTCGTGGCCGGCGAGCAGGGCGCGTTCGAGCTGGGGCAGCACGGTCCGGGAGAAGCCGACGATGCCGGGCCAGGCGTCGCGGCCCTCGCGCAGCGCGGCGAGCAGGTTGTCGTGGATCTCGCGCGCGATCGGGCGCGGGGCGTGTCCGGCGGCGCGGAGCTCGCCGGCAGTACGGGGAAGAGCGTCGGGAACAGCGTTCACCCCTTCGACGCTACTGACCGTTCCGGCATCCGTCGATGTGGAGCGGCTCCAGCCGGGCGGGGATCGGCGGAGCCGGGAGGAACCGGTAAAATCAGCGGTCGTGTGCCGACCCAGTGCGACCCTCGCCGTCTGGTCCTCCGCGTGGCTGAACGGGGCCGCGGCGTCCGACGACGTCCTCGACGCCTTGCAGGACTGGGCCGAGGCCCACGACGTGGTCGCGGCCGATCCCGCTGCCGCCGACGCCTTCGATCTCCCGCTCGCTTTCCACCGGGCGGCTACTCCCGTGCAGCTGCTGCTCGCGCTGCGGGCGCAGGGGGCGGTGAGTGCGCAGCTGGTGCTGCCGGTGCCTGGCGATGTTCGGGGTCTCGGCGGTGGCGGGCCGTTTGCTGACGCGGCGTTGCGGTGCGGCGAGGCTGTGGTGCTCGGCGGGCTGGCGTTCGGGTTGGTGCCGGAGCCCATCGCCGAAGGGCTGATGCGGTGGACGGTGTATTCGCTTCCCGCGCCGGTCTCGTTGGAGTATCAGCCGATGCCGGATGCCGAGCACGGGTTGACGGATGCCATTCGGGCGAGTGCCGGGGCGTTGCAGGCGTTGGACGTGGCGAGCGATCGGCCTGGGGTTCGGGCTGAGTTGTCGGCGCATTTGCGGGCTCGGCCTCAGGTCGAGTGGCCTGCCGGGACGCCCGGGCGGGCGTTGCGGGTGTTGCAGCGGGCCGAGGAGATTTCGGCGATTTTGGCTGTGGCGCAGGCGGATGATCCGGGTGGGGCGTTGTCGGCTTCGGCAGTGAATCGGCGGGCTGAGGCGTTGCGGCCGTTGGCTGAGGCTGTTCGGGGGGCGCGGACTGCTTCCGTTAATGAGGCTGTGCGGGTGTTTGCGGAGCAGGGGGATCGGCAGGTTTGACTGCTCGTCGCCTGGCGGCGACATCGCTTGGTGGTTGCGTGGGGCACCCCGAAGCTTGATTGTGCTGACGGTCTGAGGGTGCTTGTCAAGGCTGGAAAGATGCCTTGACAAGCACCCTCAGACCGCAGGAGAGCTTCGTATCGGGGTGCGGGGGTGGTGTGGGTGCACTTCGAGTTGAGTGCATCGGTGGCGGTTTCGTTGGGGTGGGGGCTAGCGCCCCAAAGTGGCATTGGGTGCATGCGACGCACCCAATGTGGCGTTCGGTGCGTGGGACGCACCCAAAGTGGCGTTGGGTGCGTGGGGTGCGCCCAATGTGGCGTTCGTTGCGTCT
This sequence comes from Amycolatopsis sp. CFH S0740, assembly GCF_004522315.1. NCBI lineage: Bacteria > Bacillati > Actinomycetota > Actinomycetes > Pseudonocardiales > Pseudonocardiaceae > Amycolatopsis > Amycolatopsis sp. CFH S0740. Next base: position 45,534 of record NZ_SDLS01000034.1, on the reverse strand, counting down.
GATGCACCCAATGCCGCATTGGGGCGGCATCCCGAGCGGGCGCGGGGAGGGCGAGCGGGCTGTGAAGGGGTCCTTGAGGGAATCCAGGTACGTGAAGGAGGCCCTCACGACCGGTGGTGGGTCGTGAGGGCCACCCTGGGGGAATCTGGTTCCGTGAGGGTTCCCCTCACGGACGGTCAGCGGGTGGGGCGGCGCGGGGGTTCGCAGCAGGCGACTGCGCAGGGGGCGCCGTTGACGGTGCAGCCTGCAGCGGGAAAGGGGGAGAGCTTCCGGGCGGGAGCGTCGGAGAGGTGTTCGCGGACCAGCTCGACCACCATTTCGGCGAACCTCGGGTCGGCGTCGGGGGTGGCGGCGCGGGCAAAAGCCATGCCGTGTTCGGCGGCGCGGTCGGCGGCTTCGTTGTCCAGGTCCCAGATTACTTCCAGGTGGTCCGCGACGAAGCCGATCGGGCTGACCACTACGGATTCCACACCTTGAGCGTGCAGGGCGTCGATGTGGTCGACGATGTCCGGTTCCAGCCACGGGATCTGCGGCGGGCCGGAGCGCGACTGCCAGACGACGTCGTACTCGGCGATTCCGGCTTCGGCGGCCACGAGGCGCGCGGCTTCGGCGATCTGGCTCGAGTAGCGGCGGCCGCCTTCGGAGGGTGGGCCGGAGGCAAGGTCGGCGCTTTCCGGGATGGAGTGGGCGGTGAAAACCGTGCGGGTGCCGGGGCGGTCGCCGAGTTTCGCGTGGGCGGCGCGGACCGCGTCGGCGACTGCGGAGACGAACAGCGGGTGGTCGAAGAACTGGCGCAGCTTCACCAATTCCGGCGCGTCCTCCCCGACGGAGGCGCGGGCTCGTTCGATGTCCTCGTCGTACTGGCGGCACGCGGAGTAGCCGCCGTACGCGCTGGTCGGGAACACCAGCGCGCGGCGCACGCCCGCGTCCTTCATCCCGGCCAGGGTGTCCTCGACCATCGGCGCCCAGTTGCGGTTGCCGAAATGCACCGGAAGCTCGATGTTCTCCGCCGCGAGCTGCTTCTCGACCGCCGCGATCGCGGCCCGGTTCAACCGGTTGATTGGCGAGACCCCGCCGAAATGCTGGTAGTGCTCAGCAACCTCGAGCAGCCGCTCCCGCGGCACGCCCCGCCCCCGGGTGACGTTCTCCAGGAACGGCATCACCTCGTCGGGCCCCTCCGGACCCCCGAACGAAAGCCATAGCAACGCGTCGTAACCCACGGTGCTCATCCTGCCCCTGTGGCGCTCCGCACGCCTCGGCGGCCCGGTTATGTACTGGCCTATCCAAAATGTGTTAGCGTGGTCGTCATGCCGAGGCCACGAGAGTTCGACGAAACCGAAGCACTCGAAGGCGCGATGAACGCCTTCTGGGCGCGAGGATACGAAGCGACCTCGACCGAGGAACTGTGCGCCGCGACCGGACTAGGCCGCAGCAGCATCTACAACACGTTCTCCAGCAAGCACGAACTGTTCCGCCGCGTGCTGGACCACTACTCGCACCGCGGCATCCGCCTCCGGGAAACCCTGCTGGACAACGCCCCGGACGGCTTGGGAGCCATCCGCCTGCTGCTCGCCTCGACCATCGACGACGAACTGGAAAACGGCAGACGCGGCTGCCTAATGGTGAACACCATCTCCGAATTCGGAACCACCGACCCAGAGGTAGCCGCACAGGTGAACGCGGACACCGAAGCGCACCTCTCCGCACTGGTGCACTTCGCCCGCACCGGCCAAGCAGACGGCAGCGTCACCCGCGACAGAGACGCAACCGACATCGCCAACTTCATCCACGCCACCATCTCGGGAATCCGCACCATGTCCCGCCGCGGAGCAGAACGAGAAGCACTGACCTCAGTAGCAGAACTAGCGACAAGCGCAATCGCCCGCCGCTAACCCGCCACCGCCGCCGCCGCCCACCCGCAGCCGCCGCGACGCGCCCCAATGCGGCATTGGGTGCATCCCACGCACCGAACGCCACATTGGGTGCATCCGACGCACCCAATGCCACATTGGGGCGCTAACCCCCCACCCAAACCGCAGCCGAAATACCCAACAATCGAGGCACCCACACCGCCCCCGCAGCCGATGCACCCAACGAGCGAGGCACCCAGCCCCACCCGCAGCCGGTGAGCCCAACCATCAAGGCACCCAGCCCCACCCCGCAGCCAGTGCACCCGCTATCGAGGCACTCACACCACCCCGCAGCCGATGCACCCGCTATCTAGGCACCCAGCCCCTCTCCCGCAGCCGATGCACCCGCTATCGAAGCACCCAGCCCGACCCGCAGCCGATGCACCCAACGAGCGAGGCACCCAGCCCTCCCCCGCACCCCGATACGAAGCTCCCCTGCGGTTCGGGGGTGCTTGTCAAGGCATCTTTCCAGCCTTGACAAGCACCCCCGAACCGTCAGCACAATCAAGCTTCGGGGTGCCCCACGCAACCACCAAGCGATGTCGCCGCCAGGCGACGAGGCCCCCATACATCCACATTTTGTACTACAAGTTCCAGAAAGAGAGCCCACCCGTGCCCCCAGCCGTCTTCGTACTCGGCCTCAGCATCTTCGCCCTGGGCACCTCCGAGTTCATGATCACCGGCCTCCTCCCCGGAATGGCCGCCGACCTGAACGTAACCATCCCAGACGCAGGCCTCCTGATCTCCGCCTTCGCCATCGGCATGGTCATCGGCGCCCCCTTGCTAGCAATAGGCACAATCCGCCTCCCCCGCCGAACCACCCTCCTAGGACTCCTAGCCGTCTTCAGCGCCGCACACGTCATCGGCGCAATCGCCGACGGCTACCCCCTCCTCTTCGCCACCAGAATCATCAGCGCAATAGCCTGCGCCGGTTTCTGGGCAGTAGCCGCCGCAACCACCGTCAACCTCGTCCCGGAAGCCCGCCGCGGACAAGCGCTAGCAGTACTGGTCGGCGGCCTCACGATCGCGAACGTCGTAGGCGTCCCCGCAGGCACCCTGCTGGGACAACACGCAGGCTGGCGCAGCGCATTCTGGGCAGTAGCCGCACTGACGATCATCGCCGCCCTCGCCGTCCTGCTGTCAGTCCCCCGCACCCCCAAGGAAACCGAAGCACCGAGGATCACCGAAGAACTGCAGGTATTCCGCCGCAGCCGCCTCTGGCTAGCCCTGGGCGTGATCGCCCTCCTCCAGGCAATGGTCTTCGCGACGTTCAGCTACCTGGCACCCCTGCTGGTCTCCGTGGCCGGACTCCCCGAAGCAGGTGTCCCAGTAGTCCTCGCCCTCTTCGGCGGTGGCGCAGTAATCGGAATTTACGCAGGCGGCAAACTAGCCGACAAGTACCCGTTCGCCACCCTTTGCGGCAGCCTCGGCATCGCCCTCGCCGCCCTCGTCGCACTAGCCTTCGCAACCACCCCAGCGGTAGCAGTAACCGCCGTACTCATCCTGGGCGCAGCCGGATTCGCCGCCAACCCAGCACTCAACGTCCGCGCCTACGCCGCAGCAGGCGGCACCTCAACCCTCGTCGGCGCGAGCACGACTTCGGCATTCAACGTAGGAAACACCGTCGGCCCCTGGCTCGGCGGCACCACGATCAGCGCGGGAATGGGATTCTCCAGCGTCGCCTGGGTAAGCGTCGCACTCGGCGCACTAGCCGTAGCCGCCCTCACCGCGGCCCTGCGCCTCCACCACCGCGACACCGCACCGGAACTGGTGGCCGCCTAAAAAAGGCGAATGGCCCCGCGGGAACACTCCCGCGGGGCCATTCACAGCACCAAGCTCAGATCCCGAGCGCGTGCACTCCGCCGTCGACCATGATCATCGAACCGGTGGTCGCGGGCATCCAGTCGGACAGCGCGACGCAGACCGTCTTGGCGGTCGGCTCCGGGTCCGCGGAGTCCCAGCCGAGCGGGGCGCGGCCGTCCCAGCCGCCTTCGAGTTCGCCGAAGCCGGGGATGGACTTCGCGGCCATGGTCTTCATCGGGCCGGCGCTGACCAGGTTGACCCGGATGCCCTGCGGGCCGAGTTCCTTGGCCAGGTAGCGGTTCACCGACTCCAGCGCGGCCTTCGCGACGCCCATCCAGTTGTAGACCGGCCAGGCGACGCGCGCGTCGAAGTCCATGCCGACGATCGAGGCGCCGCGGCCGAGCAGCGGCAGCGTCGCGACCGCGAGCGACTTGAACGAGAACGCCGAGACGTCGACCGCGACCTTCACGTCGTCGCTGGGGGCGTCCAGGAACGGCGCGCCGAGGCAGCTCTGCGGCGCGAAGCCGATCGAGTGCAGCACGCCGTCGAGGCCGTCGACGTGCTCGCGGACGCGGTCGGCGAGCGAGTCGAGGTGCTCCTGGTTCGTGACGTCCAGTTCCAGCACCGGGGCGGGCTCCGGCAGCCGCTTGGCGATGCGCTCCACCAGCGACAGCCGTCCGAAGCCGGTGAGCACGACCTTCGCGCCCTCCTGCTGGGCGATGCGGGCCGCGTGGAACGCCAGCGAGGCGTCGGTGATGACGCCGGTGATCAGCAGCCGCTTGCCTTCGAGCAATCCGGGCAACACGTCCTCCAGGTCGTGGGTGTTCTTCTCGGGAAAAGTCAGTGGCCGAGGCCGAGGCCGCCGTCGACGGGCAGCACCGCGCCGTTGACGTAGCCCGCCTCGTCCGAGGACAGGTACCGCACCGCGGCGGCGATCTCGGCCGGTTCGGCGTAGCGGCCGGACGGGACGTTGGCGAGGATCTCCTTGCGCCGGTCCTCGCTCAGCGCGTCGGTCATGTCGGTGTGCACGAAACCGGGCGCGACCACGTTCGCGGTGATGTTGCGCGAGCCCAGCTCCCGCGCGAGCGAACGCGCGAAGCCGACCAAGCCCGCCTTCGAGGCCGCGTAGTTCGCCTGCCCGGCCGAGCCGGAAAGGCCCACCACGGACGAGATGAACACGAACCGGCCCCAGCGGGCGCGCAGCATGCCGCGCGAGGCCCGCTTGGCGACGCGGAACGCGCCGGTGAGGTTCGCGTTCAGCACGCGCTCGAACTGCTCCTCCGACATCCGCATGAGCAGGGTGTCGTCGGTGAGCCCGGCGTTGGACACCAGGACCTCGACCGGCCCCTGGTGCTCCTCCACGAGCTTGAACGCCGCGTCCACCTGCTCGGCGTCGGTGACGTCGGCCTGCACGCCGAACAGCCCCTCCGGCGCGCCGGACCCGCGGTGCGTGACCGCGACCCGGTGGCCCTGCTCCGCGAGGTCGCGGGCGATCGCCAGCCCGATGCCCCGGTTGCCGCCGGTGACCAAGACCGACCGTCCCACTGCGTTCTCCTCGTCGTCTTCGCGATTGCGCCCGCCTGAGGCTATCGGCTGCGCTGACCGGCGGCGCACCCGGCACTCCCGTCCTAAGCGACGGTAAGGAACCGCGTCTCGACCTTGATGGTTACTGCCCGGTTGGTCACCGTGAGTCGCGACACAGGAGGTCAAGGATGACTACCCGGATCCAGGACGCCGGCTCGGCGCGGGACGAGCGGCGCGTGGTCGGCAACGTGCTGCGCGGCTCGATCGGAAACCTCGTCGAGTGGTACGACTGGTACGCCTATTCGGCGTTCACCGTCTACTTCGCGAAGGCGTTCTTCCCCGGCGGCGATGCCACGGCGCAGTTCCTCAACACCGCGGCGGTGTTCGCCGTCGGATTCCTCATGCGGCCCCTCGGCGGCTGGCTGCTCGGCCGGTTCGCCGACCGCTACGGACGGCGTTCCGCGCTCGTGCTCTCGGTTTCGATGATGGCGTGCGGTTCGCTGCTCATCGCGCTGACGCCGGGCTACGCGACGATCGGCATCGCGGCGCCGATCCTGCTGGTGTTTTCCCGTCTGCTGCAAGGGCTTTCGGTCGGCGGCGAGTACTCCACCTCGGCGACGTACCTGTCCGAGGTGGCCACGCCCGGCAAGCGCGGGTTCTACTCCAGCTTCCAGTACGTGACGCTCGTCGGCGGGCAGCTGCTCGCGCTGGGGCTGCAGCTGATCCTGCAGAGCGTGCTCACCGACAAGCAGATGGGCGACTGGGGCTGGCGGATCGCGTTCGTCGTCGGCGCGCTCGCGGCGGTGATCGTGATGGCGCTGCGGCGGTCGATGGACGAGTCGGAGAGCTACCAGCGGGCCACCGAGGGGGCGGAAACCGGCAAGGGCGAGCGCGGCACGCTGCGCCAGCTCGCGAAGTACCCGCGGGAGATCCTGCTCGTCGTCGGCCTGACGCTCGGCGGCACGGTCGCGTTCTACACCTACGCCACCTACACGCAGAAGTTCCTGGAGAACACCGCGCACATCCCGCGCCGCACGGTCACCGTGATCATGTTCGTCGCGCTGCTGATCTTCGCGATCCTGCAGCCGCTGGCCGGACGGCTCTCGGACCGGATCGGCCGGCGGAAGCTGCTGATGTTCTTCGGCATCGCGGGCACCCTGCTGACCGTGCCGATCATGACCCTGATGGCGCGCACCAGCCAGCCGTTCCTCGCGTTCCTGCTGCTGCTCGGCGCGCTGGTGATCGTGACCGGCTACACCTCGATCAACGCGATCGTGAAGGCCGAGCTGTTCCCGACGCGGATCCGCGCGATCGGCGTCGGCCTGCCCTACGCGCTCACCGTCGCGATCTTCGGCGGGACCGCCGAGCTGATCGCCCAGGCGCTGAAGAAGGCGGGTCACGAATCGCTCTTCTTCTGGTACGTCGCGGGTTGCGTCCTCGTGTCGCTCGTCGTGTACGCGACAATGCGGGAAACTTCGCGTTCGTCCGCCCTCGAACGCGGCGAGGACTGATCGGGAGGACGGCCGTGCGCGTGCTGCTCGTGGAGGACGACACCGGGGTCGCCCGGGCACTCGCCGAAACGCTGCAGGCGCACGGCCACTCGGTCACCGCGGTCGGCCGCGGCTCGGACGCGCTCACCCGGCACCGGGACGCGGACCTGCTGCTTCTCGACCTCGGCCTGCCGGATCTCGACGGGCTGGACGTGCTGCGCAAGATCCGTCAGGTGTCCCCGGTGCCGGTGATCGTGCTGACCGCGCGCGACGACGAGCGTTCGGTCGTCCGGGCGCTGCGTTTCGGCGCGGACGACTACCTCGCGAAACCGGTGCGGATGGCGGAGTTGCTGGCCAGGATGGACGCGGTGGCGCGGCGGGCGGGCAGCTCCTCCCCCGCGCCGAAGGACCCGGTGGTGCAGATCGAGGACGTCGAGATCGATCTGGGCGCGCGCCGGGTCGTGGTCGGCGGCCGCGACATCGGGCTGACCACGAAGGAATTCGCGGTGCTGGCGGTGCTCGCCGCCCGGCCCGGCACCGCGGTGAGCCGCCAGCAGCTGATGGACGAGGTGTGGGGCGACGCGTACCTCGCCGTTTCGCGGTCGCTCGACGTCCACATGACGCAGCTGCGCGCGAAACTCGACCGGCCCGGCCTGCTCACCACGATCCGCGGCTTCGGCTACCGGCTCGGCCGGAGCTGATCGGTGCGCACTCGCCTGCTGGCTGTCCTCGTCACGCTCGCGCTCGCCGTCGTGGCGGCGTTCGCGGTTCCGCTGCTGTCCGCCACTGCCGATCAGCGGACCCAGCAGCTGGTGATTTCGCGCAGCAGCGACGTCGACCGCTTCGTGGTGCTCGCGCAACAGGCGGTCGATTCCGGCGACGCGACCGCGTTGAACGCCGACGCGCGGCAGTATTCGTCGTTATACAGCGAAGGCGTGCTGATCGTCGACGCGCAGCGGCAGCCGCTGGTCGAAACCGGCGGCCTGACCAGCAGCAATCCGGACGCGCGGACCGTCATCGAGGCGACGCTGCGCAACGAGCCGGAAGCGCCGGTCGAGCGGATCCAGCCGTGGTCGGACACTCCGGTGCTGTTCGCGCGCCCGGTCGGCACCGGGACGCGGGTGTCCGGCGTGGTGCTGCTGCGTGCTTCGGTGACCGCCGCGGCCTCGGACGTCAGGGCGGCGTGGAGCGCGATCGCGGCCGGGGCGATGGTGGTCGCGGCGCTGTTCGTGCTGCTCGCGGTCCTGCTGTCGCGGTGGATGGTGCGACCGTTGGTGGAGCTGGAAACCGGCGTGCTGGCGGTGGCGGGCGGACGCCGGGCGCAGGTGCCGGAACGGTCCGGGCCGCGCGAATTGCGGTCGCTCGCGGCGTCGGTGAACCGGATGTCCGACGCGGTGGTCGAGTCCGCGAACCAGCAGCAGCGGCTCGTCGCGGACACCTCGCACCAGCTGCGGAACCCGATGGCCGCGCTCCGGCTCCGGCTCGACCTGCTCGGCACCGAGGTCGAAAACCGCCCGGCTTACGAGGCGACGGTGGCGGAAGTCGAACGCCTGGAACGGATTCTCGACGGTTTGCTCGCCCTCGCCACCGCGGAGAGCACCGCGACCCGGCTGGCCGCACGGGCCGACGACGAGCCCGCGGACCTGGCCGCTGTCGTGGCGGAACGGGTCGACGCGTGGCGGTTGTCCGCCGACGAAGCCGGCGCGACGCTCGTGCCGTGCGAAGTGCATACTGAGCCGCTGCTGGTGCGCACGCCGGAAAGCGAACTGGCGCAGATTCTCGACGTCCTGCTGGACAACGCCGTCCACCACGCCGGTCAGGGAGCCACCATCACCGCCGCTTGGGAGTCCACTTCGGACAGTGTCACGCTGATCGTCTCCGACGACGGTCCGGGCCTTCCCCCGGAGGACCTCGCCCGGGCCACCGAACGGTTCTGGCGCGCGGGCGGCGACGGCGCACCTCGCGGCACCGGCCTCGGTCTCGCCATCGCGCGGGAGCAAACCCGTGCCCGGGGCGGGGTTCTGGAGCTGCGCGCGGTCGAACCGCACGGCCTGCAAGTCCGGATCACGCTGCCCGCGGCGGTGACGCCGTGAACGTCACCCGCCGCACCGCGATCCTCGGCGGCCTCGCCCTGACGCTCGCCGCCTGCGACGACACCTACCGCGGCCCGGACCGGAAGATCACCATCGCGTCCGGCGAACCCGGCGGCTTCTACCTGGCCTTCGCCGAGGTCCTGGCCGCCGAACTGTCGCGCGCCGAACCGCGGCTGCACTGCAGCGCGCTGCCCACCGAGGCGAGCGTCGAGAACGTGCAACGCGTCCAGGACGGAACGGCCGACTTCGGCCTGGCGCTCGCCGACGTGGCGCAATCCGCGATCACCGGCGGCACGCCGTTCGGGAAACCCGTTCCGCTGCAAGCACTCGGCCGCGTCTACGAGAACTACCTCCAGCTGGTCGTCCGCGCCGAGGACCAGCTCACCGACCTGCGCTCGCTGGCCGGCCGCCCGATCTCGGTCGGCGCGAGCCGCTCCGGCGCCGCGCAACTGGGCGAACGGGTCTTCGCCGCGAGCAACATCCCGGTCCAAGCACAGCACCTGCCGCTGAACGACGCGGTCGCCGCCCTGCACGACCGCCGGATCGACGCGTTCCTCTGGTCCGGCGGCATCCCGACGCCCGCCCTCGCCGACCTCAACCGCACGACGCCGCTCTCGCTCATCCCGCTGACGTCGGTGCTCCCCCAGCTGCGCAAGGCGTACGGTCCGCTGTACGAACAGGTGCAGGTGCCCGCCGGGGCTTACCGCGGGGTCGGCGCGCTGGGCACGATCGGGGTGGCGAATCTGCTGGTCTGCTCGCCCAAGCTGCCGTTCGACGTCGCCGCGGCGGTGGTTCGGGTGCTCGCGGGGCGGGCTGCCGAACTCGTGCCCGCACAGGCGGTCGGGACACAGTTCCTGGACGTGCGGACGCTGATCGGCACCCAACCGGTCCCGCTGCATCGGGGGGCGGCCGACACCTACCGCGCCCTGCACGGCTGATCGCTAGATTGGTCGGGTGACCGAACGCCGCCCTCTCGTTGAAATGCCCCTGCGCGTGCGCTACCACGAATGCGACGCTCAGGGGATCGTCTTCAACGCGCATTACCTTGCCTACGCGGACATGGCGGCGTTCGAGGTGGAAAGAACCCTCTTCGGTTCGCACGACGCGCTGCTCGCCACCGGCGTCGACCTGGTGGTCGCCGAGTCGAATCTGCGGTATTTCGCGCCGTGCCGTTTCGACGACGAGCTCGTGGTGTCGGTCTATCTGGTGCACCTGGGCACCACGTCGATGCGGTTCGAGCTGGACATCCGCCGCGGCGACACGGTGACCACCGAGCTCCGGCTGCGATACGTGTTCGTCGACACCGAGAACTACCGCAAAGCGGAGCCGCCGCCGGAAGTGCGCGCGGCTTACGCGAAGTACCTACCCGAGGCGGCGTGAGGCATCCCGTGTTCCGAGTCTTGTTCTACTGCCCCGAAATCCCGCCCAACACCGGCAACGCGATCCGGCTCGCCGCGAACACCGGATGCGAGCTGCACCTGGTCGAACCGCTGGGGTTCACCTTGGAGGACAAGCAGCTCCGCCGCGCCGGGCTCGATTACCACGATCTCGCGCGGGTCCACGTGCATGCCGATCTGGCCGCGGCGTGGAAGGCGTTGCTGCCCGCGAAGGTGTATGCGTTCAGCGCCGGGGCGACCCGGCTCTACACGGAGGTTTCTTACGCGCCAGGGGATGTGCTGATGTTCGGGCCGGAGTCCGCCGGGCTGCCGGACGAGGTTCAGCGCGCCCCGGAGGTCACCGAACGGCTGCGGTTGCCGATGCTGCCCAACAACCGGTCGCTGAACCTGGCGAACACGACCGCGATCGCGGTGTACGAAGGCTGGCGGCAGAACGGTTTCGCCACGCCGTGAAGGCGGCTCACCCCAGAAACCGCGCGGCGGCGGCATGGTGTGGATCCGCGTGTCGCTTCCGGCCGGGACCGCTCCCCGCCGGAAGCGACCGGCGTCAAGGCAGTCTCTGGCCGAACACCAGGGCGGTCGCCGCCCCGGCCATGAGGATGATCGTCCCCAGCACCACCCACGGCTTGCTCGCGTCGGCGTTCTTCAGCTCGTACCCGATCTGCTCGCCCAGGTCGGCGTAGACGCGTTTCAGCTCGTCCGCGCTCGCCGCCTTGTAGAACTCTCCCCCGGACAGCCGGGCGATCTCGCGCAGGGATTCGTCGTCCACCCGGACGTCCTGCTGCTTGCCCTCGATGTCGACCGACCCGTGCTCGGTGCCGAACGAGATCGACGAGATCGGCATCTGCGCCTGCTTTGCCGCCTGCGCCGCGGTGTATGCGCCGCGCGGGGCGTACAGGTCCTCCGGCACCGTCTGCTTTCCGTCGCTCATCAGCACGATCCGTGCGGGCGGCGGACCGTCCGCGCCGCCGACCACCGCGGAGAAGCTCTGGATCGACTGCATCGCCGCGTAAATGCCCTCGCCGGTGGCGGTGGACTGGGCGAGCTTCAAGTTGTCGATCGCCTTCGTCACGCCTGCCCGGTCCGTGGTCGGGTTGACCAGCACGGTCGCGGTTCCGGCGAACGAGATCAGGCCCAGGTTGACGCCCGGGGTCATGTTCTGCGCGAACTGCTTCGCCGCGTCCTGCGCCGCCTTCAGCCGCGTCGGGGCGACGTCGGTGGCTTCCATCGACAGCGACACGTCGATCACCAGCATGACCGTCGCCCGGTTCCGCGGCACCTTCTGCTCCGCCGTCGGACCGGCCAGCGAGACCGTCAGGAACAGCAGCGACAGCACGATCAGCACCGCGGGCACGTGCCGGATCCAGCCCTGCGCCTTGGGCGCGACCTTCTCCAGCAGCTCCAGATTCGCGAACCGCATCACCCGGCGGCGCCGCTGCCGCTGCGACAGCACGTACGCGGCCGCCACCGCGGCGACCGCGATCAGCAGCAGGAACCACCACGGCGAACTGAATCCGGCGAGGCTCATGCCGTCGCCTCCTTACCGGTTGCCGCGTGCATCGTGGTCATGCGACGCCTCCCGACCAGCGGCGCTTGCGGGCGACCACGAACCGCACCATGTCCGCGATCCAGTCGGAATCGGTGCGCAGCACCAGATGCGCGGCCCCGGCCCGGCGCAGACCGGCCGCGACCGCCTGCCGGTGCGCATTCGCCGCCGCGCCGAACTCCTTGCGCAGCAACGCCGAAGCGTGCACCTCGCGCTGCCGTCCGGTCTCCGGGTCGGCCAGCACCACGGTGCCGACGTCCGGCAGGTCCACGTCGCGCGGGTCGACGATCTCGATCGCGATCAGCTCGTGCCTTCCGCCGAGCGCGCGCAACGGGCGCTCCCAGTCCATCGGGCCGAGGAAGTCGGAGATCACCACCGCCAGTCCGCGCCGCCGCGGCGGACGGCGCAGCTTTTCCAGCGCCTCGGCGAGGTCGCCGCGGACGCCTTCGGCGGCACGGGGCGTCTCGGCGAGCCGCCGGACCAGGCCGCGGGCGTGCGGAAGCCCGCCGCGCGCCGGGAGCCGGGTGATGCCTTCGCCGTTGGACACGAGCGCGCCGATCCGGTTTCCGCCGCCGCCGGTCAGATGCGCGACCGCGGCGGTCGCGCAGACGACCAGATCGCGCTTCTCGCACAGCGCGGTGCCGAAGTCGAGGCTCGCCGACATGTCCGCGACGACCCACGTCTCCAGCTCGCGGTCCGCGACCGTCTCGCGGATGTGCGGCGTCGTCGTGCGCGCGGTGACCGCCCAGTCCATCCGGCGCACGTCGTCGCCGGGCTGGTACGGCCGCGCCTCGCCGGGCTCGGAACCCGGCCCCGGGACGAGCCCGAGGTGGTTGCCCTGGAGCAGCCCGTCGAGGCGGCGGCGCACTTCGAGTTCGAGCGTGCGCAGTCCCGCTTCCATCCGGTCGCCGCGCAGGATCGGCGGGGCCCAGCCGGGCCGTCCGCCCGGTTCTTTCGAGGAGGTGCCAGCCACGCCGCTACCTGACGGGCGCGCCCGCCGGCACGGGGCCGGCGCCGCCCTGCGGCCGGGCCGAAACCTGCGGCAGCGGCACGGTCTGCAGCACGCGGGTGACGATGTGGTCCACCGGGACGCCGTCGGCCAGCGCGTCGTAGGACAGCACGAGGCGGTGCCGCAGCACGTCCGGCACGACGTCGACGACGTCCTGCGGGAGCACGTAGTCGCGGCCGCGCACGAGCGCCAGCGCCCGCGCCGCGGCGATGATGCCGAGGCTCGCGCGCGGCGAGGCGCCGTACGACACCCAGCCCGCGACGTCGGACAGCCCGTGGTCGTTCGGGGTGCGCGTGGTGAGCACCAGCCGCACGACGTAGTCGACCAGCGCGTGGTGCACGAACACCTGCGACGCGACGCCCTGCAGCCGCACCAGCTCCGCCGGGCTCAGCACCTCGTGCGGCTCCGGCGGCGTGACGCCCATCCGGTAGATGATCTCGCGCTCCTCCTCGGCGGAGGGGTACTCGACCAGGATCTTGAACAGGAACCGGTCGCGCTGGGCTTCCGGCAGCGGGTAGACGCCCTCGTTCTCGATCGGGTTCTGCGTGGCCAGCACGAGGAACGGATCGGGCATCGGGAAGGTCTTGCCGCCGATCGACACGTGCCGCTCGGCCATCACCTCGAGCATCGCCGACTGCACCTTCGCCGGGGCGCGGTTGATCTCGTCGGCGAGCACGAAGTTCGCGACGACCGGGCCCAGTTCGACGTCGAAGCGCTCGGCGCCCTGGCGGTAGATGCGCGTGCCGAGGATGTCGGCGGGCACCAGGTCGGGGGTGAACTGCACGCGGGAGAACGACCCGCCCACCACGCGCGCGAACGTCTCGACCGCGAGCGTCTTCGCGACCCCGGGCACGCCCTCGAGCAGCAGGTGCCCCTTCGCCAGCAGCCCGACGAGCATGCGCTCCACCAGCCGGTCCTGTCCGACGATGACGCGCTTCACCTCGAACACGGTGCGTTCCAGCAGCTGGGCGTCCCGCGCCGGGGTGCCGGGCTGCTGCCCGTTCGCTCCCTCGGCGAAGCCGGGCTCGGTCACTCTTCCTCCAGGGGTTTCCGCGTCTGCGTGCTCGCCCGCGACCCTACTGGGTCGAGAACTTCCCGCGACGGTAGCCAATCGCATCGCCGGTGTGACAGCTGTGAAGCCCCTGTCAGCGGTGCTTTTCCAGGTCCTCCGGCGTGTCGATGTCGTCGCTCTCGCCGGGCTCCGCGGCGACCTCGGCGATCCGCAGTCCGCCGAGCGTCCGGCGCAGCGACGCGTTTTCCGGACGCTCCGGCATCGCCTCGCGCAGAGCCGCCGTGCGCCAGGCGCTCACCAGCCATTGCCGCTCCCCCGCCGCGTCGACGAGCACCGCGCCGTCCGCGCTGACCACAGTGGACCGCAGCCGGTCCACTGTGGAGCGCCGGATGCCGGGGAGATCGGCGGCGAGCAGCACGACGATGTCCGCGTCGACCGCCTCAAGCCCGGCGGCCAGCGCCGCGACCGGCCCCGCGCCGGGAACGGCCTCGCGGGTCCAGACGACGGTGTCGTATCCCGGCCGCTGCGGACCGCACACGACGACCGGATCCGCTCCGGACAGCGCCTCGACCGCCCGGCCCAGCAAGGAGATCCCGCCGACCCGCAGCTCCGGCTTGTCCACTCCGGACAGGCGCCGCGCGGACCCGCCGGCCAGCACGATCCCGGCGAACCGGGCGCTCTCAGTCATGCACCCAGCGTGCCCGCCCCGGAAACCCGCGCGCGCTGCGGGGTCGTCCGGGTTAAATTCCCGGGCGTGCCCGACGCCGCGCGGCTGCTCGCCGCTTACGACCGCGAAGTCCGCCAAGCCGAACTGACCCAGGCCGAACCCGGGCAGCAGCTGACCGTCGACGGCCCGCTCGCGCGCCTCACCGGCGGCAGGCGCGGGTTTGTGTCCGGACCGCCCGACCTCGGCGTGACCGGCGGCGCGCTCGACGACCTGATCGCCCGCCAGCGCGCGTTCTTCGCCGCCCGCGGCGAGGAGTTCGAGTGGAAGACCCGCAGCCACGACCGTCCCGCGGAGCTGCCGGAGCGGTTGCTCGCGGCCGGATTCGTCCCGGAGGAAACCGAAACCGTCCTGATCGCGCCGCTGGACGCGGTCGCCGCCTCGGCTCCGCCGTCCACCGACGTGGTCGTGCGCGAAGCCGGCAGCAGCGACGACCTGCTGCGCATCGCGACGTTGTCGGCCTCGGTGTTCGGTCACGACGAAGCCGCTGTCGCCGCGGATCTGCTCGCCCGGGCCCGCGCCGACGCCGGGACCACCACGCATGTCGTGGCTGAAGCGGACGGCCGGTTCGTCGCAACGTCCCGGCTGGAACTGGTGCCCGGCACCGGATTCGCCGGACTCTGGGGCGGCGCGACGCTCCCGGAATGGCGCGGCCGAGGCCTCTACCGCGCTCTCGTCGCGCACCGGGTCGGCGCGGCCCGGGCTCGCGGGGTCGCCTATCTCCAGGTCGACGCGCTGCCCACGAGCCGTCCGATCCTCGAACGGCTCGGGTTCACCGCGGTGACCGAGACGACGCCCTACGTGTGGAGCCCGCTCAGCCGATGAGGCGTGTCGCGTACGGCATGATCCCGCCGTAGCGGACCGACGTCACGCGGACGTACGAACCCGACTGCGGGGCCTCGACCATCTGCCCGTTGCCCAGGTACAGCGCGACGTGGTGGATGCCGCCCGAGCCGCCCCAGAAGAGCATGTCGCCGCGGCGCATCTGCGACAGCGGGACCCGGCGGCCGGAGGTGTACTGGTAGCCGCTGAAGTGCGGCAGGCCCTGCACGCCGGCGAAGGCGTAGATCATCAGGCCGGAGCAGTCGAAGCCGATCTTGCGGTAGTCGCCGTACCGGTCGGCCACGCCGCCGTCGCGGATGCCGCGGGTCGGGCCGCTGCCGTTGCCGCCGCCCCACGCGTACGGCATGCCCACCTTGGACAGCGCCCGCGCGATCACGGCCTCGATCGAGCTGCCCGCCGCCGGGGACGGCCGGCCGCGGCTTCCGCCGCCGTCGTCGTTGTTCGCCGCGGCTGCCCGCAGGGCCGCCTGCCGGGCGCGCTCCTCGTCCTCGCGCTGCTTCTGCGCGAGCCAGTCCTGGTAGCGCTGGCGCTGCCCCTGCAGCCCGTTGACCTTCGCCTGCGCGGCGTACAGCTGCTGCTCGACGGCGTTCTTGTTGGCTTCCAGCTGCGTGTTCTGCGCGGCCTGGGCCTGCTGCGCGGACACGGCGGCGGACTGCGCGGCGTCCGCGGTGCCCTTCGCCCGGGTGGCCGCGTCCTGCTTCTGCTGCGCCAGCTCCAGCGCCTTGCGCGCGGCGGAGTCCTTGTTGGCCTTCTCCGTCTGCGCCTGCTGGAGCCGGTCCATCGCGTTGAGCCGCGAGCCGCCGATTGCGTTGAGCAGCTGGGCGCGGGCGAGGAGGTCCTTCGGGCTGTCCGAGGTCAGGTACGCCGAGACCGACCCGATCGTGCTGCCCTGCTCGAAGCTCGCGGCGGCGAACTTCTTCGCGTCCGCGCGGGCCTTCTCGATGGCACCGGCCGCCGCGTCCGCCTCCTGGCGCGCGGACTTCGCGTCGTTCTGCGCCTGGGTCGCCTCGTCCTGCGCGGTCTGCAGGTCGACCAGGGCCTTCATGGCCTGTTCCTGCTTCAGCTCGACGTTGTCCTGCAGCGCGCTGAGCTTCTGCTCGGCCTGCGCGAGCTGGTTGGTGAGCCTGCCGACCTCGCCGGCCTTCGCGTTCGCGTCGCCCTTGGCGGAGTCGATCGAGGAGTCGCTCGGATTCGGCGGCGGCGGGGGCACCGCGAGCCCGGTGCTCGTCGCGCCGAGCAGGGCCGCCAGAGTGACCGTCGCGATCGCCAGCCCGCGCCGGGCCCCGGCTCCGCGCACCAGCGCGCCCGCCGTCCCGGACTGTCCACGCCGGACCCTCACGCCCGCCACCTCCGCTCGCCCGCTGCCGTCCCGCGGGCACACCGCGTACCTCTGCAGTCACACCACTATCACAAGCCTCAGGAAGAACTTACACACCGCGGAGATCATTTCCCCTGTTCGGGGGACCTGGCGGGACCGCGTGTCCGGATGGCGCACGTCACTCCGCGTGTCGTCTTGAACGAAATACAGGACACGCGTACTGTTTGGGTCGAGAAGACGAGGTGTGCCCTCCCGGTTCCGGTTCTACGGTGGGGGTGCGCAAGACTCGCGCGGGTCGATCCCGACGACCCGGAGACCGACACCGAACTGACCCGGGAGGACACGCCGGCGGCGGCGTGGAATCCATGCCACTGGAGTTAGACGTGACTGCACCTAGCAAGGACAGCTTCGGCGCCAAGGACACCTTGCAGGTGGAAGAGAACTCGTACGAGATCTTCCGCCTGGACAAGGTCGAAGGCGCCGCCCGGCTGCCCTACAGCCTGAAGATCCTCCTCGAGAACCTGCTGCGCACCGAGGACGGCGCGAACATCACCGCCGACCACATCCGCGCGCTCGGCGGATGGGATCCGAACGCGGACCCGTCGATCGAGATCCAGTTCACGCCCGCCCGGGTGATCATGCAGGACTTCACCGGCGTGCCCTGCGTGGTCGACCTGGCCACCATGCGCGAGGCCGTGACCGCCCTCGGCGGCGACCCGGACAAGGTCAACCCGCTCGCGCCCGCCGAGATGGTCATCGACCACTCGGTGATCATCGACGTGTTCGGCCGCGCGGACGCCTTCGAGCGCAACGTGGAGATCGAGTACGAGCGCAACCGCGAGCGCTACCAGTTCCTGCGCTGGGGCCAGGGCGCCTTCGACGAGTTCAAGGTCGTCCCGCCGGGCACCGGCATCGTGCACCAGGTCAACATCGAGCACCTGGCGCGCACCGTCATGGCCCGCAACGGGCAGGCCTACCCCGACTCCTGCGTCGGCACCGACTCGCACACCACCATGGTCAACGGCCTCGGCGTGCTGGGCTGGGGCGTCGGCGGCATCGAGGCCGAGGCGGCCATGCTGGGCCAGCCGGTCTCCATGCTGATCCCGCGCGTCGTCGGCTTCAAGCTGACCGGCGAGATCCCGGCCGGCGTGACGGCGACCGACGTCGTGCTCACGATCACCGAGATGCTGCGCCGCCACGGCGTGGTCGGCAAGTTCGTCGAGTTCTACGGCGAGAGCGTCGCCCAGGTGCCGCTGGCCAACCGCGCCACCATCGGCAACATGAGCCCGGAGTTCGGCTCCACCGCGGCGATCTTCCCGATCGACGAGGAGACCGTCCGCTACCTCAAGCTCACCGGCCGTTCGGCCGAGCAGGTCGCGCTGGTCGAGGCGTACGCCAAGGAACAGGGCCTCTGGCACGACCCGTCGCACGAGGCGCAGTACTCCGAGTACCTCGAGCTGGACCTGTCGACGGTCGTCCCGTCGATCGCCGGCCCGAAGCGCCCGCAGGACCGCATCGAGCTGACCGACGCGAAGTCCTCGTTCCGCAAGTCGGTGCACGACTACGCCGAGGACGAGCAGCCGACCCCGCACACCAACGTCGACGAGACCGTCGAGGAGACCTTCCCGGCCTCCGACCCGGCCGCGCTGTCGTTCCAGGACGAGACCGCGGTGCCGGTGCAGTCCGCGGCGAACGGGGCCACCGGGCGCCCGACCAAGCCGGTCAAGGTGTCCACCGCCGACCGCGGCGAGTTCGTGCTCGACCACGGCGCCGTGGTGATCGCCTCGATCACCTCGTGCACCAACACCTCGAACCCGTCGGTCATGCTGGGCGCGGCGCTGCTCGCGCGCAACGCGGTCGACAAGGGCCTGTCGGTCAAGCCGTGGGTCAAGACGTCGATGGCGCCGGGTTCGCAGGTCGTCACCGACTACTACGACAAGGCCGGCCTCTGGCCGTACCTGGAGAAGCTGGGCTACCACCTGGTCGGCTACGGCTGCACCACGTGCATCGGCAACTCGGGCCCGCTGTCGGACGAGATCTCCGCCGCGATCCAGGAGAACGACCTCACCGCGGTCTCGGTGCTCTCGGGCAACCGGAACTTCGAGGGCCGGATCAACCCGGACGTCAAGATGAACTACCTGGCGTCCCCGCCGCTGGTCATCGCGTACGCGCTGGCCGGGACGATGGACTTCGACTTCGCGACCCAGCCGCTCGGCCAGGACAGCGACGGCAACGACGTGTTCCTGAAGGACATCTGGCCGTCGCCGCAGGAGATCCAGGAGACCATCGACTCCGCGATCACCCAGGAGATGTTCAAGAAGGACTACGCCGACGTGTTCGACGGCGGCGAGCGCTGGAAGTCGCTGCCGACGCCGACCGGCAAGACCTTCGAGTGGGAGGCCGAGTCCACCTACGTCCGGAAGCCCCCGTACTTCGACGGCATGACCGCCGAACCGGCCCCGGTGCAGGACATCTCCGGCGCCCGGGTGCTGGCGAAGCTGGGCGACTCGGTCACCACCGACCACATCTCCCCCGCCGGCGCGATCAAGCCCGGCACGCCGGCCGCGCAGTACCTGGTCGAGCACGGCATCGAGCGCAAGGACTTCAACTCCTACGGCTCGCGCCGCGGCAACCACGAGGTCATGATCCGCGGCACGTTCGCGAACATCCGGCTGCGCAACCAGCTGCTGGACGACGTGCAGGGCGGCTACACCCGCGACTTCACGCAGGAAGGCGCCCCGCAGGCGTTCATCTACGACGCGGCCCAGAACTACGCGGCGGCAGGCACCCCGCTGGTCGTCCTGGGCGGCAAGGAGTACGGCTCCGGTTCCTCGCGCGACTGGGCGGCCAAGGGCACCAGCCTGCTGGGCGTGCGCGCGGTGATCACCGAGTCGTTCGAGCGCATCCACCGCTCCAACCTGATCGGCATGGGCGTCATCCCGCTGCAGTTCCCGGAAGGAGAATCCGCGTCGTCGCTGAAGCTCGACGGCACCGAGACGTTCGACATCGAAGGCATCACGAAGCTGAACGAGGGCGAAACGCCCCGAACGGTCCACGTGACGGCCACGAAGGAAGACGGCTCAAAGGTCGAGTTCGACGCGGTCGTCCGCATCGACACCCCCGGCGAAGCGGACTACTACCGCAACGGCGGCATCCTGCAGTACGTGCTGCGGAAGATGACCCAGTCCTGACGGTCTGACTCCCAGGTTGCTGGCCCGCTCCGATCTTTCGGAGCGGGCCACACTTGTCTCCGGGCTTCGCCCGCTTCGCCCGCCGTGCGTGAGGGGAACCCTCATTGACTCTGATTCCCCCAGGGTTCCCCTCACGACCCGCCCGCCGGCCGTGAGGGCCTCCTTCACGGACTTGGATTCCCTCAAAGAGCCCTTCACGGACCACCCGGCCCCGGCCCCGGCTCCGCCCCGCCGCCGCGATGCGCCCCCAATGCGGCATTGGGTGCATCGCATGCCCCCAATGCGGCGTTCGGTGCGTCAGACGCACCCAATGCCACATTGGGGCGCTACCCCCACCCCAACCGACACCCGCATACCCCATCCCAACCACGCACCCACCCGCGCGCCCGAAAACCGCAGCCAATGCACCCAACGCATCAAGGCACCCAGCCCTAAAACCGCCGCCAATGCACCCAACAATCGAGGCACCCACACCACCCCCGCACCCCGATACGAAGCCAAAATGCGGTCCGGGGGTGCTTGTCAAGGCATCTTTCCCGCCTTGACAAGCACCCCCGGACCGTCATCACAATGGGCTTCGGGGTGCCCCACGCAACCAACGGGCGCAATGTCGCCGCCAGGCGACGAGCCGCCCAGCAACCGCAGCGCCCCCTTAACCAACCACCGCCCCAGTCCGAGGATCCAACTTCAACGACTTCGCCTTAGCATGCGAAAAATCGAACATCCCAGTCAGCGGAGCCGCCATCACATCAAACGACCCCCCGCCAATCCGCCCCAAATGCCAGTTGTCCTCAATAAACCGCAGCACCGAAGTCTGATCAGTCATAGTGTGATCAACATAATTAACCCTGCTGTAAGGCGAAATCACCAGCAACGGCAACCGAGGCCCATACCCGCACCGATCCGCGAACCCGCCCAGCTTAACCGGCTTCGAAGTACAAACCGAAGCATCCTGCGCCGAATCGTGCGACCCGTTCAGAATCTTCGGCGCAACATGGTCATACCACCCGTCCGAATCGTCATAAGCCAACACGATCGCCGTATTCTTCCACTGCGGCGAAGCCTGGATCCGATTGACCTCCTCAGCCACAAAGGCCTGCTCGTCCAACGGATCCGAATACCCAGCATGCCCGTCCTGATACTCCGGAGCCTTCAGAAAACTCACCGCAGGCATCGTCCCCGCAGCGAGCGCATCATTGAAGTCCCGGACGTCATACTGATGATTAGCCTGATCCTGCTGCCCCACCGCATGCAACGAGGACGGCGGAAGGTGCTTCCGATTAGCCGTCGACTGGTAGTACTGGAACGGCTCGTGATGCGGACTGTAGTCAACGGACGCCTGCCCACCCACGTTCGGATGCTTAGTCCCGCAAACGGCATACCCGTTAGCCTCGCCAGTAGGCCGGAACCCACCCTCGAACCAGCCCCACGTAACCCCTCGAGCATTCAGCAAATCCCCGACATTCCGCCCCTGAAACGCCCCGAGATTATCCTTAGCCGTGTGATTCTTGTCCGAACAGTCGTCAAACGCCGGATCCGGATCGGTAATCATCGTCCCGACCCCATGAGCATCCGGCGAAGCCGCAGTATGCGGATCAACCTTAGGCTCCCCGGTAACCGAATCCACCGGCTGCAACCCATGCGTCTGCCCCGACACGAGATTGATCGCCCCAGGACTCGACGGCCCGAACACAGTATTGAACGAGTTGTCATTCAACGAGTAATGCTGCGCATAATTCCACATCGCAGTAACAGTATTGCCGTCAAAGTAATTCATCACCAGCCCGGGCTCGCCGAACAACACAGGCTGCCCAGTGCACTTGTCCTTCTCGGTGTACTCGACGAACTTGTCCATCTTGCCGCCGTTGAACGCGGCCTGTTCCTTCTTGTAGTCATGCGCCTGGTCGCAGGTGAGCGCCTGGTCCGGGCTCAACCGCTTCGGATTGTAAGCGTTCGGGTTGTGCTGCAGCAGCTCCGGGGTGAGGCCGTTGACCTTCGGAGTGCCGGGCGCGGCGTGGAACGGAGTGCCGTTCTCGTTCGTCGCGTTCGGGTAGGTGCCGAAATAATGGTCGAAGGAGATGTTCTCGCCGAAGATCACCACGACGTGCTTGATCGGCGTCGACGTCGTGAACGTCTCGGCGGCGATCGCGTGCGCCGGGGCCGAGGTCGACGCCGAACTGCTCGCGCACGCCGCGGCCAGCGCCGCGGTCGCCGCCAGCGCGGCCGCCGCGGTGGCCCGCTTCCTGGTCCGCTTCACTGCAGAACTCCTTCCGCTCAGCCCAGCACTGCCCGGCCGTAGTGGTCGGCCGGATCCGTCACGCCCGGGAACAGGTGGAAATACCCGCCCCCGAACGGCGAGACGTAGTCGGTGAGCGGCTCGCCGGCGAGCCGCTTCTGCACGGCCTCGAACTGCTGCTCGAGATCGCGCTGGTAACAGGTGAAGACGAGGCCCATGTCGAGGTTGCCGTTGAAGTCCACGCCGCGGTCGTAATTGACCGCGCGGCGCAGGATCCGCTGTCCGTCCGTCTGCGGCGTGCGCGGGTTCGCGAGCCTGATGTGGCTGGTCAGCGGGATGACCGTGCCGATCGGGTCGTCGGCGTAGCGCGGCGCGTCCTGCTCGGCCGCGCCGTCGAGCGGGGCGCCGGTGTCGCGGCGGCGGCCGATCATGTTCTCCTGCTCCGACAGCGACACCCGGTCCCAGAACTCGACCAGCATCCGGATCAGCCGGATCACCTGGTAGCTGCCGCCGTCCTCGGTCCACACCAGACTGTCCGCTTCGGACGGTCCGGGATTCGCGGTGCCGTCCTTGAATCCGAGCAGGTTGCGCGGGGTCCCGGACGGGCGCGGCGGCGAGCTGAACCCGTCGATCTTCCAGCGCAGTTGCATCCCGCCCCGGGTCGCGCGGGCGATGTCGCGCAGCGCGTGCAGCACGGTGTCCGGTTCGGCGGCGTTGAGCACCAGGGACAGATCGCCGTGGCACCACTGCGGATCGAGCGCGTCGTCCGGGAACATCGGCATCTGCTTGAGCTTCGGCGGTTTGCGCGCGGCGAGCCCGTACCGGTCGTCGAACAGCGACGCGCCCGCGCCGACCAGCACGGACAACTGTCCTTTCGGGACTTCCGGACCGAGCACGCCGGAGTCCGCGGGCGGTCCGGTGATCCCGACGGACGCGGGCGCACCGCCACCGGTGAGGAAACGCGCGCGGTCGGTCAATTCCTTGAGCAGGGCGGTGAGTTCGGTGCGATTCTCGGCGACGACGTCGAACGCGGCGACGACCGAATGTCTCGCCGGTTCCGCCAGCACGGCTGTCTGATGTGGACCGTGGAACGGCGCCGCTCCCCCGGCGGCCGTCGCGCTTCCGGACAGGCCGACCAGACCCGCGCCCGCCCCGGCCGCTGCCGCTCCGCGCAGGAACGCGCGCCGTCCCAGGCTCACGAGACCCTCCTCGGCTCCGCGATCGCCGCGACCGGGGCCAGGCGTTCGGTCAGCTCCGAAACGTCGGCGTTGATCCGCTGCCGCTGCTTCCGGTCGAGAGCGGAGAGCGGTTTCCCGGCGACCGCTTGGAGATCGTGGTCGGTGCGGGCGATCCAGGCGTCGAGATCCTTCAAGCCGGGGAACCTCGTCGTCAGCAGCGGACGCAGCACGTCGAGCACCGCACGGGTCCCAGCGAGGTTCGCGCGGGCGGTCGCCAGGGTGGAGCCGCTGCCGTAGTCGGTGCGGCCGGTCAGCTCGAACTGGAGGGTGTTCTCCATGATCTCGTGCGCGCGCAGGCCGAGATCGTTCTGGTCGATCTGGGCGTCGGCGAACGACGTGCGCAGCTTCTGGACCGCCTGGTCGAGCTGATCGGCGATCGGGCTCAGCGCGGGCATCGCCTCGTTGTGCCACAAGCCGTTCTCGAGGCGATGGAAGCCGGTGAAGCCCGGATCGGCGGCACCGCCCGGCAACCCGGCGGTGGTGCCGTTGATCGCCCCGTCCGAGTCTCCGAAGGCGTCGTAAGCGGCGCCGAGCCGTTCGTAGGTGAGGTGCGCGGTGAGCCAAGCCTGTTGCGCCGCACCGCGATTGCCCGAGCGAACGGCTTGCGCCAGCGCCGCGGTCTGGCCGGTGAGCGTGCCGAGGCCGTCGGCGACGTAGGCGTGGTACTGCTTGAGCGGGCCGAGCAAATCCGCGTTGGTCACCGGTACCACTGCCGGGCCCGGGCGGTCCGCGCCGCCGGTGACCTGCACGGTCGGGCCGACGAAGGGCGTGCCGTCCTCGGGGGCGCAGCGCAGGGCGTACGCGCCGTTGCCGAAGTTCACCGGCAACGCGCGCGTCGTGCCGGGGCCGACGCCTTCCAGTTCCCCGAAGACCGTCCCGGTGGCCGGGTCGACGAGTTCGATCTCCATCGTGACGGCGGCGTTGTTGCGGACCTGCAGGGTCTGCGGCCCGGCCGGCGGCGCGGTCCAGCCGTCGCCGCAGGCCGAGCGCGAAACCTCGACCGGGCCGGGCTGGGCGGGCGAGCCGGAACACCCGGCGAGCGCCGCGGTCCCGGCAAGGACCGCGGCCGCGCCGAACCCGCCCGCCCAGCGCCGCACGTCAACCCCCCTCAGGTGAACTTCTGGCGGACACTTTCACCGATCCGCCGGGCGCTGACAAGAGGGTTGTGCCGATATGCCCGATTCCGGGCCGAAGATCAACCGATCAGCCCTTCGCGGGCGTCGTGAACGGCTGCTGGTCCGGCTGGAACACCTGGCCGGCGGCGGGCACCTTCAGGTCGATCAGGTACGCGGCGGTCGCGTCGTCCACGCCGCGCGCCTTGCCGAGGATGCAGTGGCCGAACGCGTCGACCGACAGCAGCCGCGAGTTGCCCAGTTCCTCGGCCATCCGCTGGCCGAAGCGGTACCGGGTGGCCGGGTCGTAGAAGTTGCTCACCACCAGCACCGGCGTCGCGGTGTTCGCGCGCCACGGCCCGCGGTACGGGTCGGACGTCTTCGCGGCGGGCCACACCGGGCACGCGGCGATGTCGGAGAACACCTGGTAGCGGCCGAAAGTCGGCGATTCCCGGTCCGCCTTGGCCGCGATGCCCGGCACCTGCTCCTGCCGGATCCGCATCGGCTTGTCCGCGCAGTTCACCGCGAAGTAGGAGTCGTCGCCGGTGTACGGGCTGTCCGGGGCGAGGTCGAGCAGACCGCCGCGACCCGCGGACAGGGTGCCCTTCCGCGCGGACTGCGCCTGCAGCGACGGGTGCAGCACCGAGTACGCCTGCTGCAAGCCCTCCGCCAGCTCACCGAACGAGGCGGGCGAATACAGCGAGCTCGACACCGCGCCGGTCAACGCGCCGAGGTCGATCTTCGTGCCGTCGGGCAGCGTGATCGGGTCGGTGCGCACGTGCTCGCGCAGCTCGTCGAACTTCGCGCGCGGGTCGCCCGCGCTGAACGCGCATTTGTCGCCGGCCTGGGCGCAGCGGTCGAGGAAACCGGCGAGCGCGATTTCGAAGCCCTGCGCCCGCGCGAGGTCGTAGGTGACGCCATCGTTGGTGCGCAGCTGCGGGTCGACGTTCCCGTCGATCACGATCGCCCGCGTCTGCTTCGGGAACATCGCCGCGTAGGTGGAGCCGACGAGCGTGCCGTAGGAGAACCCGGTGTAGGTCAGCTGCTTGTCGCCGACGGCGGCGCGCAACTGGTCGAGGTCGCGCACGACGTCGCGGGTGGACATGTGGTCGAGCAGCGCGCCCGCGTTGCGGCGGCAGAACTGGCCGTAGTCGCGGTACGCGGCGAGCGTGCCGGAGATTTCCTTGCGCGACAACGGAACCGGGACCATCTCGTTCTGCACGTCCGCGGCGTCCTCGGCGGTGGTGAAGCAGCGCAGCGGATTGCTGGCCCCGACGCCGCGCGGGTCGAACCCGACGAGGTCGAAGCGGTCCAGCACCTGCGGGCGGAAGTAGCGGTCGCCCGCGATCGGCATCCGCAGCCCGGACCCGCCCGGACCGCCCGGGTTGAGGAACAGCGACCCGATCCGCTGCCCGGGGACCCTGGCGGCGCGCTTCATCAGCGCGATGTCGATGCTGCCGAGCGACGCGTCGTCGTGGTCGACCGGCACGCGGTAACGCGAGCAGCTGTACAGCTCCACCTGGTCTTCCGGGACCCCGCGCAACTGGTCTTTGGTGCAGTCCTCCCACCTGACCGGCGCGGTGCGCGCGATCTCCGCGGGTGTGGCCTGCTGCGCCGCCGGGCTGGCGGGCACCGCGACGGCAGTGCCCGCCAGCCCGGTCAGCGCGGTCGCGATCGCCGCGACCAGCGCTCCGGCTCGTGCTCTTTTCGCTCCGCGCACGTGGAATCTCCCCTGGTTGCGCACCCGTCTGATTACGGGGCGTCACCGAGACTGGCACAATCCGGCCAAGCCGGGCACCGGCCAAAAGGAGGAACTGCGGATTCGGGCGAGCGGCCCGGTTCAGGGATCCTCGATGACAGGCTGGATCGGCGAGAGGAACGGGTCCAGCCGGAGACTCAGTTCCCCGCGCGCCATGACCCGGACCCGGAACCCGTTCTGCCCGGGCGCGTCGGTAGCCTCCTCGTCTCGTTCGTACAGGAGCCCGTGCGACCCGGGAAGCAGCCGGGCGACGTACTCCAGGAATCCGATCACCTCGGGTATTTCCGTCCCGCGGTGGTTGGGAGCCCCGTCCACCCTCAGGACGTAGATGCCGTTGAAGATCTTCATCGTCACTTCGCTGGTTCCGAAGTCGGTGCCGGCGATCCGCGCCCGGACCTCTTCGACCAGCTCGTCGAACTTCTCCTCGCCCCACTCCGGCTCGGCCGGGGATTCCCACAGCTCGAACCAGCCGTGCACCACATACATTCAGATCTCCGAGATA
The DNA here is from genome assembly GCF_004522315.1 of Amycolatopsis sp. CFH S0740. Taxonomy (NCBI): domain Bacteria; kingdom Bacillati; phylum Actinomycetota; class Actinomycetes; order Pseudonocardiales; family Pseudonocardiaceae; genus Amycolatopsis; species Amycolatopsis sp. CFH S0740. The sequence continues at coordinate 18,827 of NZ_SDLS01000034.1, read as the reverse complement.
GGTCCGATTTTGACAACAGGCTCGATACCGTACTGCTGCCAGCGGCTGCCGCGGCGATCCTCGCCAGCGACCACGTGCAGCTGATCAGCGGCGACGGCCACATTCTCTACAGACCCTGCCCCGCGCCCGAAACTGTCGGTCTGACCATCGTCCGCTCCACCGACCGGATCGGCTCGGCGGGCAACGGCAAACTCTGCTTCGAGGTCACCGGGTCCGCCGGGCAGCTGACCCGACGGTGGACGTCAACCCCAACGCCGACACCCAGATCGGGATCGCGACCACCCCGCCCGGAGACGCGACAGCCTTGCTCCGCTTGGACGCATCGCGCTGATCCGCGGTCGGCGACGATTTCCAGCAACCGGCCACGCGCACTCTCTCGCGCATTGCCTCCCCGCGGGGGCCAAGCACGCTCACGGCTGGTTTCGCAAACCCGTGCGGAGCCCAGCAGCTCGATTCCGCTCACCGCTCGATCGTCAGCAGCGGGTCAGCACGAATACTGGCAGCTCCCGCCCCGCCGTGGCGCGTTCCATTTCGTAGCCCGGCCAGAATTCGAGCAGTTCCGCCCACATCCGGTCGTACTCCGCGCCTTCCAGTTCCCGCGCCTTGACCTCGATCTCGCGGCCGCGCAGCGCGACCGTCGCCTTCGGGTTGTCGCGGAGGTTGTGCGTCCACGCCGGGTTCTTCGGACGGCCCCAGTTGGAGCCGGTGAGCACGAACTCGCTGCCGTGGGGGTAGTACAGCAAGTTCGTGCTCCGCGGGAGGCCGCTGCGCCGTCCGGTGGTGGTGAGGCGCAGCGACGGCAGTCCGGCCAGGCCGACCAGGCTGATCCGGCCGCCGAACCACCGGTGCAGCTGCCGGTCGGTCGCGATGATGGCGCGCGAGGCGCCCATCAGCCGGCGCTGGGTGCCGAGCTTGCGGGCAAGTGCCGCGAGAGGGTTACGCACGCACTGATCTTGCCAAACTCACCCCGAACCGCTGCTGTGAGTCTGTCCACCATCGCTCGAGCGCGAACCCGGCGGCGTTCAGTTCCGCTTCTACGCCGTCGGGGCGGAACTTCGCGGACACCTCGGTGCGGATGTGCTCGCCCTCGGCGAACGGCACGATCAGGTCCGCGCCGGGGATGCGCACCTCCGTCCGGCACCGGGCGCGCAGCCGCATTTCGATCCACTCGCGGTCGGCGTTCCAGTGGGCGACGTGGTCGAACTCGTCCGGGTCGAAGTCCGCGCCCAGTTCGGCGTTGATCACGCGCAGCACGTTGCGGTTGAACGCCGCGGTGACGCCCGCCGCGTCGTCGTAGGCCCGTTCCAGCGTTTCCCGGTCCTTCACCAGGTCGGTGCCGAGCAGCAGCCACTCCCCCTCGCCGAGCACGTCGCGCACCGAGTGCAGGAACTCGGCCCGCTCGTCGGGCAGGAAGTTGCCGATCGTGCCGCCGAGGAAGGCGACGACCCGCGGCGCGGTGCCGGGCAGCAGCTGCAGATGCTGGGTGAAGTCGCCGACCACCCCGCGCACCTCGAGCTTCGGGTAGTCCGCCGTGATCGCGGCGGCGGCCTCGGCGAGCGCGGTTTCCGACACGTCCATCGGCACGAACGCCTCCAGCGTGCCGTGCGCGGTGAGCGCGTCCAGCAGCAGCCGGGTCTTCTCGCTCGACCCCGACCCCAGCTCGACGAGCGTGTGCGCGCCGGTGCGTTCGGCGACCTCGGCCGCCCGTGCCGCGAGCACCTCGCGCTCGCTGCGGGTCGGGTAGTACTCCGGCAGCGCGGTGATCTTCTCGAACAGCTTGCTGCCTTCGGCGTCGTAGAACCACTTGGGCGGCAACCACTTCTGGTCGGCCGTGAGCCCCTCGCGCACGTCCGCGCGCAGTTCGGCGGTCACGTCGCGGCGATGGCTCTCCAGGTCCGCTTCGGTCATCGGGCGGTGCTCCGTTCCAGGGTCAGGGGAAGGACGTCGACGCCGGCCGCGGTGACGCGCACGGCGTGGTGGTCGGGCACGGCGGTCCAGGCCGGGTCCGGATCGCACGGCTCGGACGCCAGCACCACGCCGGTTTCGGTGCGGCGCACGGACAACGCGTGCGTCCAGGCGGTGCCGACGAGCAGTTCGCCGTCGGTGAGCAGCAGGTTCAGCCGGGAGCCCGGGGCGACCGCCTCGACCTCCCGCACGAGGCCGGTCACCGCTTCGAGCGGCTCCTCCCCCGCGCGCAGCCGGGCACGCAGCAACGCCCACAGCAGTGCGGAATCCGTCGGCGCTTCGAGCGTGAACAACTCGGTCACGTCCAGTCGCCCGGCCAGCCCGCGCATCGAACCGGGCCAGCCGCGCACCACGCCGTTGTGGCTGAACAGCCAGCGGCCCTCGGCGAACGGCGCGGCGGCCGCTTCGGTGACCGGCATTCCGGTGGTGCCGTTGCGCACCGCCGCGACGAACGCGCGAGTGCGCACCGACGCGGCCAGCGCGGGCAGCGTCTGGTCGGTCCACAGCGGTTCGCGGCGGCGGTAGCGCTGCGGCGGCGCACCCGGCTCCGGGTACCAGCCGAGGCCGAAGCCGTCGGCGTTCACCGAACCGCCGCCGCGCATGTCGAGCGGCGCGTACGACTGCACGAGCAGCGCGTGCGGCGCGGCGAACATCAGCTCCGCCGGGGACACCGGCGCGCCGAGATAGGCGAGATGACGGCACATCCGGCTAGCCTGCCTCGCCCGGGCGCGGATCGCGCGCGCACCGGAAACCGGAGAAGATCTGCCGCCGGATCGGGTAGTCCCAGTTGCGGAACGTGCCCCGGATCGCCGCCGCGTCGGTGCCGAACGACCCGCCGCGCAGGATCTTGTACTCCGGTCCGAAGAACACCTCGGAGTACTCCCGGTACGGGAACGCCGCGAAGCCCGGGTAGCCGTGGAAATCGGTGCTCGTCCACTCCCACACGTCGCCGATCAACTGGTGCACGCCCAGCGGCGACGCACCGGCCGGATACGCGCCCGCCTCGGCCGCGCGCAGGTGGCGCTGTCCGAGGTTGGCGTGCTCGGCGGTCGGTTCCTCGTCGCCCCACGGGAATCGCCGCGACCGTCCGCTCTCCGGATCGTGCCGGGCGGCCTTCTCCCACTCCGCCTCGGTGGGCAGCCGCTTGCCCGCCCAGCGCGCGTACGCCTCCGCCTCGTAATACGAAACGTGCACGACCGGCTCGTTCTCCGGGACGCGCTCGCGCAGGCCGAAACGAGTGCGCCACCAGCCGTCGGGTTCGCGGCGCCAGAACCGGGGCGCGGTGATGTCGTGCTCCTGCCGCCAGGCCCAGCCGGGCTCGCTCCAGAACCGCTGGTCGCGGTATCCGCCGGATTCCAGGAACTCGACGTACGCCCCGCAGGTGACCGGCGTGGTGTCGAGGACGAAGGCGGGCACGTCGACCTCGTGCGCCGGGCGCTCGTTGTCCAGCGCCCACGGTTCGGCGGTGGTGCCCATGGTGAACCGGCCGCCGGGCACGAGCACCTCGGCGGGCAGCTTCCGGGCGGGCGCGCGCGGCGGCTCCGGGGCGTGCAGCACCGGTTCGCCCTTGCGCAGCTGGTGGGTGGCCAGCATGGTCTCGTCGTGCTGCTGTTCGTGCTGGGTGATCATGCCGAACGCGAACGCGCTCTCGGTGAGCCGCCTGCCTTCCAGCGGGGCGGTTTCCAAAACGTCGAACGCCTTTTCGCGAACTTCCTTCACGTACGCCCGGGCCTCGGCCGGACCGAGCAGCGGCAGCGCCGGCCGGTCCGCGCGGGCGTGCTGGAAGGCGTCGTACAGGTCGTCGATGTCCGGCCGCAGCGGCTCCCGGCCGCCGACGTCGCGGACCAGCCACAGTTCTTCCTGGCTGCCGATGTGCGCGAGGTCCCACACGAGCGGCGACATCAGCTTCGAATGCTGCCGCGCGAGGTCCTCGTCGTCGACCGCGTCGGTGAGGGCCACGCTGCGCTCGCGCGCCCGGGTGAGGGCCGCGGCCGCGTGCGCCCGCAGGTCTTGCGGGCTCAGCTCCAGCAACGGGTTCTGTTCGGGGATGGTGCTCATGGCTCCTGACTCCTCGAGTCCGGTTCGCCGGGCTCCCCGCCCGGCGGTGTTCTCGGTCCTGCTCATCGGTCCTGGCGCGGGACCCCGGCGGCCCGCGTCCGCAGCCCGGCGGCCAGCCGGGCGACGGTGTCGTCCGGAAGCCCGGTGGCGGGCAGCTCGGCCACGCCCAGTTCCACCAGCTCCCTGGCGACCGCCGCCAGCTGCGCGTCGGCCATCCCGCACCGGGCGGCGTCGGCCCAGCGGCCGGCCGCGGGCGCGCACACCTCGCGTACTTTGTCCACAGTGGACTGATTCGCCAGCAGCGCGGTGACCAGCGCGACCGGCGGCAGCCATTCCCCCGGCGGCTGCCCGTCCAGGTACCTCAGCTCGAGGTAGCCCTGCGGCCGCACCGGGGTGAACATCGTGGTGAGGTGGTAGTCGAGGTCCGCGGCCGTCGGGCGGCGCAGCACGGTGGCCGCGCCCCGGCCGCCGATCCACTCGGCGAAGGTCAGCCCCTCCGGCGCGTCCCACGGCCGTTCGCCGCGCGGGAACACCATCAGCGGCGTGTCCATCATCCGGCGGGCCCATTCGCGCGCCGGGTCTTCCCCGGGTTCGGGCGACTGGGTGCGGACCGGTTCGGTTTCCATGACCGCGAGCCAGCGCGCCGACGCGAATCCGGTGTCGGTTCCGGCGTGCACGCGGGAATTCGCGAACAGGGCCAGCAGCGGCGGGCCCATCGCGTGCGCGGCCGCCCAGCGCGCGGCGACCTCGTGGGCTTCGCCCGCGTCGACGCAGATCTGCAGCCCCGCGGTACTGCACATCATGGTGATGCCGCCCGCCCCGATCGGGGCGAACCGGCGTTCCATGGCGGCGTAGCGGGGCGTGCGCAGAACGCGCCGGGGCGGACGGTGTTCGTCGATGCCCGCGGCCCCGAGTTCGAGGCCGTGGCGGGCGAGAAGACCGGCGAGATGAGCGAGATCGGCCTCCACAGCCGCGTGCAGGGCACGCAGCGAGGCCTGCGGCGGAGCGGAGATCTCCACCTGGCAGCCCGGTTCCAGGCTCACCGGCGCGCCGGCCGGGAGCGGGATCGCGGGACTGTCGGGGCGCAGCGTCCGCGGGGTGTGCGGGCCGAGTGCCGTCGCGAGGACATCGGGGTCGAGCGGGCGGACCGGGTCGCCGGAATGGTGCACGGTGAACTCCAGTTCCACCCCGAGCAGTCTCGGCGGGCCGTGCTTGAAACACACCGACGCGACGTACCGCTCCCCCTCCGCGCGGTCAGCGAGCACCCGCGCGGTCCGGTTCGCCGCACTCCCGGATCTGTCCGGAAAGTCGTGCACTGCAGTCATCTGTCGCCGTCCCCATCAGGAGGTCCGCGGGGCCGGACCTCGTCGCTTCGCGACGCTACACGCGGGGTCCGACAAAAACAGGGCCGAGAAGCGCCGGAGACGATCGACAAGGAACCCGTAATCCTGGTTGACCTGGGAGTTCACCGAATGGATCACCCTGGCGGCACTGCTCCATCCGGGGCACCCGGGCTCACGGCAGAGCGGGCTCGGTCCCCAGTCCCAGCTCCGCCGCCGCTTTCTGCACCGCCGCCACCACCAGGTGCAACGCCGGCCGCCGGATCTCCGTGCGGCGATAAGCGATCGACACCGTCCGCAGCAGCGGCGGGGCCAGTGCGACGACGTCGATCCCCGGCGGGCGCAGCAGCCGCAGGCCCAGATCCGACACCAGGGTGACGCCGAGCCCGGCGCCCACCATCGCCATCGCGGTCGACTGCTCCTCGACCTCGTGATTGATTTTCGGCTGGAAACCGTGCCGCTGGCAGGCAATCCGGATCGCGCGGCCGAAATGGGACTTAGGGCTCGCCAGGATCCACGGGTGCTCCGCGAGCGCGTCGAGCGGCACCGTGGCCGACTGCAGCGCGCCCGCCGGGACCGCCGCGTGCAGCCGTTCCACCGCCACGACCGCGCGCTCCAGCCCGTCGCTCCACTCCATCGGGGCATCCGAGTAGTCGATGACGAACGACAGGTCCAGCGAGCCGTCCCGGACCGCGTCCGCGGTCGCCTCCGGGGCCAGTTCCTTCGTCCGCACTTGGATTCCCGGGTAGTCCGCGGCCAGCGCGGTGAGCGCGGTCGGCAGCAAACCGGACGCTACGGACGCCCAGACGCCCGCGGTGAGCCGCGCGGACATCGAGCCCTGTGCTTCCTCCAGCGCGAGCGTCGCGCGCTCGACCGAACCCAGGATCTCCTCGGCGTGCTCGGTGAGCAGGATGCCGAGTTCGGTCAGCTGGACCCGGCGGCCGAGCCGTTCGAACAGCTTCGCGCCGACGTCGCGTTCCAGCTGTGCGAGTTGCTGCGACACCGCCGAAGCGGTGTAATGCAACGCCGCCGCGGCCGCGGTGACCGTCCCCCTGCGGTGCAGCTCGCGGAGCATCCTCAAGCGGTGCAACGAAAGCTCCATGTACGAACCCTAAACAACTTCGTCCAGATTCGGTAAATAGACGCGCGCCCCGAAGTGGCAGCACCCTCGGAAGCAGGCGGCGAAGCGCGCTGCCAAGGACTCGAGGAGGTGAGTGGCTCGATGGACCCGCGGATCGCCGAACCGCTGATGAAGCTCACGTGGACCGACCCGGTCACGGGCGCGCACGGCTACCTGGTCGTGCACAGCCTGGTTTCCGGCGTCGCCACGGGCGGCACGCGGATGCGCGCCGGCTGCACGGTCGACGAGGTGGCCGACCTCGCGCGCGGCATGGCGAACAAGACGGCCGCGTTCAACCTCCCGGTCGGCGGCGCGAAGGGCGGCATCGACTTCGACCCCAAGGACCCGCGCGCGACCGGTGTGCTCACCCGGTTCTGCGAGTTCCTGCGTCCCTGGCTGGACTCCAGCTGGGTGACCGCGGAGGACCTGGGGGTGCCGCAGCATCTCATCGACGAGGTTTTCGCGACACTCGGACTGGAGCAGTCGTACCACGCCGCGATCCGCCGGTCGGCCGATCCGGCGCGCACGCTTCGGCGGGTTCAGGCTGGGCTGAACGCGCCGGTTCCCGGCGGGCAGTTGCTCGGGGACGTCATCGGCGGGTACGGGGTGGCGCAGGCTTGTCTCGGGGCGGCCAACACCTGGGGGTGGGCTGTTCCGGAGACGAGTGTCGCCATTCAGGGGATCGGGACGATGGGCGGCGGCGCGGCTTGGTACCTGCACGAGGCGGGGATGAAGGTCGTGGCTGTCGCGGATGCCGCTGGGACGTTGTACGACCCGGAGGGGTTGGACATTCCCGCGTTGCTGGAGTTGCGGGACCGGTTCGGGGAGGTTGACCGGGGGCGGTTGCCGGAAGGGGTCCAGTCGCTGCCGCGGGAGGCAGTGGTGGCCGCTGAGGCGGACATCTTTGTTCCGGCGGCTATTTCTTACGCGTTGCGGGTGGACAACGAGAATCTCGTCAAGGCCAAGGTGGTGGTGGAGGCGGCTAACGCTGCTACTACTCCGGAGGCCGAGGCTGCGTTGTCGGCGCGTGGGGTTGCGGTGATTCCGGACTTTATCGCCAATGCTGGGGCTGCTGCTTGGGCTTGGTGGTTGCTGCTCGGGGAGGTCGGGGCGGATCCGGCGGATTCGTTCTTGCGGTTGCGGACGGAGATGCAGGCCAAAGTGGCGTTGGTGTTGGCGGAGTGGCACTTGGATCGGGTTCCGCCTCGGGTTACTGCATTGCGGCAGGCTGAGGTTGCTCGCGAGGCTCGGAATGCCGAGGCGTCGAGTCCGACGGGAGTGCCTGCGTTGATGATTCCGTAGGGGGTCGGCTCGTCGCCTGGCGGCGACATTGCGCCCCATGGTTGCGTGGGGCACCCCGAAGCTGGATTGTGCTGACGGTCCGAGGGTGCTTGTCAAGGCTGGAAAGATGCCTTGACAAGCACCCTCAGACCGCAGGAGAGCTTCGTATCGGGGTGCGGGGGCGGTGTGGGTGCACCGAACGTTGGGTGCATCGGCGGCGGTTTCGTTCGTGGCGGGGCTAGCGCCCCAAAGTGGCATTGGGTGCATGCGATGCACCCAAAGTGGCATTCGGTGCGTGGGACGCACCCAATGCCGCATTGGGGCACGTTCCGAGCGGACGCGGGGTGGGCGGGGCGAGGGTCGTGAGGGGAACCCTGAGGGAATCAGATTCCCTTAGGGTGGCCCTCACGTACCGAAAAAACCGTGAAGGGGTCCCTCACCGGCGGGTGGCGAATTTGTCGGTGGCTGCGATTAGGGTGTTTTCCATCGAGGGGACTGCCGTCGTGTGGCCTGCGCCGCTTACCAGGATTAGTTCTGCGTCCGGGAGTGCTTGTTCCAGGAGCCAGGGGGTGCCTGCCAGGCTGCTCAGGTCCAGGATGCCTTGTGCCAGTACTGTCGGGATTCCGGCCAGTTTTCCTGCGTTGCGGAGGATTCCGCCGTCTTCCAGGAAGCAGCCTTGGGAGAAGTAGTGGGTGACCGTCCTGGCGAAGGCCAGGCGGAAGCGCGGGTCTTCGAATTTCGGGGAGGGCGGGACGCCGGGGAGCATGGCGGATTCCCAAGCGCACCAACGTTGTGCGGCTGGCTCGTGTACTGCGGGGTCCGGGTCGGTGAGCAGGCGGTAGTAGGCCGCTGACAGGTCGCCGTCTCGTTCGTTTTCCGGAACGCCGTCGCGGAAGCTTGCGTAGGCTTCCGGGAACATTTCTGCGAGGCCGCCGGTCAGCTGGTCGATTTCGATCTGGCGGTCAGTGGCCAGGCCCATCATGACGATTTCCGTCACGCGTTCGGGATGCTGTTCCGCATAGGCCAGGCCCAGTACGCAGCCCCAGGAGCCGCCGAAGAGTTGCCAGCGGTCGATTTTCAAGGTTTCCCGCAGCAATTCCAGATCTGCGATCAGGTGGCTGGTGGTGTTCGCCTTCAGCGCTTCTACAGTGTCGCCCGCGTGCGGGGTGCTGCGACCGGAGCCGCGTTGGTCCAGCAGGACGATTCGGTATTTTGCCGGGTCGAAAAACTGCCGCATGCCTTCGCCGCAGCCGGTTCCCGGGCCGCCGTGGAGGACGGCGACCGGTTTGCCCTCGGGGTTGCCGCAGGTTTCCCAGTACACCCGGTGGCCGTCGCCGACGTCCAGCAGGCCGCTGTCGTACGGTTCGATTTCCGGATAGCGCACCGCAGCGTCCCCTCAGTTCAGGGTGCGCTCCAGAGCCCGCAGCGCACCGCACAGTTCGGCCGGGCCGGCCGGCCCGATCCGGATTTCCGCGTCCGGCCCGGCCCCGACGGTGTAGCTCAGGTACCGGCCCCAGTCCGTGTCCGCGTAGTGCAGGGGTTCTTCCAACCGGACGTACCGGCCGACGTCGTCGCGTCGTCCCGCGTACAGCTCTCCGCTTCCGTGCACCGGACGCTGCACCAGGGTTAGCACGTCCGACAGCACCGGGTCCAACGGAAAAGCGTCCTCGCCGCGCCGGGCGGCTTCGGTCAGGTCCGCGACGCGCACGGTGCGCACGTATCCGCCGCCCGGGCCCACCGCGGGCAATTGCTCCACCAGCGTTTCCAGCACGCGTTCGCGGTCGATCTCCTGGACGCCGACGTGTTCGCCGTCCGACACCGCGAGCACCGCCTGCAGTCCGCTGGCCGCGGCGAGCACGCCGTACGTGCGGTCGCCGGTCGCGACCCAGCCGTAGTACTCGACCACCGGGCGCACGAGCAGCGGCAGCCAGTCCAGGAAGTCCACCGTGGCCCGGCCGCGCGAGTCGACCAAGCCCGCCAGCGCCAGCGCGTCGTCCACCCGCTTGGCGGCTTCGTCGCGTTCGGTTTCCGACAGCCACGCCGGATCCGGCCGCAGCGTCACGTGCAACCGGCCCACCTGCTCGCGTTCGGCCAGCGCCGCGAGCGCTTCGACCGGGACGTCCACCCGTCCCGCCGGATCGGCCACCGGCTACTCCTCCTCGTCGCCGAGAACCGGCTGGGTCGCCGAACCGTCCGCCCCGAACACGCCCTCCGGATCGGACTCGAGGAGGTACTCCGGCCGCCAGTGCAGGCCGTCGCCGGGGCCGCCCGCCGCGACGGGCGCGCCGCCGACCGCCGGACCCGAGCCGCGCTGGGACGGTTCGCTCACCGGAGCGGGCAGCACCGCGGCACCGGGACCGTTCCGGTCGTGGCTCGCGGCGGTCTGCGTGGCCGTACTGTCCGAAGTGGTCCGGCGGACCGCGACGCCGTCGGCGACGATCGGGCCGTATTGCTTCGGCAGCACGCGTTTGGTGTTCGCGGTGACGCCGTGGTACTGCTCCATCACCCGGACGTTGTTCTCGTTCGCGCCGTGGAACCGGTCGATGCTGTCCTGAAAGGACACTGGCGCGGCCGACGCGGGCAGCACCGCCTGCAACGGCCCGGCCCACGGCTGCGGCCGCTCCGGGCGGGGCGGCACGTCGACGACCGCGTGCCGGGAGCTTTCGAAGCTGCTGGCCTGGGTGTCCATCGACGCGCTGGTGAGGTCGAGCGGGTCGACGGACTCCCGGAACCCGGCCTCGACCGGTCCCGCGCCCGCCTTCGCGGCGTCGGCGGAGTCGCCGGTCCACGAGCGCGCCATCCGCTCTTGAAGTTCTTTCACGCTCTGCGCGCGCTCCAGGTAGGCCGCCGAAAGCTCCTGGACCTTCGCCGCGGCGGCACGCAAACCGGACGTGTCGCCGCCGCGGAAGTTGTCGAAGATCTGCTTGCCGTCCACCTGGTTCCCTTCGTGCGCGGCCGGGGCCGTTCGCTTACCGGCCGCGACTGAGGTCGGCGCCGGCCTGGTCCGCCTCGGCCGTCCGGTCCCGCGCGGCGCGCAGCTTGTCGAGGTATCCGGCGGCGTACCGGCGCAGCGCCTCGTTCTGGTCGCGCAGCGTGTGCAGGGAGTCCGCGCCGGCGGCCGCGTACTCCGTGCTCGCCGGGTCCGAGCCGGGGGCGGCGAAGACCGCGAGGATCTCGTCGATCGCGCGGCCGTCGGCGGCGATCTTCGCGAGCTGGTCCTCCCACAACCGGATGACCGCGGTCAGCTCCGCCGCGTCCATGGCGAAACCGCCGCGCGCACGGCCCGACTCGCCGATGACCAAGGCCGCTCCCTTTCCGGTGCTCACGTCGTGATGTGCACAGCGTAGTCAACCGGCCCGGTCGTGTCAGCCGAGAACCCGCCAGTGTGACGGCGCGCATCCGTTCCGCCGTCTCGTCACAGTACGTACGTACGGATTGCGAGAACCCGGTCCTCGATGTCAGGATTTCAGGATGCCACGGGTCAGCCAGGATCACCTCGACGCACGCCGCCGGCAGATCCTCGACGGCTCGCGCGTGTGTTTCGCACGCTACGGCTACGAGGGTGCCACGGTCCGCCGTCTGGAAGAAGCCACCGGATTGTCGCGCGGGGCGATCTTCCACCACTTCCGCGACAAGGAATCGCTCTTCCTCGCCCTCGCCGAGGACGACGCGGTGCGGATGGCCGACGTCGTCGCCGAACAGGGCCTGGTCCAGGTCATGCGCGACCTGCTGGCCGGGAACAGCGAACATCCGGCGGACTGGCTCGGCACCCGGCTGGAGGTGTCGCGGCGGCTGCGCACCGACCCGGAGTTCCGCGGCCGGTGGGCGGAACGCTCGCAGCAGCTGACCGAGGCCACCCGCGACCGTCTCGAATGGCAGCGCAAGGCAGGCAACCTGCGCGACGACGTCGACGTCAGCGTGCTGACCGCGTTCCTGGAACTCGTGCTGGAAGGGCTCGTGTCGCACCTCGCGATGGGGCTTCCGGGCGACGATCTGGGCCCGGTGCTGGACCTCGTCGAAGAGACCGTGCGACGACACCGGCCGGGCGCGCGCAGCTGAATCGTGTTCAATGTGCCCCGTGGATCTCCTCGCCGCCCACGGCAGCGCACTGGACGTGTTCGACGCCGCCGTGCGCGCCGCCGGTCCGGGCGATTGGGCCCGCGGCACGCCGTGCACCGATTGGTCGGTACGCGATCTGGTGAATCATCTGGCCGTCGAACAACTCTGGGTACCCAATCTGCTCGCCGGTGCGACGCTTGACGAGGTCGGCACCCGCTACGACGGAGACGTCCTCGGCGACGACCCACTCTCGGTGTGGGAGAAGGCGTCCGCCGCCGCCCGCGAAGCGTGGCTCTCCCCCGGCGCGCTGCGCCGCACCGTGCACGTCTCGTTCGGGCTGGTGCCCGCCGAGGAGTACGGCTGGCAGATGACGCTCGACCTCGCCGTGCACGGCTGGGACCTCGCCACCGCGCTCGGCCGCCCGAACCCGGTCCCGGACGTCCTCGCCGGGCGGCTGCTCGACGTGCTGCGCCCGATGATCGACGACTGGCAGGGCCTCGGGCTGTTCGACCCGCCAGTCGCGGCCGGCCGCAACGCGGCGGCTCCGGACCGGCTGGTGGCGTTGCTGGGGCGACGGCCGCGCTGAAGCACCACTGTGGACGGACGTGCGGCCGCCGGGTGGGTGGCGTGGTCTCGCTGAGGTCGTGAGGGGGACCCCTCACGGGCATTCCCGCCAGTCGGGCCGCGCCCAGCAGCCAGGCGCAGGCGCGGCGACCAGCGGCAGCAGGCGGCGAGGCGGGCCAGGGGAAACAGGGCAGGCAGCAGCAAGGGCAGAGGCACCGAGCGGCAGGCAGCGGCCGCAGGGCAGGCAACGGCCGCGGGACGGGCAACGGCAACGGGACGGGCAACGGCCGCGAGGCGGGCAACGGCAACGGGACGGGCAACGGCAACGGGACGGGCAACGGCCGCGAGGCGGGCAACGGCAACGGGACGGGCAACGGCAACGGGACGGGCAACGGCCGCGAGGCGGGCAACGGCAACGGGACGGGCAACGGCAACGGGACGGGCAACGGCCGCGAGGCGGGCGACGGCCGCAGGGCGGGCAACGGCAACGGCAACGGGCAGCTTCGCGCACTGCGCCCGCGGGGTTCTCGCCCTGCCGCGGCGGACACGCGCGTTTGGCGAGGTCCGTGAAGGGCTCCTTGAGAGAATCAGATTCCCTCAAGGAGCCCTTCACGGACCGCAGCGGGAGAGAAGCCGTCCGGCGCGTCTCGTCCGCCGGAGTTCCGCATCGCTGGCGAGCGCCGCGCTCACCCTGTTCAGAAACCGCAACGCGGCACGGGGGCTTGGAGCACGTCAGCGGCCCGGGATGCCGCAGGCGGGAGCGCGGTTCCCGCAGCGGCGGGCGGAAAAACGGGCGCCAGGTTCGCGTCCTGCCGCCGCACGGCTGCCCGGACCCGGTACGATTGTCGGCATCGTCGCACTACAAACCCGTTATGCCGAGGAGTGACTTCCATCCGTGCGCGCTGCGCCATCGCCCGGTGACAGTACCGGGCCGGGTCCGCATCGACCCGGCTTTCCGCCCGCCGTCCGTTCCGCCGTCCCGGACGGTGCGCTGTGATCCACGTCCTGCTTTCCGTGCTCGGCGTGCTGCTCTTCCTTCTTCTCACGATCGGCACCGGTCTCGCCGTGGCGGCCGAGTTCTCGCTGACCGCGCTCGAGCGCAGCACGGTCGACGCGGACGTCCGCCAGGTCGGTGACAAGCGTTCGCGCACCGTCCAGAAGGCGCACCGCACGCTGAGCTTCCAGCTCTCCGGCGCGCAGGTCGCGATCACGCTCACCACGCTGATCACCGGTTTCCTCGCCGAACCGCTCATCGGCGACCTGGTCCGCCCGCTGCTCGACGCGACCGGCCTGCCCGCTTCGGCGGCGTCCGGGGTCGCGGTGGCGGTCGCGCTGGTGCTGGCCACGTTCCTGTCGATGATCCTCGGCGAGATGGTGCCGAAGAACATCGCGATCGCGCGGCCGCTGCCGACCGCGCGCGCGGTTTCCGGCTACCACGCCCGGTTCTCGGCGCTGTTCCGCTGGCTCATCACGCTGATGAACAACAGCGCCAACTTCCTCGTCCGCAAATTCGGCATCGAGCCGCAGGAGGAGCTCCGTTCCGCGCGGTCGCCGCAGGAGCTGGGCTCGATCGTCCGCTCCAGCGCGGAAAGCGGGAAGCTCGACACGTCCACCGCGGAGCTGCTGGACCGCTCCCTGCGCTTCGGCGACCGCACCGCGGACGAGCTGATGACCCCGCGCGTGCAGGTCGAATCGCTCACCGTGGACGACACGATCGACGACCTCATCGACATCTCGCGGCGCACCGGGTTCTCGCGGTTCCCCGTCTACACCGAGGATCTCGACGACGTCCAGGGCGCGGTGCACGTCAAGCAGGCGTTCGCCGTCCCGGCCGCGGACCGCGCGACCACGCGGATCCGGTCGGCGATGCGGCCGGTGCCGACGGTGCCGGAATCGCTGCCCGGCGACGATCTGCTGAACCGGCTGCGCGATTCGCGCTACCAGCTGGCGATCGTGGTGGACGAGTACGGCGGCACCGCCGGGCTGGTCACGCTGGAGGACGTGGTCGAGGAGATCATCGGCGACGTCCGCGACGAGCACGACGACCGCGAGGCCCCGGCCGCGCAGCAGCTCGGCGCGGACCGCTGGCTCGTGTCCGGGCAGCTGCGCGCGGACGAGGTCCGCGACATCACCGGGTTCCGGATGCCCGAGGGCGACTACGAAACGATCGCCGGGCTGATCCTGGAGCGGCTCGGCGCGATCCCGGCCGAGGGCGACGCCGTCGAGGTCGACGGCTGGCGGCTCGCGGTCACCAGCATGGACCGGCACCGCGTCGCCGAGGTCCAGGTGCGCCCGGCCGAACGCGAGGTGACCGCGTGAGCGACTGGCTGAACATCGCCCTCGTCGTGGTCCTGCTGCTGGCCAACGCGTTCTTCGTCGGCGCGGAATTCACCCTCATCTCCTCGCGCCGCGACCGGCTGGAAGCGTTGCTGGAACAGGGAAAGACCCGCGCGCAGATCGTGATCAACGCGAGCAAGCACGTCTCGCAGATGCTCGCCGGGGCACAGCTGGGGATCACCATCTGCTCGCTGCTGCTCGGCCGCTTGGGCGAGCCCGCGGTCGCGCACCGGCTGTCCGGGTTCTTCGATCTGCTCGGCCTGCCCGACCAGCTGCTGCACCCGATTTCGTTCGCGATCGCGCTGGCGTTCATCACCATGCTGCACGTGCTGATCGGCGAGATGGTGCCGAAGAACCTCGCGATCGCCGAACCGGAGCGGCTCGCGCTGTGGCTCGTGCCGGTCCACGTGGCGTGGGTGAAGGTGGCGAACCCGGTCATCGCGTTCCTCAACTTCGTCGCGAACTCGCTGCTGCGCCTGATGAAGGTGGAGCCGAAGGACGAGCTGGAGACCGCGTACAGCTCCGACGAACTCGCCGAACTGCTCAGCGAATCGCGCCAGGAAGGGCTGCTCGACCAGTCCGAGCACCGGCGGCTTTCGCAGACGCTGTCGTCGGTCGCCAAGACCGTCGCGGACGTGCTGGTGCCCACCTCGGAGCTCACGACGCTCCCCTGCGGGCCGACGCTCGGCGACGTCGAGCGGGCGGTGTCCACCACCGGGTTCTCGCGCTTCCCGGTGTGCACCGACGACGGTTCGCTCACCGGCTACATCCATGTGAAGGACGTGCTCGACCTCGTCGGCCAGGACCCGGACACGGTGGTGCCGGACGACAAGACGCGGCCGCTCACCGAACTGCGGTCGGACGCGCGGCTCGACGTCGCGCTTTCGGCCATGCGCAAGGAAGGCAGCCACCTCGCGCGGGCACTCGACGCCTCCGGCGCGGCCGTCGGCGTGGTGGCGCTGGAAGACCTCGTCGAGGAGTACGTGGGGACCGTGCGCGACGGCACCCACGTGGCGGCATGAGCGCGGTCGTGCTCGCCGAGGCGGACTGGCAGGCCCGGGAGCGAGCGCACGCCGAGCGGATGCGCGCGTGGACCGGGCCGCACCAGGAACGCCGGGCGCGGGGCGAGAAACACCCCGTGCTGGATTTCCTGTTCACCTACTACTCGCACCGGCCGGGGCATCTCGAACGCTGGCAGCCGGGTCCGGGTGTGGTGCTCGCGGGAGCGTCCGCACGGCGGTTCCTCGAGCGTCCGGCCTACGTCGAGACCGAGGCCGGGGTGATGCTCGACCCGGCGGCGTTCACCGGCCGCCGGGCGCGCACCGCGGAGTTCGTGCTGAAGCTGCTGTCGGCCACCGCTTCGCGAGCGCCGCGGCTGAGCTGCTTCGGGCTGCACGAATGGGCCATGGTCTACCGCGAGCCCGCGGACTCGGTGCGGCACGCGCAGGTCCCGCTGCGGCTCGGCTCGGCCGGGACCGACCGGGTCGTGGAATCGATGGACATCCGGTGCGGGCACTACGACGCGTTCCGGTTCTTCACCGGTCCGGCGCGGCCGCGGAACACGCTGGAGCCGACCCGGGAATCGCAGGTCGCGCTGGAGCAGCCGGGCTGCCTGCACGCGAACATGGATCTTTTCAAGTGGGCTTACAAGCTCGATCCGTTCGTGCCCGCGGAGCTGGTCGGCGACTGTTTCGCGCTCGCCGCGGACGTCCGTGAACTGGACATGCGGGCCAGCCCGTACGATCTAGCGGACTACGGCTACCGGCCGGTGCCGATCGAGACCGCCGAAGGGCGGGCCTCCTACGCCCGCGCCCAGGCCGGATTCGCCGAGCGGGCCGCGCCGCTGCGGGCCCGCCTGATCGGCCTCTGCCGCGACCTTCTCGCCGACCCGGCCCAGCCGCCGGATCCCGTGCCGGAGTCGCCCGGCCGTGGAGCTGACAACTCTGCGTAACGGTATTCACCGCAGGTCGCTGGCCTGATAGAGTGATAACGGTTCGATTGCATAACTGAGCGTGTTGTGCAGGTCACGAAAGGACAACGATGGGGCGTCACAGCCTGCCCGAGGAGCCGGTGCCGCACCCTCTCGACCCGCCGAAGCGGCCCGCCGGCCGCAGCGAGACGACCGGGTCGCACCGGATCGTCGCCAAGAAGGCGCCTCGCAGGCGGATCGCGAAGTGGCCTCTCGTGGCCGTCGGGCTCGTGGTGCTGGCCACGCTCGGCGTGGTCGGCTGGAACTGGGCCGACAGCGTGCTCAACAACCGCGCCGAGGCGCAGGCCGCCAGCTGCAACGGCGGCCGCACCGACGTCCGGATCGTCGTGACCCCGCAGATCGCCAAGCCGGTCGAGACCGCGGCGGCGCGCTGGAACCAGGACCTCACCCAGGTCCACGGCAGCTGCGTGCACGTGGCCGTGCAGAGCAAGCCCGCCTCCGAGGTGCTGAACGCGCTCACCGGCAAATCCTCGCTCGACACGATCGGCGGACTGCCCGACGGCTGGATCCCCGAATCGTCGTACTGGGTGACCCAGCTCTCGAAGTCCAAGCCGGACGTCATCGGCTCCCCCGCGATGCCGATCGGCTCCGGTCCGCCCGCGGACTACCCGTTCGTCGGCCTGTCCGGGAAGACGATCGACGAGGTCCAGCAGCGCGGCACGCAGAGCTTCCGCGCGTTCCTCAAGGAACCGGCCCAGCTGGCCGACTTCGCGGCGGCGGGCATCCGCGCTTCCTGACTCTCTGACCCGCTGGCACCGCCTCCGCCCTCGCCTGGGCTGGGGCGGTGCGGCGTATCTGGGGCAAGCCGCGAGGACATCGCCAGAACCCGCGCAGCAGCCCGGCACCGCAACGACGGGCATGCGCCGCCTGAACCTCGAACGGCAAGCACCGCCTCCGCCCTCGGCTGGGGCGGTGCGGTGTTTCCGGGGCCGCGAGGAAGTCGCCAAAACCCGCACAGCTGACTGCCCCCGCAGCTACGCGCAAGCGCCGTGAGCTGAGGCAGTGCGGCGCATCCCGGGCAGGCCTTGGGCTCCCGAAGCCGCAGCGACCGGCATCCGCGCAGCTGACTGCCGCTGCGACGCGCATGCGCCCCGCGCTGAGGCGGTGCCGCGCATCCGGGGCAGGCCTTGATTCCCGAAGCCGCGGCGGGCATCCGAGCTTCCCGACCAGCCGTTCAGGAGTCGAGTTCTGCCAGGGCCAGCAGGTCGTCCTCGGCGAGTTCGAAGTCGAACACGTCCGCGTTCTCCCGGATCCGCGACGGGGTCGCCGACTTCGGGATCGCGATGATGCCCAGCTGCAGGTGCCAGCGCAGCACCAGCTGGGCGGGCGTCTTCCCGTACTTCGCCGCCAGCGCCGTGATCACCCGGTCGTTCAGGTTCCGGCCGCGGGCCAGCGGGCTCCACGCCTCGGTCGCGATGCCGTGCTCGGCGTGGAACGCGCGCAGCGGGGCCTGCTGCTGCCACGGGTGCAGTTCGACCTGGTTGACCACCGGCACGACGTCGGTCTCGTCGAGCAGGCGGCGCAGGTGGTCGACGCCGAAGTTCGACACGCCGATCGCCCGGACGCGGCCCTCGTTGAGCAGGAGTTCGAGCGCGCGCCAGGTCTCGACGTAGCGGTCCAGCTCCGGTTTCGGCCAGTGGATCAGGTACAGGTCGACCGGGCCGAGGCCGAGGGCTTCGGCGCTGCGGTCGAACGCGCGCAGGGTGTTGTCGTAGCCGTGGTCGGTGTTCCAGACCTTGGTGGTCACGAAGACGTCCTCGCGCGGCAGCCCGGACTCCCGCACCGCCGCGCCGACCTCGGCTTCGTTGCCGTACATGGCGGCGGTGTCGATGCTGCGGTACCCGGCTTCGAACGCCGTCGCGACGACCTTCGCTACCTGATCCGGCCGGACTTGGTACATGCCGAGTCCGAGCTGCGGGATGACGACCGAATTGTTCAGCGTGAGCAGGGGCGGCACAGCCATGCGGCGATCCTCACTGCGGTGTTCTCGGGGACGGGTCTCCTGGGGAACACCGCAGATCTTGCCACTGTCCGGCCGCCGCCGCTCGCGTCCCCCGCCGCGGTCCGCCGCCCGACGTCCGTGAAGACATCCCTGGGTTTTGTTTGTCAAGCG
>NZ_SDLS01000033.1:0-105607 GCF_004522315.1 Amycolatopsis sp. CFH S0740 | reverse complement strand
GGTCAAACCGGGGTTGCCGCATTCTCGACCAGGACAGGCATTGTCGCGTTCGGCCTGCGTGGGCTGGGTGGTGAAGTCGGTGTCGCCCTGGGTGTAATCCGTTTTTGTGTCGATACCCTGCTGCTGCTCCATCGGCAGCGCGACGCCCGCGTCGGTGCCCTGGTCGTTGCCCTTCGCGATCTGGCTGTAGATGAACATCGGGGCCATCGGGCCGCCGGTGATGCCCTGCTCATTCATCAGCACGCCATAACCGGTGTAGCCGGTCGCCCAGGTGACGCACGAACCGACCTGCCCCTGGTCGCCCGGGACGTTGGCATAGTGGGTCAAGTCGGCGCTCGGCGGCGCGGCCGCGGCCCCGAGCGGGTGGACCGGCTGAGCTGTGGGGTGAACGTGACTCCTGGACTGCGCGGCGCGCAGAGCGGCGACGTTCAGGCCCAGCCCGTGCTTCTGGTGCTGGACCGCAGCCGTGGCAGTGCCCACGGTTGCGGCAAGTCCGGCTGCAACGATCAGGGAAAGAACGGCTGGCGTTTTTTTGATGTGCATTCTTAAGCACTCCTTCACGTACACGGCACGCGAAATCGCGGCACAGACATTCCGCGTGCGACAAAAAACAAATAAAGGTCCGCGAGCGGATGGAACCGAAGACAAGGCGCAGGAACTCGTCGTGCACCAGTTCGCCGGTTCCCGTTCAAGACATTGCGGCTGCAGTGGTGCGGTCAGGTCGCCGCGCAGATCTACGCCGACGCGTGCTCTCACGCGGTCGGTGCATCCGCGACCGGGCGCACCTCGGCCGACAACCTGCCGTCTGGATAGATGACCTTCTGCGCCGTCCTGCGGAAACTGCTCTGCAAGTGAGACGTGACCATGTCGAACTATGATTTCCCACAACAGGTTCGACCACGTTCTGGATGCGCCTCGACCGCGCGGAGTCAGGGGAAATTACGCACGGTCGAGGCGCGCGGGCCGGGCAGAGGGGCCAGGTTCCCACCCGGCCCGAGTCTTCAGGCGGCCGTGACCTCGATCAGGGCGCCGAGCCCGGCATCACAACGTCCCCGCTCATCAGATGACGAGCAGTGCCGCGGCCCCACGCCGGATGGCGGCAGAACGCGATGCACCGCAGTGTCGCGCAGCGTTGGCCCAGCCATACAGACCTATCACCTCCCTCAGTTGACTGAGGTCAAGCCTGACGGGCGTTTTCGGGACCAGTCCCGAAAACGCCGCCTATATGCTCCTGGCCTGCCGGAAGATGATGCGGTCTTGCACCATTTGCCGAGCGATGACTCGATGTCGAGTCCGACGAGGTCGACGAGCGTCGGTCACCGCGAATCCGGTCGGCCTGAACTTCAGCTCCCCGCGGTGCCCGGCCAGACCGACCTGCCGTGTCCAGCGTTCAAGAATCCCTCAGCCGCCAGAGATCTCGATTCGCTGCTGCACTACCAGCCTCTGACTGCGACCGGGCCGACAACCGCGGCCCCGTCACCCGAGGTGCCTTCGCTGTCGCGAGCTGGTCATCGCCGCAGGTATCACGCCATCGAGATTGGGCACCGGGAAACGGACGACAGCACCAGTTTCGGATCGCTTCAGGACTGGGCCGCGCTGAGCACGGACACGCGAAGGTAGGCGGTGAGTCGAATGCGCAGGCCCCGCAGATCCCGCAACGCCACGATCTGCTGTCGACGGCTACCGGCCGGGTGCGGAATTCGGGGAGCAGCTGGTGCAGGGGGTGTTCGAGTACGAGCTTAGCCCGACACGCGACGTCGACCTGAAATCGTTCAGTCCCCGAGGGCGGCCTGAGGTTCGACCGCGCTTTCGATCTGCGAGACAAGCAGGGCGGTATCTTCGACCGCACGGTGCCGGGCATGTCGTATTCAAAGACCGATCCAGGAGTCGCCGGACGCGCCGCGCACATCGACGAGGCTCGCACCAACCCGAGGCGACAGTGCCGCAGAAGCCGGGCAAGCGGCTGCTGGGCGGATCCCCGGCTCCCGGGGAAACTGCACCATCTGGCCAGCGCCCGCAGCGACGCCTCCCGCCCACTCGCAACGACAGGGTGGCGAGGAGTTTCTGCGACACGCAGCAGATGCCTCCGAAGCCGCCCACCGGCGGGCCGTTCGACTGCGACGAGTACGCCTTCGTCTCCAGCTACGAAGTCGCTGCCCGGCACAACTACGCCCCCAGTACGAACTGGAGCGCTCCGTCCGCTGGGTCGACTGAAAACAGAACCGGGAAGTTGGTCAGAGGCCGTACGGCTGGCGGGAAAACGACCGTATCCTCGTGCATTGTTCAGACCGCGCCGCTGATCGAGATCGGCATCTCGGCGCTGTGGACGACGATGCCCTCGGCGGTGGTCGCTCAGGGAAATCCTCTGCCGTGATCGGGCAGGCGCACCCTCGGCCGACGGGAGAGACCTGACCGCATCTAATATTTGACACCATTTGAGACTACGTATTGCCCTACGTCAACTAATGTCCTAACCTGCCTGATGGGGGGCCGGGAAATCCGCTCCAGAGAAGGGAAATCCATGGACTTCGGTCTGACCGAGGACCAGGCGTCGGTGCGGGACGCGGTCCGGAAGTTCGCCCGCGATCAGCTCGCTCCGGGGTACCTGGCTCGCGCCAAAGGCGAGGAATTCCCGTGGGAGCTGCACCGGCGGGTCGCAGACCTCGGCGTGCTGGGGCTGCTGGCCGGGCCCGAGCACAACCCGTTCGCGGACGAGGATTACGTGGCGGCAGGTCTGGCGATCGAGGAGCTCGCGTACGCCGACTTCAATATCGCGAACGCCGTCATCCCTGTGTTGCTGATGTCCGCGCTGATCCACCGGCACGGGTCGCCGCGGGTCCGTGCGGACTGGCTGGGGCGGCTCGTCTCCGGGGAGACCTTCGTCGGATTCGGGCTGACGGAACCGGGTTCGGGCTCCGACGCCGGAGCGCTGCGGACCAAGGCCGTCGCCGCGGAGGGTGGTTACCGCATCAGCGGCGAGAAGACCTCGGTCACCATGCTCGCCAACGCCGAAGCGATGATCGTGACCGCGCGGACCTGCCGGGACGGGCAGGACGCGGGAGTCTCGGCGTTTCTGGTCGGCCTGGACCTGGCCGGGGTGTCGAAGGCGGCGATGCCGGACACCGGCTGGCGGCCGCTGGGACGTGGGCTCGTGCATTTCGACGAGGTCGAAATACCGGAGGACGCCCTGATCGGCCCCGAGGGTTCGGCTTTTCGCGCTGTGCTCAACGGATTCGACTTCACCCGCCCGCTGCTCGCCCTCACCGGGATCGGCTGCGCGCAGGCATGCCTCGACGAAACTGCGGAGTATCTGCGCACCCGCACCGCCTTCGGCTCCTCGTTGGCGGGATTCGAAGGCGCGTCGTTCCCGCTCGCCGAGCACACGACGACGCTCGAGGCGGCTCGCCTCTTGTGCTATTCCGCGCTGTGGCGCAGGACCGAGGGGCTGCGCCACACCGCGGAGGCCGCCATGACCAAGTGGTACGGCCCGTTGACGGCGAGCCAGGCGGTCAAGGATTGCCTGCTGCTGCACGGGAACTACGGCTATTCCGAGGAACTCCCTTTCGAGCAGCGGCTCCGTGACGTGATGGCGGTCGAGATCGCCGACGGCACCGCCCAGATCCAGAAGATCATCATCGCACGGGAGCGGTACGGCCGGGAGTTCGTGCCTTACCGGCGCTGATATGACGCTCCGAGCGTGGCCTTCGCCGCGAAAGGGCTTCTGTGACCCACTACGCCTGATGTCGTGCCGGGTGAGCCAGTTCGGGTGCCGAATCTCGCGTGAGACCCGCACTCGGCGAAACTGGCCCAGCAGCCCACGAGCCCGTATTCGAACGGCATAGCCCCACGCTATGCCGTTCGAATGGTCAGCCCCGGCGAAGGGCGATCGTCTCGCCGAGGTGGACAGCGCCGCCCGGGGAGCCGTCGCACCCGGCGCACGAATGTCCTGCCCCGCCACTGGGGAACAGCTGGACATCGGTGTCGGCATCCTGGCCGGCAGGCACCGGGCCTGACGATTCCCTCGCGAGGAGGGCGGCACCGTAGGCACCGGTGATCTGGGGATGCTCCGGCACCCGCACCTCGAGGTCGAGTGCCTGTTCCAGGAACCGCACGGCGGCGGGGTTCCTGGCGACGCCACCGGTCAGCACGACCGGCGCGTGCCGGCCGACCTGCGCCACCAGCGCCAGCGTCCGGCCCGCGATCGCGCGGTGCACGGACGCCGCGATGTCCGGCGCCGGAAGTCCTTCCGCCAGCATGGAAACGATCTCCGTCTCGGCGAAGGTCGCGCACATACTGCTGACTTCCAGATCCTGCTTGCCGCGCAACGCCAGCTCCCCCAGCGTGCCGATCTCGCATTCGAGCGCCCGCGCCAGCACCTCGTAGAACCGACCGGTGCCGCTGGCGCAGCGGTCGTTCATCGCGAAGTCGTCCACGAGACCGTCCGCGTCGACGGTGATCGCTTTGCTGTCCTGGCCGCCGATGTCGATGATCAGCTTGGCCCCGGGGCACATCTCGGCGGTGCCCCGGGCGTGACAGGTGATCTCGGTGAACGTCCGCTGCGCGCCGGGTACGAGCTTGCGCCCGTACCCGGTCGACACAGTGCCGCGCACATCTCTTTCGGCGATGTCGGCGTCCGCGAGCGCGTCGTCGATGGCCGCGTGCATCCCTTTCCGGCTCACCGCGCCCATCTGGATCACGCTGGCCCCCGCGATGGCGCCGGTTTCGTCCACGACGACGGCCTTCGCAGTGGTGGAGCCGAGATCGACCCCGAGGTAGTACGCGGTCATGAGATCGGCACGAACCCGGCGGGCAACGCCCCGCGCTGCCTGCGGACGTCGATCGCTTCCAGCATGGCTACCAGACGCGACTCCAGGATGCCGTCCTTGTAGAACGCCGCGTCCGCCACGTCGCCTTCGAAGAAGATCGACGGGATGCCCAGTTTGTCCTGCGCGGACTTGGCCAGCAGCCGCTGCGGCCCCGTGAAGGCGCGGCAGGTGCGGGTGGAGTGGAACACCAGCCCGTCGAGGTCGTACTCCTCGCAGTCCCGCAACGTCAGGTACTCCAGCGTTTTGGCACCGTGGTTGGTGGGGCACAGCAGGTAATGCTGCGCCATGCCCATGATCGGGTCGCTGGTTTCGATCAGCTGCGGCTCCTGCCAGAACGCGTTCTGGATGTAGCGCCCGGCCAGCACCGCCACGCCGTACTCGGCGAATT
Source organism: Amycolatopsis sp. CFH S0740 (assembly GCF_004522315.1). NCBI lineage: Bacteria > Bacillati > Actinomycetota > Actinomycetes > Pseudonocardiales > Pseudonocardiaceae > Amycolatopsis > Amycolatopsis sp. CFH S0740. The sequence continues at coordinate 100,393 of NZ_SDLS01000033.1, read as the reverse complement.
TCCTCGACAGGAAGCCGAGTTTGTTCCAGTTCATGATGCCGTCGAAGTACAGCCGGTACTTCTCGTCCTTGACCGCCGAGACGCCGTTGTCGATCCGGTCCTGGATCTCGTCGCGCACGGCCGCGAAGTAGTCGACCAGATCCTGTTCGCCGGGCAGGAAATTGATCGGGGCGACGCTCGCGATCCAGTCCCAGAACGTGGCGGGCGCGGGCTTCGCCTTGCACAGATCGAGCCCCTCGCGGCGAAGCTCGGCGGCGCGCTTGATGTAGGTCATGCTTTCCGACAGCGCGTCGTAGTCGAACGGCCGGCCGGTCTGCTGTTCGAGGAAGTCGATGAGATTCCGCAACTGCTCGGCGACGAATTTCGAAGCGTCTTCCCATTCCTCGCCCTTGAGGTAACCGGAGTCCGGTTTGTTGCCCCACAGGAACGGGTGGGAGATGTTGAAGATAGGCAGCTTCTTGCCGAAGACGCGATACGAGATGCCGTCCCATTGCTGGCCGGTGCTGCAGCCCGCGTAATTGTTGACGAAGAAGTCGGGCGCGGGCAGCTTCGCGGCGAGCACCTCTTGGTCGTGCACCCCGACGACACCCGTCTGGTCGCCCTCCGAGCCCTGCACGGTGAGCACGGAGCAGCCCAGGTGCGTGCGCGAGTAGGAGCACAGTTCGGCGTTGTAGCCGTACTCCGCCCCGGCCAGCTGCGCCGGGCCCTCGAGCTTCTGTGCGGCCAGCCGCGCGGCGAACGCCTCGCCGTGGCACCAGGCCAGCCCGGCCGCTTGGAACATGGGGTTGAGCGCACCGCCGTTGTACCAGACGATCTGCTTGCCCTGTTCCCGCGCGGTGAACAGGTCCTCCCAGTAGTCGGCGATCATCTGCCCGCCGACCCGTGTGATGCCGAGCCGGTTCGTCTTGTCCTCGGCGGGCTTTTCCTTGGTTTCCAGCATTTCGCAGCTTCTCCTGTCGGCTCGGGCGTCAGACGTGCGCGGGACGGCGCCGTCGGGTGCGTTCCACCAGCGCCTCGATCCGCGTGCGGAAGGACTCGATCGGGATGCCCTCGTGCTCGGTCTCGATCTGCAGCTGCGGGATGTTCTCCGCGTCCAGCCGCTTGCGCAGTTCCGGGTAGTAGAGCATGTGCGGTTCGCAGAACTTCGGTATCAGGTGGATCACCGCTTCGGCCCCGCTGGCGTGCACGGAGTCGACCAGGTAGCCGTCCCAGTCCACGTCCTGCTGAACCCTGGTGGGACAAGGGATCGCGACGTTGCGCCGGGCGTACCACTCCCCCAGCGCCGCCATCGGGTCGCCGGTCTCCGCCACGTCGGCGGAGACGTACCGGCGGCCGTGGTACAGGTCGTCGTCGACGACCAGCGCGCCGCTGTCCTCGATCACTTCGAGCAGTTCGCGCCGCGGCGCGTGGCACAGGTGGCCCGACAGGTGCACGCGCACCCGGTCGTCGCGTTCGGACCGCCGCGGCTCGCCCAGCGCCTCGGACAGCAGGGCGTGGTGCTCGCCGGGGTCCATCACCATGCTCGACGCGATGATGTCCTGCAGTTCCACCGGGCTGAACGCGGTCTCCCCGGCGCTGCGCTCGTCGAGCAGGCGCCGGATCAGCCGGCGATCCCGGTTGTACGCCGTGATGCTTCCGCGCAGCGCGTCCGGGTCGATTTCCTCACCGGTGAACGATTCCAGCTCCGTGCGGATGCGCCGCATCATCTCCGCGACCCGCTCGCCCGCCCACGAGTCGTTCATGGACGAGTTGAGCATGCCCAGGAAGACCGTCTTGTCCGGTTCCAGCGCGCGCACGATGTCGGCCGAGCCGATCAGCTGGATGCAGTGGTCGGCGGTGAACACCGCGTCGTAGACCGAAAACCGGCCGGTGGCCACCTGATCGGCGAGGTTGCGGGTGTAGCCGCAATAGAACTCGGCCAGCAGCGCGCGGCCTTCGGTGACCGGCTCCCGATCGTCCTGGACGATCACCGGCAGCGCGCCGAGAGCGTGGGCCAGTTCGCGCGGAAAGTTCATGGGCAGGATCGCCAGCACGGGACGGCCGGGATGCGCGCCGCGCCACTGCCCGAGGTAGGCACGGGGGTCGCGGGCCGCTTCGACCAGTCTGGCCATCGCTGCCGAAGACGCCTGGGTCATCGCTGCGGGTTCCTCTCGTCGGCTCTGTTCGATACTCTACACCTCACGCAATCTGATCTCAATCCGCGTAAAATATCTATCGTCGAACGGAGCCCGGCATGCCGCCGATCGTCAACCGCTACACCCAGCTCACCGGGATCGAGCACCCGATCGTCCAGGAAGGCCTCGGCCCCTTCCGCACCCCGAAACTCGCTGCGGCGGTGTCCAATGCGGGCGGCCTCGGCACGGTTTCGATGCCCGGGATGCCGGAGGACATCGCGGCGGGCGCCCGGACCTTCCGCGAGCACATCGAGGAGTGCGCCGGGATGACCGAGCGCCCGTTCGCCGTGAACATCCCCGTCGGAGTTGACAGCAACGGAGACGTGCTTCCCTTCACTGACATCTATATCCGGACCGCGCTGAAAGCGCGGGCGGCGGATCCGGAACTGGCCCGGCGGCTGCGCGTGCTGACGACGTCGGCCGGGTTTCCCGGGGACTACATCGCCCGGATCAAGGACGCCGGGATGGTCCACCAGCACAAGGTCGGCTCGACCCGCCAGGCGGTGAAGGCTGCCGAAGCCGGGGTCGACGTGGTCATCGCCGCGGGTTTCGAGATGGGCGGGCACGCACCGAGCAAGGCCGTGCACAGCTTCGTGCTCGTACCCAGCGTGACCGAAGCAGTCGACGTGCCGGTTCTGCTCACTGGCGGAGCGAGGGACGGGAGGGGACTGGCGGCGGCGCTCTCGCTCGGCGCCGAGGGCGTGGCGATGGGCACCCGCTTCATCACCAGCACCGCCAACTCCGACTGGCATCCGGCATACATCCAGGCGTTGCTGGACGCCGAGGAGGGCGACGATGTGGCGTTCGACGGGGTGTACGGCCCCTGCCGCGGCTTGCGCAACACGGCGTCACTGCGGCTCATCGAGGAAGCCAGGCGGGACAATGCGGATCCGGTCGAGCTGACCCGGCGGAAGATCGAATCGATGCAGCGGGCGCAGACCGAGGGCGACACCGAGAACAGCCTGGTGATGACCGGCCAGGTGGCCTCGGCGATCAAGGAACTCGTCGACGTCGCGGAGTTCGTGCCCCGGATGGCGGCCGAGGCGGCCGGGATTCTGCGTACACTGGCGGCGAGCCTGCCGTCCGCCGTCGGCGCGCCGTAGCCCTCAGCCGGGGCCGTGGTGGTGCGCCGAGGCGACGATGCAGGGTTTCCCGGCTTCGTTGAGCCCCGTCACGTGCGTCACGGCCAGCCTGCGGCCCCGGCTGGCGACATCCGCGCGGAACGTGGCGACGTCGCCGACCACGAACGGCCGGAGATAACTCACGGCCAGCGAGGCTGGAACGAGACCGGACGCCACCGAATCGACCGCCCGGCAAGCCAGGAGTTCGGCCAGCCACAACGTGACCCCGCCGTGCAGCGTCCGGAGCGGATTGACGAGATCCTCCTCGACGGGCAGCGAGAACCAGGCCAGGCCGTCGACGGCCCGGGCATCGCCCAGCACGGCGCCGGTGACCTCGGCGACCGATCGGCAGGGACCGGAGAACCCGCCTGTGCCGCCGTCCCGTTGTGGGGTCGCTTCGATGAAGCGCCCCCACTGACGGCATCGGGCGACCAGCTCGCCGCCGGAGGAGAACAGCGAGCCCTCGGCGAGCCCCGCGCCCGATGATGCGTGCACGACGTGGGCCTCGGCCGACAACCGTGTTCCGTCCGAGGGCAGCGGACCGCAGAAGTCAAGCGAGATCTCCGTGCTCACCGACCACCTGCCGAGCGGGGCCGAAGCGATGAGCGCGTACCCGAGCACGTTGTCCGCGAGCACGCCGACAGCCGCCGCGTTCGCGGGCCCTGCCGACCAAGGGCCGCTGACCATGGACGCCCGGAAGCCGGCGTCGTCGGCGGTCAGCTGGTCGACCCCGAACATGATCTCGGGACCGCCGGGCTGGAAGTCATGCCGGTTCTGACACGTGGTCGCCGTGTCCATTCACGCTCCTTGAGGGAATCGCTCGGCGCTCAGGCCGTGTTGAGTTCGGCGAAACGGCGACGCACGACGGGCGTCCACTCCGCCCGCAGCGCCTCGATCCGCCGGGCGACGCGCCGGCCCGCCCAGTCCGGCAGGATCGCCTCGGGCAACTGCGGATCGACCCGCGGGAACTCCTGCCATTCGTTCATCAGCCGCAGATGCGTGAACAGCGTCTCGTCCTCGGTCTTCGGGCGCAGCGAGTCCATCGCCTGCCACACCTCTTCGTACCGGGCCCGCAAGGCGGCCAGGTCCCAGCCGCGCTCCACGACCTGGTCGCGAGGGAGGCCGACCGCGTCCAGCGCGCCGGTGAACGCGAACGTGTGCTCCTTCAGTTCGAGCTGTTCGAGCAGCCCGCCGACCTCGCCCGACCGCTCGACGTGCGGCGTCAGCCACAGGCCCGGCGCCGGATTCCCGAAGCCCGCCCAGGTCAGGCCCGCGTAGAGCGGCCGGCGCGCGCGGCGCAGCGGCTGCGGGATGATCACCCAGAGGGCGAGCCAGGTGCCGTCCCAGCTCGTGTACGGGTCGCTGAGCGAGTACACGCGGCGAGAGCCGGTCTCGAAGATGTGCGCCAGCTTGTCCGTGAGCGACCAGCGCACTTCCCGCCCGTGGCGTTCCGGCGTGATCCAGCCCGATCCCGACGCCCGGGCGATCGCCTGCCGAGCCGCCTGCTCCTCGATGCCCAGCCCGCCGAGGACGCGCACGAGGGTCGACGTCCACACCGGTTCCCCGGTCTGCCACACCAGCTCGCCGAGCGTCGTGATGAGCAGCGAGCGCGCGCTGCCAGGGGTCAGCACAGCGTCCGCGAACTCGCGCGGCGAGCTTTCGAGCGCCCCGGGGAGCGGCATGTGCGCCTCCTGCTGATCGTGGACCGGCCTGTGCGTACTTTACGCGTCCCAGAACCCAGAACGCGGCAACGTAGACAAACGTCACCTCACCCGTTCCCGCTGAACAGGCATCTTCCTCCTCTATCGGCGCTGCGGATCTACATTCGAAGTAACGCAATCCCCAAACGCGTCATATGATTTTTGGCCAGACCATTTGCAAGGTCGGACCGAATGGGTACACTCCGGTGACCCGAGTCACACGTCGATACAAGGGAGTACCGCGATGACCGACGCCCGGGTCCTGAAGACTTCGTACTGGCCCGCGGAGCCGGGGGACATCCACGACACGACTGTCTGCGAAACGCTCCGGCACGCCGCGGCGACCGTGCCGGACCGCCTGGCGCTCGTCGACTGCGTGCCGGACGCTGAAGCGCGCGAAACCTGGACCTACTCCGAACTGCTGGCGGACGCCGAACGCGTCGCACGGGCCTTGCTGGGCGCGTTCGAGCCGGGCGACCGCATCGCGGTCTGGGCTCCCAACAGCGCCCGGTGGATCGTTCTGCAGCACGGTGTCGCCTTGGCCGGAATGGTGCTCGTGGCGCTGAATCCGGCCTACCGCGCCCGCGAGATGGGCTTCGTACTGAAGCAGTCCGGGGCCGCTGGGCTGTTCTGCCCGGCCGAGCACCGCGGGTTCGACATGCGCGGCATGCTCCAGGACATCCGGCAGGAGACGCCCGAACTGCGGAAGATCGTGACGTTCGGCGAATGGGACGCGTTCCTCGCCGGCGGGGACCCGGAGCGCGAACTGCCCGCGGTGGCGCCCGGTGACGTGGTCCAGATCCAGTACACCTCCGGCACGACCGGCTTCCCCAAGGGTGCGATGCTGCACCACAAAGGTCTCGTGAACGAAGCCAGGCACGTCGCCGAGCGCGCCGGGATGAGCGACGGGGGCGTCTACGTCAACGCGATGCCGATGTACCACATCGGCGGCGGCGCGGTCACCTCGTTCGGGGCCTGGGCCAAGCGCGGCACGTTCGTGATCCTGCCCGGGTTCGACCCGGGGCTGCTGCTGGAGGCGTTCGAGACCTACCGCGGCACGCACACCCTCGTCGTGCCGACCATGCTGATCGCGATGCTCGATCACCCCGACCGCGCACGGCGGGACCTCACCAGCGCGCAGACGATCCTCAGCGGCGCCGCCTCCGTGCCCGCCTCGCTGGTGCACAAGACCCAGCAACTGCTCGGCTGCCAGTTCTCCATCCTCTTCGGACAGACGGAAACCCACGGCGTGATCAGCCAGACCAGGGTGACCGACGCGCCGGAGGACCAGGCCGAGACGGTCGGGCAGCCGCTGCCGCGGCTGGAGGTCAAGGTCGCCGACCAGGTCACCGGCGAGCCGGTCGCGCCGGGCGAGACCGGCGAGATCTGCTGTCGCGGCTACCAGACCATGCTGGGCTACTTCCGGATGGAGGCCGAGACCGCGACCACGATCGACGCCGACGGCTGGCTGCACATGGGCGATCTCGGCTCGATGGACGAGCGCGGGTTCCTCCGCATCCGCGGCCGGTCGAAGGACATGATCATCCGCGGCGGGCTGAACATCTACCCGGCCGAGATCGAAGCCGCGCTCGGCGATCACCCGGCCATCGAGTACGCCGCCGTGATCGGCGTGCCCGATGCCAAGTGGGGCGAGCAGATCGGCGCGGTAGTGACGCTGCGGGACGGCGCCGGACGGCCCTCGCTGGAGGAGCTGACCACGTATCTGCGCTCGCAGCTCGCGCCGCACAAGACGCCGGTCTACTGGGCTTTCGTCGACGAGATGCCGGCCACGCCCAGCGGGAAGATCCAGAAGTTCGTGCTGCACAAGCGTTTCGAGGACGGGTCGCTCCGCTTCGACGCGGTCCGCGCGTCGAGCACCGAACCCGTGGCGCCCTGATACCGGGCGAGCCCGTCCCGGCCGTCGCGGATCCGGGATCGCGCGTCAGTCCGCGACCGCGGCGGTGCGGATCTCGATGCCGAATTCGTATCCGGCGAACGCGTTCCGCAGCGCTTGCTCTTCGCCGTCGCCCCGCTGATCGATGGTGAGCACGGCCACCGGCCGCCGCCCGGAATGGTCGACAGCGACCTGGAACCGGGCGGAATCCCCGAGAACGTCTGCGGCCACCGCGCCAGCCGCCCGCTCGACAATGTCCCGGCGCAGCGCGGGCTTCGAGATCTTCCCGACGGGCGTCAGCGGCATCTGGCCGACCACGATGATCTCGACGGGCACCGAGGCCCGCTCCTGGATCCGGGTCCGGCAGAACTCGAGCAGTTCGGCCGGGTCCGCGCTCGCCCCTTCGAGGAGCTGCACGTAGGCGATCGGCAGCTCGCCCTTGAGCGGATCGGGACGGCCGATCGCGGCGGCCAGGTGCACCGCGGGATGCGCCGCGACGGCCTCTTCGACCGGAACCGGGTCGATGTTGTGCCCGCCCCGGATGATGAGGTCCTTGGCACGCCCGAAAATCCAGACGTACCCGTCCTCGTCGACGGTGCCGAGATCCCCGGTGCTCGCCCAGCGCCTTCCCTCGCCGAGACCCTGGACGAACAACTCGGCCTGAGGCGCCGGAGCGAGGTAGCCGGGCGTCACGGTGTCGGTGCCGAAGACCAGCAGGCCCCGCTCCCTTGGTGCGCATTCCCGGACGACCGCATTGTTTTCGTCGACTTCGACGGCCTTGACCCGGACGTGCGGAAGCGGCACTCCGGCGGAGCCGACCCGCGGTTCGCGGTCGCCTCCGGGATGCCCGGTCATCGTCCCGTGCACCTCGGTCATGCCCCAGTTTTCCCGCAGCCAGATGCCGAACCGGTCGTGGAAAGCGCGCACCAGCGCGAGCGGCACCGTGCTGCCGCCGCAATGGAAATCAGTGATGCAGTGCCCTTCCGACGAGGCGCCGGGAACGGCGAGAAGCGCGGCCGCGGTCGTCGGAGTGGCCAGCAGCGAGGTCATCCGGTAGTGCCGGGCGATGTCCCAGAAGTTCGCCACGACGCCCTTGTCCCGGAAGCCGCCGGGGGTAAGCGTCAGCAACGTCTGCCCGTAAAGGAATGCCCGCAAGCCGAGCGAAAGAGTTCCGCCGCAATGGAAGTTCGGCATCCCGTGCCCGACTACGCCGTCTTGGCCGGCACCCATCAGCGCCCCGACGTTCCAGGCGACAGTCAGCTGGCCGCGGTGGGTCATCCGCACCAGCTTCGGCGCTCCGGTCGTCCCGCCGGTGGGCATCCGCATGACTTCGGCGTCCGGATCGGCGGACGGGGCGAACGTCAGCCTGCCCGCCGGATGCGCCGCGATCGCGGCGGCGAAGTCATGAGGCGAGCCTGAGGCGTCCACCAGCAGGATCCGCCGCAGCGTCGGCACAGCGGCCCGGAGTCCGGCCAGCCGAACCTGGTCGAACTGGTCCGGAGTGGTGACCAGCGCGGTCGCACTCGTCGCGTTGAGGATGGCGGCGACAGCGTCCGCTTCGAGGTACGGGTTGACCGGGACCGCGACGCCCGCCGTGGCCGCTCCCCATGTGGCGATCATCCCTTCCGGCACCATCGGCAGCAGGATGCCGACCGCGCTCGGAGCTCCTTCCGCCGTCTCGCGGAAGAGGTTGGCCGCTCGCTCGATCGAAGCGACGAACTCGCGATAGCTGAGCGTCGTGGGCGGGTCTTCCACGCGGTGCGACCACAGCTGGACGATCGCGGCCTTGTCCGGGTGCTCGGCTGCCGCCGCGCGGATGGCCTCGTACACGGTCGCGCCCTCGCGCAACGTCTCCGGCTGGTGCGCTTCGATCCGCCGGACATCGGCCGGCGACCGAAGCCGCGCCCTGGCGATCCGCCCCTCCCCCGGAGCCGCTCCCGGCAACCAGAGGGGATCCGCCTGATCCTGCCCGCTCGGCCGGGATTCTGGCTGTGTCATGGGATCGCGCCTCCTCGATCGCCTGCGCGGCGCCGGACAACGACGGGACCGACCATAACAAAGGACTGACCACAGAAATATAAGACAAACCGGCGACTTGAGTTTTCGGAGCCGTACAGCCCGCACCCGCAGCAGGTCGCTGCTGGGGACAAAATCCTCGCCCGAGCAGACTCGATAGTCGACATCATATGCAACTGAGTCTTGTCTCATGTAATATAATCTTCTACGATGCAGGAAACGAACCGAAGGGACCGACCATGACCGGCTCCATTCCCCGCGCCGACGAGGGATTCGACTTCTCCGGCAGCGGGGTGCTGATCGCGGGCGGCACGTCAGGGGTCGGCCTCGCCACCGCAGTGGCCTTCGCGCAGACGGGCTGCCATCGGCTGATGCTGCTGGGCCGCAACGAAGAACGCGGCAAACGAGCGCTCGACCACGTGCTGTCGACCGTGCCGCGAGCGCACGCGGAGTTCCTGTCCGCGGACGCGAACGACCCCGCGTCCGCAGCCGAGGCCGCCACCGAGGCGCACCGCCGGCTGAGCGGGATCGACGTCCTGGTCAACTCCGTGGTCGCGCCTTACCAGCCGACTCCCCTGCACGAGATTCCGCTCGACGAGGTCCGCGACATCCTTGCTCAGCAAGCGCTGGGGCCGCTTGTGATGAGCCGCGCCGTGCTGCCTTTCCTGCGGGAGCAAGGATCGGGCTCGATCGTCAACATCGCCTCCGACGCGGCGAAGGTGCCCACTCCGGGCGAAACCGTGCTGGGCGCCGCGATGTCGGCCATCGTCACCTTCTCGCGCACCCTGGCGCTGGAGGCGAAGCGGTACGGCGTGCGGGTCAACGCGATCACGCCGTCGCTGATCGCCAACACCGGTTCCTACGACCGGGCGATGTCCCAGCCGTTCAGCAAGAAGATCTTCGGGAAGATCACCAGTCAGGCCCACCTCGGCCTCACCGAGCCCGAGGACCTCGCCAACCTGACGCTGTTCTTCGCCTCTCCGCTCTCGCGCCTCATCACCGGGCAAGTGGTCAGTGTCAACGGCGGCATCTCCGTCGCCTGATCCGCCACTCCCGTAAGGGGTATTTCGCTCCTCCTTTGGAGAGCAATCACGTGCGGCGGTGTATCCCCGGCACCGGTCCGCGGCGACAATCGGCCGGACAGAGCAGCGCCGCTCTGGCGGTCGAACGAGGAGAACAGTCGTGGACAGCGGTGGCGAACTGATCCGGCGAACACAACGCACCCTGTGCGAGATCGCCACGCTTTGGGGTGGCCAGGACGTCGCCCGGGCCGCGTTTCGCGATCTGCGATCGGCCGAAATCGCCCTCCGGGGCGCGGAAAGCGGCCTCCTCCGCGAGCTGTCCGCGTTCGACGGCCGAGGCGCCGACGGCGCACGGATCGCCGCGGCGCTGGCTCGCGTGAGCGCTTTGCGCACGGAGATCCGGGACAGCATGCTCGCCACCCGCACCGCCGCGATGTCCGATCTGCACCGCTGCCTGCACCGGCTGCGGTCCGCGTCCTCCCTTCGGGACCTCGCCGACCGGGTGCCGGCCGAGATCAACCGGCTGGGCTACCGGCGCGCGCTGTTCTCTAGCCTGTCCGGCCGGAGCTGGAGCGCGCGCTCCGCGTACGCCTACGCCGATCCCGAGCTGAGCGCGGACCTCGTGCGGGTCGGTACGGCGATTCCGGGGCAGATCGGCCGCGAGCTGCCGGAGACTGAGGTCGTCCGCACCCGCACCCCGGTGCTCGTCGAGGACGCCCAGCACAACCCGCACGTCCACCACCGGCTCATCAACCTGGCGCGCACCAAGGACTACGTGGTCGCGCCCCTGATCGGGCGCGGCGAGGTGGTCGGCCTGGTGCACGCCGACCAGCACGTGGACCACGACCACGTGGATGCGTTCGACCAGCAGCTGCTGGGGTTGTTCGCCGAGGGCCTCGGGTGCCTGTTCGAACGCGTGGTGTTCCGCGAACAGCTCGCCGCGATGCGGGCGCGGCTGCGCGAGCAGGCCGACGCGGTGGACGACGTACTGGGCGGCCTGCAAGGCTCCGGAATCACCGAAGCCGAACGACCGCGGCAGGCGGACCCGCTGGAGCGCGTGGACGGCCCGCTCGCCCAGTTGACCCGGCGGGAGCTCGACGTCCTGCGCCACCTCGTGCGCGGCGAGAGCAACAGCCAGATCGCCGAGGAGCTCTTCGTCTCCCCCGGCACGGTGAAGACGCACGTCAAGAACGTGCTCCGCAAGCTCGGCGCCGCCAACCGGGCAGAGGCGGCCGCCCGCTGCCACGCCCTCGTCCGCGGGAGCTAGGGAGAAATCCGGGGGGAGAAATCTCTTCCTCCGGGGTGATGCACGCCACGTCTGTTGGACCAAAGATTGGACCAACAACGTGCACCGCAGCCGTTACCCCGGAGGGAAGTTCCGATGACCACCACGCCCGAGGTGTCCACCCGCCCGATCCCCGAGGAGATCGCGAAACAGGTCGTGCTGCCGGAGGGGCACCGCGACGACGGACCGCTCTTCGAGGCCTACCGCTGGCTGCGCGAAAACCATCCGCTGGGCCAGGTGCAGGTCGAGGGCTACGACCCGGTCTGGCTGGTCGCCAAGCACGCCGACATCATGGAGATCGAGCGGCAGCCGCACGTGTTCACCAGCGGCGGGGGCGACGAGCCGGGCTCGCACAACCCGATCCTGCAGAACCAGGCCGGCGACGCGTTCACCCAGCAGCTCACCGGCGGCAGCCTGCGCATCCTGGACACGCTGACCTACCTCGACCCGCCCGAGCACACGCAGATCAAGGACATCGCGAACGACTGGTTCCGCCCGGCGAACCTGAAGAAGTGGGAAGACCGGATCCGGCAGCTGGCCCGCGAGGCGATCGGCAAGTACCTGCGCAGCGGCGCCAACGAGATCGACTTCGTGCAGCAGTTCGCGCTCTACTACCCGCTGCACGTGATCATGTCCCTGTTCGGCGTCCCGGAAGAGGACGAACCGCGGATGATGACGCTGACGCAGGAGTTCTTCGGCACCGCTGACCCGGACGCGCAGCGCGAGGACGTCGAGCCGCTCACGCCCGAAGCGGCCGCGCAGCAGTGGTCCGCCGCGATCAACGACTTCTACGCCTACTTCGACAAGCTGGTCGAGGACCGGCGCGCGGACCCGCGGGACGACCTGGCCACCATCATCGCCCGCGCCCGCGACGAGAACGGCGAGTACTACCGCAAGGAGTTCGCCTACGGCTGGTTCATCGCGATCGCCACGGCCGGCCACGACACGACCTCGAGCACGATGGCGGGCGCGATCGAGGCGCTGGCGATGTTCCCGGACCAGCTGGCCAAGGTGCAGCACCGTCCCGAGCTGATCCCGGACCTGGTCAACGAAGCCCTGCGCTGGGTTTCGCCGGTCAAGCAGTTCACCCGGCGCGCGCAGGAGGACTACGTGCTGCGCGGGCAGCAGATCCGCAAGGGCGACCGGTTCATGTTGCTCTACCAGTCGGCCAACCGGGACGCCGACGTGTTCGAGGAGCCGGACACCTTCCGCCTGGACCGCAAGCCCAACCGGCACATCGCCTTCGGCTACGGCCCGCACATGTGCATCGGGCAGCACCTGGCGAAGCTGGAGCTGCGGATCATGTTCGAGGAACTGCTGCCGCGGATCGCGGGGGTCGAGGTGACCGGCCAGCGCAAGCCCGTGGTCACCAACTTCGTCGGCGGGCTGCGGAAACTGCCGGTCCGGCTGGATCTGTCGTGACCGGGCGGGTGCTGGTCGTCGGCGCGGGCCACGCCGGCGCGACGGTGGCCGGCCTGCTGCGGCAGGCGGGCCACCCCGGGCCGGTGGAGCTGTTCGGCGACGAGCTGGACCTGCCTTACCAGCGTCCGCCGCTGTCGAAGAAGTTCGCCGAAGGACAGCTCGAACAATGGCTGCGGCCGGCGGAGTTCTACCGGGAGCAGGACATCACGGTCCGGCTCGGCGAACAGGTCACCGCGATCGACCGGGACCGCCGGTGCGTGCGGACCGACACGGGCCGGACCCACGGCTACGAGTACCTGATTCTCGCGACCGGCGCGGAGCCGCGCCCGTTGCCGGTACCCGGTTCGGGTTTGCCCGGCGTCGTGTCGCTGCGGACGCTGGCCGACGCGCGGGTGCTGCGCAAATGCGTCGAGGAGCGGCGCGCGCTGGTCATCGTCGGCGGCGGGTACATCGGGCTGGAGGTCGCGGCGGTCGCGCGGGCGAACGGCGTGGCGGTGACGATCGTCGAACGGGAGGACCGGGTGCTTGCCCGGGTCGCCAGTCCCCGGCTGTCGGAGATCCTGGCCGCACACCACCAGGGACAGGGCACCCGGATCGTGACCGGCGCGGACGTCGTGCGGATCGACGGCGACGACCGGGTGCGGGCAGTCGTGCTCGGCGACGGCGGGGAAATCCCGTGCGAGGCGGTGCTGGTCGGGATCGGCGCCACGCCGCGCGACCGGCTGGCCGCGGAGGCCGGACTGGTGTGCGCGCAAGGGATCGTCGTCGATGCGCAGGCGCGTACGAGCGACCCGCACATCCTGGCGATCGGCGACGTGACACGACGTCAGCTGAGCACGGGTTCGCTGGCCCGGCTGGAAAGCATCCCGAGCGCGACCGAGCAGGCAAAGCAGGCGGTCGCCGCGATCACCGGCGCGCCGCCGGTCGCGCCCGAGGTGCCGTGGTTCTGGTCGGATCAGTTCGACCTCAAGCTCAAGATCGCCGGGCTGGTGCCGCCCGGCCCCGGCACGGTGCTGCGCGGCGATCCCGCGAGCGGCCGGTTCGCGCTGTTCCACCACCTCGGCGGCATCGTCGCCGCGGTCGAGTCCGCCAACTCCCCCGCCGAGTTCATGGCGGGCAAGAAGTTCATCGCGTCCGGCACCCGGATCGACCCGGCCCGGCTGGCCGACGCCACGGTCCCGGTGCGAGACGCGGTCATTCAGTGAATACGGAGACATCATGCCGAAAGTGAGCTACCAACTGCCCGACGGAACCACGCACGATCTCGAAGTCCCTTGTGGACAGAGCGTGATGGACGGCTCCGTGCGCAGCAACCTGCCCGGCATCGTCGCCGAATGCGGCGGCGGCTGCTCGTGCGCCACTTGCCACGTCTATCTCGAAGAAGGAGCGTCCTTTTTCGACGAACCGACGGACGAGGAGCGGGAACTGCTCGAGTTCGCCGAGGACGCGCGGCCCAACTCCCGGCTGTCGTGCCAGCTGATCCTCACCGAGTCCTGCTCGGGCGTGCGCGTCACGGTCCCCGATTCCAACGGCTAGCAATCCCCCACCGGACAAAGGAGTTCGACATGGACGTCACCGCCGCGGTGGCCACGGAGATCGGTGGCCCCTTCGCGATCAAGCAGCTCGCGCTCGCCGATCCGGCACCCGGCGAGGTGCTCGTCGAGATCGCCGGGGTCGGCCTGTGCCACACCGACCTCGCTGCCAAGGACGGGCACTTGCCGTTCCCGCTGCCCGGGGTCTTCGGGCACGAAGGCAGTGGGGTCGTCACTGCTGTGGGCAGTGCGGTCACCAAGGTCGAACCTGGCGACAAAGTGGTGCTCAGCTTCGACAGCTGCGGCCACTGCACGCAGTGCGACGCCGGTGAACCTGCCTACTGCCAGGAGTTCATGGCCTACAACTTCGGCGGCGCACGCCAGGACGGCACCAGCCCGCTGAGTGACAGCGGCGAGCCTGTGGGCTCGGCGTTCTTCGGGCAATCGTCATTCGCAACCCACGCGCTCGCCCGCGAGCGCAACGTGGTCAAGGTGCCCGGCGACGCGCCGCTGGCAGTGCTCGGGCCGCTCGGCTGCGGCGTGCAGACCGGCGCTGGCGCGGTGCTCAACTCCCTGGACTGCCAGCCGGGCGGCACTCTGCTGGTGCTCGGCGGCGGTTCGGTGGGGCTGTCGGCCGTCCTCGCCGGGGTCGTACGGGAGCTGAGCCGGATCATCGTGGTGGAACCGCATGCCGCGCGGCGCGATCTCGCGCTTTCGCTGGGCGCGACCCATGTGGTCGACCCCGGTGCCGGCCCGCTGGCCGAGCAGGTGCGCGCGATCGCGGCCGAGGGCGCCGATTACGCCATCGACACGACCGGAATCGCCGCCGTGCTGCAGGACGCGATGCAGGCGCTGGCGCATCGCGCCAAGGTCGGCATCATCGGCGTGCCCGCCGATCCCGAGGCGGCTCTGGCGCTCAACCTCATCCAGGCGCAGGTGCTCGGCGTCCGGGTGATGGGGATCGTCGAGGGCGACAGCGATCCCGACGTGTTCATCCCGGAGCTGCTGGAACTGCACCGCACCGGCCGGTTCCCGTTCGACAAGCTCGTCACCACCATGCCGTTCACCGAGATCAACGAGGCCGTCGCCGCGCAGCACCGCGGGGACGCCGTGAAAATCGTGCTTGTGCACGGGGAGCTGTGATGACACTCGACTACGACCGGCTCTATCTCGCGGGCGACTGGGCCGAACCCGCTTCGGCGCAACGGATCCCAGTACGCTCGGCCACCACCGAAGAACCGATCGGCAGCGTGCCGGAGGCAGCCGAGGCGGACGTCGACACCGCTGTCGCGGCTGCGCGGCGGGCCTTCGACGATCCCTCCGGCTGGTCCCGGAATCCACAGCTGCGCGCCGAAGCATTGGAACGCTTCGCGGCGGCGCTGGAAAGCCGGGCCGCCGAGACCTCGCGCCGCGTGACCATTCAGAACGGCATGCCGATCAGCCTGGCGCAGCAGTTCGAAGGCGGATTCCCGCCGGTGCTGCTGCGGTACTTCTCGGGCCTGGCGACGGGCTCGCCGCAGGAAGAGACTCGGCCGGGCATGCTCGGCGGCAGCTCGCGCGTGCTGCGGGAACCGATCGGCGTCGTGGCGGCGATCGTGCCGTGGAACGTGCCGCAAGCCATCACCTTCCTGAAACTGGCCCCCGCGCTGGCGGCCGGCTGCACGGTGGTGCTCAAACCGGCGCCGGAGACGGTGCTCGACGCGATGCTGATGTGCGAGGCGGCCGCCGAGGCGGGACTGCCCGAAGGCGTGCTGAACGTCGTTCCCGGCGGTCGCGAGCTCGGCGCTTACCTGATCGCCCATCCCGGTGTGGACAAGGTCTCCTTCACCGGTTCCACCGCGGCGGGCCGCTCGATCGCGGAGACCTGCGGGCGGCTGCTGCGGCCGGTCACGCTGGAACTCGGCGGGAAATCGGCGGCGATCGTGCTCGACGACGCCGACCTGGCGGCCACCATCGAAAGCTTCTTCGCCGCCACCTTGCTCAACAACGGCCAGATCTGCTGGCTCGGCACGCGGGTGCTCGCGCCGCGCGCCCGCTACGCCGAGGTCGTGGACACTGTCACGGATCTCGCGCGTTCGCTGAACGTCGGCGACCCGCTGGAGGAGACCACCCAGCTGGGTCCGCTGGTCTCTGCCCGGCAGCGGGACCGGGTGGAGTCCTACATCGCCAAGGGCCTCGGCGACGGCGCCCGGCTGACCACCGGCGGCGCCCGGCCCGCCGACCGGGACCGGGGCTGGTTCGTGCAACCCACGGTGTTCGCCGACGTGGACAACAACCACACCATCGCGCAGGAGGAGATCTTCGGGCCGGTGCTGTCGGTGATCCCCTATGCCGACGAGGACGAGGCGGTCGCCATCGCCAACGCCAGCGAGTACGGCCTCGGCGGCACGGTGTGGACCGCCGACCCGGACCGCGGCGAGGCGGTGGCCAGGCGGGTCGCTTCGGGAACGATCGGTATCAACGCCTACACCAACGATCCGGTCGCGCCGTTCGGCGGAATCAAGTCCAGCGGGATCGGCCGCGAGCTCGGCCCCGAGGGACTGCACTCCTACCAGGTGTTCAAGACCATCTACCTGGACCCCAGCAAGGGGTAGCCGAGCTATCCACAAAGGGGTAAATCCCTCCTCCTTCCGCACTCCGGGGCGGCGGCGCTCTTGATAACGCTCGTTCACAGACCTACGTTCGGTGAAGGGCGGGAGCGCCGCCGCTTCGACGTTCTTCCGACGGGGAAAGGATCGCGGTCTTCATGGACGAGTTCACCGACATCAGCTACAAGGTCGAGGACGGCCTGGCCTGGATCACCATCAACCGGCCGGAGCGGTACAACTCGTTCCGCGCCCGCACGGTCGACGAGCTGGTGAAGGCGTTCAAGAAAGCCTGGGGCAGCGGCGAGGTCGGCGTCATCTGCCTGACCGGCGCGGGCGACAAGGCGTTCTGCACCGGCGGCGACCAGAAACAGCGCGCCGAGACCGGCGACTACGGCCCCTCGGACTCCGGCCTGTTCGAGATCGACGCTCTGCACCACGTCATCCGCGACGTGCCCAAGCCGGTGATCGCCGCGGTGAACGGCTTCGCCATCGGCGGCGGCCACGTGCTGCACGTGCTGTGCGACCTCACGATCGCCGCGGACACCGCGAAGTTCGGCCAGAACGGGCCGCGCGTCGGATCCTTCGACGCCGGGTTCGGCACCGGCTACCTCGCCCGCATCCTCGGCGAGAAGCGCGCCCGCGAGGTGTGGTTCCTCTGCCGCCGCTACACCGCGGCCCAGATGGAGAACTGGGGCCTGGTCAACAGCGTCGTGCCGCAGGAGGACCTGTACCAGGAGGTGCGCACCTGGGCGGACGAGATCCTCTCCCTGTCCCCCACCGCGCTCAAGGTGCTCAAGCAGTCGTTCAACACCGACACCGAGCAGTTCGCGAGCACCGGGCAGCTGGCGTACTCCTATCTGCACTCGTTCGGCGAGTCCGAGGAGGCGCAGGAGGGCATCAAGGCGTTCAACGAGAAGCGCAAGCCCGACTTCGCCCCGTACCGCGGCAACTGAGCGGAAACGAGCGTTATCACGATGCGTTTCACGAAGGAACAGGAAAGCTTCGCCGCCGCGGTGCGCGCGTTCTGTGAAGCCGAGTGCGGCACGCTCGCCCAGCGGGACGCGCTCACCGACGGCGGGAAGCTCTCCAACAGCCCGGAGATCCTGCGCAAGCTCGCCGCACAAGGCTGGCTCGGGGTCTCGATCCCGGAGGCGTATGGCGGCGGCGGGGCCGGCATGGTCGAAGAGTGCCTCTTCCTGGAGGAGACCTCGCGCGGGCTGGCCCCGATCACCGGGTACTCCACCGGTCTGACCGCGGGCCAGACTTACCTGCGGTACGGCACCGAGGAACAGAAGAAGGACATCCTCGGCGGGCTGTGCGCCGGGGCACTGGAGGCGATCGCGCTGTCCGAGCCGGGTGCGGGCTCGGACCTCGGTTCGGTGCGGATCAAGGCCGTGCCGGACGGCGATCACTACGTCGTGGACGGGCAGAAAACCTGGACGTCCGCGGCGCACGTCGCCAAGCACCTGCTGTTGCTGGCTCGCACCGACTCGAGCGGGCCGAAGCACCAGGGCCTGACGCTGCTGATCGTGCCGACCGACGTGCCGGGTCTGGAGATCCGGCCGATCGAGACGATGGAAGCGCACACGGTCAACGACCTGTTCTTCACCGGCGTGCGGATCCCGGCGGCGAACGTCGTCGGCGAGGTGGGCCAGGCTTGGAAGCACCTGATGCGCGGGCTGAGCGTTGAACGGCTCATCATCGCCGCGATGTCGCTCGGCGCGGCCGAGCGTTCGCTGGACGACCTGCTCGGCTACGTCAAGCAGCGCGAGCAGTTCGGCCGCACCATCGGCAGTTTCCAGGCGGTGCGGCACCGGATCGCCGATCTGGCCACCGAAATCGCCTACGCCAAGGCGTTCGTCTACGACGTGGCCGCCCGGATCGACGCGGGCGAGGAGGACCAGCTCGCCCGGGAAGGATCGATGGCCAAGCTCAAGTGCACGGAGATCGCCAAGCACACCGCACTGGAGGCCATGCAGCTCATGGGCGGCTACGGCTATGCCCGCGAGTACGGCATGGAAGGCCAGGTCCGCAAGGCGCTGGCACCGCCGATTTACGGCGGTACGAACGAAATCCAGCGCGAGATCATCAGCAAGAGCTTCGGGCTCTGACACGAGGGACCATCGCATGGCAACGACGAAGTCCGTGTTCGCGCCCGATCTCCTGGCGGGGCACCGCATCCTGATCACCGGCGGCGGCACCGGCCTCGGCCGGGGCGTCGCCGGGCACCTCACCGCGCACGGCGCGCAGGTCCATCTGTGGGGCCGCCGCGAAACGGTGCTCGCCGAAGCCGCCGAGGAGGCGGGCGAGCCGGGCACGGTGCACTACCAGACCGTCGACGTCCGCGACGCGGACCAGGTGGACGCCGCGATGGCGGAGATCTGGTCCGGGCACGGGCCGCTCACCGGAGTGATCAACAACGCCGCCGCGAATTTCATCGCACCCACGAAGTCGTTGAGCGCGCGCGGTTTCGAGGCGGTCAGCTCGACGGTGATGAACGGTTCGTTCAACACCACGCACGCCGCGGGCCGGCGCTGGATCGAACAGGGCCTGCCGGGAGTGGTGCTGTCGACGCTGACCACGTGGGTCTGGAGCGGCTCGGCTTTCGTGGTGCCCTCGGCCATGGCGAAAGCGGCCGTCCACGCGATGACGATGTCGCTGGCGGTGGAATGGGCGCGGTACGGGATCCGGCTCAACGCGCTGGCTCCCGGGCCGATCCCGACCGACTACGCCTGGGAAATGCTCAACCCGACCGACAAGAGCGGCGTCGGCGCGACCCAGGCCGACCAGGTGCCGATGGGCCGGATGGGCACGGTGGAGGAATTGGCGAACCTGACCGTCTTCCTGCTGTCCGACGCTTGCCCGTACCTGACCGGCGAGACGATCGCGATGGACGGCGGCCAGCGGCTGGCCGGGCCGGGCACCTTCGCTGGCCTGACCGCACTGTCCGACGAGGACTGGACGGAAATCAGGGAACAGAGCAAGAAAGCCAGCGCGGCGGCGAAGGCACAGCGCAGCGTGTGAACGGGTCGGGCCGCTTGCCTCGGGCGAGGCAAGCGGCCCAGCTCAGCGCCCGCAGTCGAAGCCGCCGCTCGGGTCGGCGTAGCGGGCCTCGGACACGTTCGCCAGCGACTCCCCCAATTCCACCAATCCCGTTGAAATAGCGGCTACCGCTTCGTCTTCGGCGCCCTGCGCCGTACGCATCGGGGCGGCCGCGACCGGAGTCGGTGGCTCGTCGAGGTGGAACGCCGTGCGCTGCTGCACCGCGTCGCCGGCCCGCACGACCAGCCCTTCTTCCCACCGCCGCCCGGCCAGCGACAACGCGAGCGGCAGTCCTAGCCCGGAGAGCCCCATCGGGAGCACGAGCACCGGATTGCCCAACGGATTCCAATACGCCGTGTGCAGCGAGGTCATCACGCTGGTCGGGTCCAGGCCGGTGACCTCCGCCAACGACGGTGCGCCGAGGTGTCCCATCGGTGTGGCGATCAGGTCGACGGTCTCCAGCAGCGCGTCCATTTTCGCCTGAGCGACACGTCGGACCCGCATCGCTTGCAGGTAGTGCGCCGCAGTGATCGCCCGCGCGCTGCTGAGCAACACCCGGGTCGCCTGTCCGTAGTCGGCGCCGCGGGCACGCAGATCTCCCTCGTGGTAGCTGAGCGCCTCGGCGAGCATCACCACCGAGTCGATCGCCTGCAGTTCGGGGTACATCGGCAGGTCCACCGGCACGAGTTCCGCGCCCGCGTCGGCCAGCACGCCAAGCGCCGCCGCGAAGCAGCGCCCCGTCTCCGGGTCAGCCCGCGGGGCAAAGCGGTCGAGGTCGTCGACTCCGACCCGCACGCCCCGGAGGTCGCCGGTGAGGCCGCCCAGGTA
The DNA here is from genome assembly GCF_004522315.1 of Amycolatopsis sp. CFH S0740. Lineage (NCBI taxonomy): Bacteria > Bacillati > Actinomycetota > Actinomycetes > Pseudonocardiales > Pseudonocardiaceae > Amycolatopsis > Amycolatopsis sp. CFH S0740. The sequence continues at coordinate 79,769 of NZ_SDLS01000033.1, read as the reverse complement.
GTCGCCGGGCTTCGTCTCCGCGGCGTATGGGTCGGCTGGATGGTGCCCGGCCAGCACCGACAGCAGCAGCGCGCAGTCCCGTGCGCTGCGCGCCAGCGGACCGACATGGTCGAGGGTGTAGCTCAGCGGCACCATCCCCGCCTTCGGAACGCGGCCGAAGGTCGGCTTGAGCCCGGTGACACCGTTGAATCCAGCGGGCATCCGGATGCTGCCCGCGGTGTCGGAGCCGAGCGCGCCCAGCACCATCCCGGACGCGACGCCGCTGCCGCATCCGGAACTTGAGCCACCGGCGTAGTGGGCGGAGTTCCACGCGTTGCGGGGCACCGGAAACGGCTTGCCGGGGTCGGGCACGCCGAGGGCGAACTCCATGGTGGTGAGCTTCCCGAGCACGATTCCGCCTGCGCGCCGCAGCCGGGCGACGGCCGGGGCGTCACCGATCCCTTCCGCCCAGCCGCGATCCAGCACCAGGCTTTGCGCCGTCGTGGGGCCGCCCTCGGCAGCCAGGATGTCCTTGACCCCCAAGGGAATGCCGTCGAGCGGGCCGACGGGCTCGCCGCGCGCGAACCGGTCGTCGGCCGCGCGGGCCGCCTCCCGGGCACCGGCGTCGTCACGATGCAGGAAGACCCCGAGCACCGGGTCGAACGCATCCGCCCGCGCTATCGCCTCCTCGACCAGTTCCGCCGCGCTCGCCCGGCCCGCGCGCAGATCCGCCGCGGCACCGGTGATCGTCCTGATCACGAGGCCGCTTGCTCGGCCGCTGCCAGGAACGACTTCACGAGTCCGGAGTCCGCGTAGTACTCGTCCCCCACACCTTGCACGGCCCGCCGTCGCCCGTATTCGTACAGGACAGCCAGCTTCCACAGCGCCAGCGCGGTGTACCAGCCCAGGCCGGACAGATCCCGTCCGGTCTGGTCCGCATACCGCTCGGCCAGCTCGGCCCGCGTGGGATAACCCTCCTCCAGCGCCGCGACCCCGAGGTCTTCGGTCGGCGTCCGCACCTGTCCGGCGACCGGCCAGGACGCCAGGAAGTAGCCGACGTCGAACAGCGGGTCCCCGAGCGTGGCCAGTTCCCAGTCGAGCACCGCGAGAACACGTCCTGGCGAATCCGGGGCGACGATCACGTTCCCCAGCCGGTAGTCGTTGTGCACGATGGTCGCCCCCGCCTCGGCGGGCACGTGCGCGGCGAGCCACGCGTCGATCGCGGCGAATTCCGCGGGCGGCTTGCCGTCGCCGTCGGCGATGAGACGACCCATCCGGCGGAAGTGCCGGGCGTTGAACCCCTCCGGCCGGCCGAGATCTCCCAGCCCGCGCGCGACCCAGTCCACTGAGTGCAGGGTGGCCAGGGTGTCCGCAAGGGACTCGCCGATCCGCCGCCGGTCGGCCGGAGTGTCCAGCTCGGGAGGCGTGCGTTCGGTGATCACCGGCCCCTCGACGTAGCTCATCACGTAGAACGGCACGTCGAGCACTTCGCCCGGTTGTCCGGTGGCGAGCACCTCGGCCACCGGAACGCCGGTCCCCGCCAGCGCGCCGATCAGCTTCGCCTCCCGCAGCATGTCGTGCGCCCCGGGCGGGGTCGGCGGCGGAGGCGGACGGCGCACGACGGCCTGCCGCTGTCCGTCGCTGACCAAGAACGTCAGGTTGGAGTGCCCGTCGCCGATCCGCCGCGTGCTGACCGGACCCGAGCAAATCCCTTTCCGGGCGAGGAAATCGGCCAGCAGGGCGCGCTGCTGCTCGCTCCAGTCCCAGCTCATCGACCGCTCTCGATCAGGTGCTGCAGGTACTGGCCGGGCCAATGCGTCTCGAACTGCCCCGCACCTTCCTCGCCGTCGATGGTGACAGTGCAGGCGGCCTCGGTGATCACGGTGCCCATGGGGTCCTTGGTGGGCAGCTTGATCACGCCGTACGCGTCCATCACCAGCCGGGTGGTCTCGCCGGTGATGTCCACGACGTCCGCTTCAAGGTGCTTCTGCGTCATGTCGTCGTGGTACTCGGCGTGGTGCTTGATGTGCGAGACCGGCACCGTGACCCCGTCTTTGACCACGTACCCGGCGAAGCCCCATTCGCCGCGGGCGATCCAGATCCAGCCGTTGACGACCCGGCCGGATTCGGTGTAGGCGATGAACCACTTCCAGTGGTGCGGCACGCCCCAGTCGCGGGTGCCCCACGAATGGTCCCGGTGCCCCTTGCGGTCCAGGGAAATCCGCCGTCCGCCGGCCTCCAGGAACCCGGTCACGTGCCCGGTCTGCTCCAGCCGGTTGGCGGCGAACCACGACGGCAGCCCGTCGGGATTGCTCTTGTAGCTGAACGCGTCGTGCAGCGCGGTGAAGTCGAACTGCAGGTTCACTTCGTCGCTGACGTAGCTGACCTGCGCGGTGCGGCGCAGTTCCGGCTGCTTGACCGAGAGACCCTCGAACTCGAAGTTGTCCAAGTCCATCTCGTCGCCGACGGAGCCCTGCGCGAGCTTGAGCGCGACCGGTTCCTTGTCTGGGCCCCAAACCGAGACGTTGTAGCCGGTCTTGCCTCGGTTGGTCAGGTACAGGTAGACCTGCATGCCGAGGTGCTCGTCGGGCAGGATCATCTCCCAGAACAGCGAATCCCGCATCCGGCCGCCGGGCTCCGGCCAGTGCCGCAGGTCGTCGTGCGGACCGAAACCCGGGTCGATGTCGCCTAGGGTCACCATCTTCGTCACCTTCCCGTGAACTGCGGCGCGCGCTTGTCCTTGAACGCCGCCAATGCCTCGGTCATGTCGTCGCAGCGGGTCAGCAGCGCCTGCCCGCGGTTCTCCAGCTCCAATGCCCCGGCGTAGCTCGCGACTTCTTGGTTGCGCTGCAGTGCCCGCTTGGACATCCGCACGCCGCCGGGCGAGTTCCCGGCGATCTGCCGGGCTGTCTCCAGCGCCTCGTCCATCAGGTTCCCGCTCGGGACGACGCGGTTCGCCAAGCCGATCCGTGCCGCTTCCTCGGCGGCGACAACCCTTGCCGTGTAGGCGATCTCGGCCGCCCGGCCCGGACCGACGAGCCGGGTCAGCTGCCACGACGTGCCCAGCTCCCCCGCCGAAAGGCCGACCTTGACGAAGGCGGCGTTGAACTTCGCCGTCGGCGCGGCGAGCCGGATGTCCGCCGCCAGCGCGAGCGAAAGACCGCCGCCCGACGCGGCGCCGTGCACCGCCGCGATCACCGGGAACGGCAGCTCGCGGATGGCGGCCAGGCCACCGGTCGCGGTCTCCTGGAAGTGCAGGAACTCCCGCACGCCCATCCGCGTGATCACGTCGATCTCGTCCAGGTCGAACCCCGCGCAGAACGCCCGCTCGCCGGCACCGGTCACGATCAGCGCGCGGGCCTTGCTGTCCCGCATCGCCCTGGCCGCCGCGAGGAATTCGCCGAACATGCGCACCGTCATGGAATTCATCCGGTCCGGCCGGTTGATCCGCAGCACCAGCACGCCTTCCTCGGGCGATTCGAGCGTGAGGGTCCGCAGTTCCGGGACCTCGAAGTCGATCATGGCGGGTTCCCTCAGCGTCCAGTGAACTTCGGCGCGCGCTTCTCCTTGAAGGCAGCCAGCGCTTCGGGCATGTCCTCGCTCCGGGTGAGCAGTGCCTGCCCGCGGTTCTCCAGTTCCAGCGCGGCGGCGTACGAGGTGATCTCCAGGTTCGCCTGCAGCGCCCGCTTGGACAGCTGCACGCCGCCGGGCGAGTTGGCGCGGATCAGCCGGGCCATCGCGATGGTCTCGTCCAGCAGCTTCTCTCCGGGCACCACGCGGTTGACCAGCCCGATCCGCTCGGCCTCCTCGGCGAACACGAACCGTCCGGTGTAGGCGATTTCCGATGCGAGCGCGGGGCCGATCAGCCGCGGCAGCAGCCAGGACGAGCCGAGATCGCCCGCCGACAGTCCGATGCGGACGAAGGCGGCGTTGAACTTCGCCGACTCGGCGGCCAGGCGGATGTCCGCGGCCAGCGCGAGCGCCAGACCGCCGCCCGCGGCCGCCCCGTTGACCGCGGCGAGGACCGGGATGCGCAGCGACCGCAAGGCCGACAGCGCGCGGACCGCGTGTTCCTGCCGTTCCAGCATGCCCAGCGCGGTCAGCCCGGCCAGCTCGTCGGCGTCGTCGAGGTCGTATCCGGCGCAGAACGCCTTGCCGGCGCCGGTGACGATCAGCACCCGGGTGTCATCGTCGTCGCCGAGCGCGAAGGCCAGTTCCTCGAGCTCGGCGAACATGCGCACCGTCATCGAGTTCAGGGACTCCGGGCGGTTGAGCGTCGCCACCACGATGCCCTCTTCGGGCCGGGACAGCTCCAGCGTCTCCGGTTTCAGCTCCGCCATCAGCGCATTCCCTCCACAATGGACTCTGTCGCGTCCTCGGCTTCTTCGGGCTTGAGCCCCCACGGCACGCTGACGAGGTTCAGATGGTCGTAGTCGCGCGCGTGCACCGCCACGCGTTCCTTGAGTTCGCCGGGACGGCAGGCCACTCCGACGGCGTCGATCGCCTCGTCCGGCACCGCAGCGGCCATCGCCTCGGGATCCCGGTTCCGCGCCGCCTCCCGGATCCGGTCCTGAGCTTCGGTCCAGCCGTGTAGCGCGAAAAGCCGGTCGTACACGCGGGAAGCGGCGTACTGCGCGACGGCGAAGGCCAGGCGGCGGCGTGCCGCCTCTTCGTCGGAATCCACTGCGCACATGAGGATGCCCATCAGCTGCACGTCGCTCGCCGCGCGGCCGGAGTCCGTCAGCCCCTTGGCCAGGCCCGGCCGCACGACCTCCCGCACGTAGGCGGAGGTGAACATCGGATGCCCGACCAGCCCGTCCGAGACCCGGCCCGCCACGCGCAGCATCAGGGGGTTGACCCCGGCGGTCCAGATCGGCAGGTTCTCCTGGACCGGCGGCGGGGTGTCGGAGGTGGGCTTGAGCCGGACCCGGTAGAACCGGCCCTCGTGCTCGACCGGCCCCTCGTGCAGGCGCCAGAGCTTGCGCAGCACGGTGACCAGCTCCTCCATCCGGGCGGCCGGGGCCTCGCCGCTGACGCCGTGCCAGTCCTCCATCATCCGCGGGGTTCCGTTGCCCAGCCCGAGGGTGAGCCTGCCGCCGGACAGCTCGTCGAGGTCGCGCGCCTCGGCGGCCCACACGAGCGGGGTGCGGCCGACCCCGTAGGCGATGTTGCTGCCCAGCCGGACCCGGCTGGTGGCGTTCGCCAGCACCGCGAGCGGCACGGTCACCGACCGGTTGTACAGCTCGTTGGCCCACACCGCGGAGAATCCGGCCTTCTCGGCCCTGGCCGCGAGGCCGGCGAGCCGCCGGTAGCGCTCGGGTCCGCTGCCCGCGCTGAACACGGTCAGTCCGTACATTCCTGTCCTCCTAATCCGCGACCGCGATCGCGCCCGACCGCCGCCAGTCCCGCATCCGCTGCCCGCTCACGCCCCAGTCCCGCAGCGCTTGTTCCGTGTGCTCTCCCGGCGCGGGCGGCGGATGGCCGAGCGCGGCCGGGGTCCGGCTGAATTTCGGCGCCGGCGCGGGCTGCACCAGCCCGTCTTTGTCCACAAAGGACTTCCGCGCCACGTTGTGCGGATGTCGCGGTGCTTCGTCCACGTCGAGCATCGGTGCCACGCAGGGAGTTCGCCCCTCGGCGAGCCGCACCCACTCGTCCCGTGTGCGGGTGCGCACGGCGTCGGCGAACAGCTTCCGCAGCCGCGGCCAGCCGGTCTTGTCCTCGCGATCGGGCCGGTCGGCGGGCAGGCCGAGCAAGTCGGCGAGATCGTCGTAGAACCGCTCTTCCAGCGCAGCCACGGAAAGCCAGCGCCCGTCCGCGGTCTCGTAGACGTCGTAGTACGGCGCGCCGCTGTCGACCAGGTTCGTGCCGCGCTCGGGATTCCACGCGCCGGTCTGCGCGAAGCCGAAGAACGCCGTGCCCAGCAGCGCGGCTCCCTCGACCATCGCCGCGTCGACCACCTGTCCTCGCCCGGACCGCTGCCGTTCCAGCAAGGCCGCGAGCATTCCGAGCGCCAGCAGGTATCCGCCGCCGCCGAAGTCGCCGACGAGGCTCAGCGGCGGAGTCGGCGGCTGTCCCTGGCGGCCGATCAGCGAAAGCACCCCGGACAGCGCGACGTAGTTCAGGTCGTGCCCGACCGCCTGCGCCAGCGGGCCGTCCTGGCCGAAACCGGTCATCCGCCCGTAGACGAGCGCCGGATTGCGCGCCAGGCACTCTTCGGGTCCGATGCCCAGCCGTTCGGCAACTCCGGGGCGGAACCCTTCCATCAGGGCGTCGGCCCGCTCCACGAGGTCGAGTACCACGGCAGCGCCGTCGGGGTGCTTGAGGTCGACCGCGACCGACCGGCGACCGCGATGCAGCAACTCGGTGCGAAAATCCGCGTTCGGCCCGACCAGCGCGGCACCCGCTGCGCGGTCGATCCGGAGCACGTCGGCGCCGAGATCGGCCAGCAGCATGGCGCAGAACGGTCCCGGGCCGATCGAGCCGATCTCGATCACCCGGATGCCCGCGAGCGGTCCTGCCACGGCGTCGCTCCTCACGCGAAATTCGGCGGCCGCTTCGCCAGGAAGGCAGAGAGCCCTTCCTGCGCCTCACCGGACTCGAACAGCTCCTGTTCCTGCTCGACCTCGAACCGGAAACCCTGCTCCAGCGGCAGATCGAACGCGGCGTCCACGGTGCGGATCACCGCCTGCTGCGCGGGCAACGACAGCCCGGCCAGCTCTCCGGCGAGGTCGAGCGCGGCCTTCTCCGCCGTCCCGGCGGGCACCAGCCGGTCGATCAGGCCCATCGCGTGGGCTTCCTCGGCGGGCACCTGGCGTCCGGTGAGCATGATGTCCAGCGCACGGCCCCGGCCGACCAGCCGCGGCAGCCGCTGGGTGCCGCCCGCACCGGGGATGAGGCCGAGTTTCACTTCCGGCAGCCCGAATTTCGCGGCGGCCGAGCCGACCCGCAGGGAGCAGGCCATCGCCAGTTCCAGCCCGCCGCCGAGGGCGAGGCCGTCCACCGCGGCGATCGTGATCCGGTCCGGCGAAGCCACCCGGTCGAGCAAGCCACGCAGCTTGTCGCCGTACTCGGTGAACGACTTCGCGTCGATCGAGGACATGTGCTTGATGTCCGCGCCCGCGGCGAAGAAGCCCGGCACCTCGGACGAGATGACCACGACCTTCGCGTCCGCCGCCTCGTCGAGCGCGGCATGCAGCCCGTCGATGATGGGCAGTCCCAGCGCGTTGGCCGGCGGGCGCTTCAGCGTGCAGACCTCGACCCCCGCCCCGGCGGAGCGGCGCACGACCACGTTGTCGCTCATGATGAACCTTTCGTCAGGGACGGCGCGGGAACCGGCCGAAGTCCGGCGTGCGCTTGTCCTGGTAGGCCTCGCGGCCCTCCTTGGCTTCCTCGGAGGCGTAGAAGAGCAGGTTGGCGTCGTGCGCCAGCTGCTGGATCCCGGCCAGCCCGTCCTCGGCGGCGTGGAAGCTCGCCTTGAGCATCCGCAGCGCGAACGGCGAAAGCGCGAGCATTTCCCGGCACCACCGCACGGTCTCGGCCTCCAGGTCCGCCAACGGCACGACGGTGTTGACCAAGCCCATCTCCAGTGCCTGCCGGGCGTCGTACTGGCGGCACAGAAACCAGATTTCCTTGGCCTTGCGAGCGCCCACCAGGTTCGACAGGAGTCCGGCGCCGAACCCGCCGTCGAACGAGCCCACCCGCGGCCCGGTCTGCCCGAACCGCGCGTTGTCGGCCGCGATCGCCAGGTCGCAGACCAGCTGGAGGACGTGCCCCCCGCCGATGGCGTATCCGGCGACCATCGCGACCACCGGTTTCGGCAGCCGCCGGATCTGCACATGCAGGTCGGTCACATGGAACCGGCCGGGCTTTCCCGGCTCGGACAGATACCCGGTGTCGCCGCGCACCCGCTGGTCGCCGCCGGAGCAGAACGCCAGATCTCCCTGCCCGGTAAGGACGATCACGCCGATTTCAGTGTCTTCGCGGGCCGCTTCGAGCGCGTCGGAGATTTCGACGAGCGTCTGCGGGCGGAACGCGTTGCGCACCTCCGGACGGCAGATGGTGATCTTGGCGATGCCGTCCCCGCTGTAGTCGAGGCGGATGTCGTCGTAGTCGCCGATCTTCTTCCAGTCCACGCTCACGCCATGGTCAATCCGCCGCTGACGGACAGGGTCTGGCCGGTGATGTACTCGGCGGCGTCGGAGGCGAAGAACGCCACCGCGGCGGCGACGTCGCTCGGTTTGGCCAGCCGCTTCATCGGCACGCTGCGCACCATGCCGCCCAGGACCTTGTCCGCGTCCTGGCCGGAGCTGTCGGCGAACTTGCGCAACGCCGGGGTGTCGGTCGGGCCGGGGCACACCGCGTTCGCCGTGATGCCCTTGGTGGCGACTTCGCGGGCGAGGGTCTTGGTAAAGGCGATGATGCCGCCTTTCGCGCCCGAGTAGACCGCTTCGAGCGACGAACCGACGCGGCCGGCGTCCGAGCCGATGTTGACCACCCGGCCGAAGCCGCGCTCGATCATGCCCGGCACGACGGCCTGGATGACCCTCAGCGCGCCCTTGAAGTTGATGTCCAGGATGCGGTTCCAGAAATCCTCGTCGGTGTCGACGAACTTCATGAAGTCGTCCCAGCCGGCGTTGTTCACCACCACCTCGATCGGGCCGAGTTCGTCGGTCACGGTCTTGACCGCGGCCCGGACCGACGAGGTGTCGGTGATGTCGGTCCGCACGGCGAGGGCGGTGCCGCCGGCCTCGGTGATGGCCTTGGCGGTCGACTGCGCTGCTTCGAGGTTCAGGTCGGCGATGGCCACCTTGAAGCGCTGTTCGCCCAGGGTCAGCGCGATGCCCTGCCCGATGCCCTGCGCACCGCCGGTGACGAGCGCGACGCGGTTGCTCATGAGGTGTTTCCTCTCAGTTCCAGTTGACGGGTCCGGCGACGATGGAATGGCTGGTCAGCTTGCGGCCCAAGGTGTCCTGCGCGGCGCGCGCGGCGTCGATCAGGCCGGGCAGCGACAGGCCGGTCTCCACGCCCATTTCGTGGAACATGCTCACCAGGTCCTCGGTGGCGATGTTGCCGGTGGAGCCGGGCGGAACCGGGCAGCCGCCCAGCTCGCCGAAGCTGGACTCGAAGCTGGCGCAGCCCGCTTCCAGCGCGGCGAAGGCGTTGGCCAGGCCCTGTCCTCGGGTGTTGTGGAAATGCGCGGTCACCTCGACGCCGGGCAGCCGCTCCAGCGCCGCGGCGAAGAACTCCGCTACATAGGCCGGATTCGCCATGCCGGTGGTATCGCCGAAGCCGATCTCGGCGGCCCCGGCCTCAGCGAACCGCTCGGCGAGCCCGAGCACCCGCTCCAGCTCCACCTTGCCCTCGTACGGGCAGCCGAACGAGGTGGCGATCACCGCGGCGCAGTCCAGGCCCTCGGTGTTGATCCGGGCGGCCATCTTGTCGTTGTCGGCCATGGTTTCCGCGACTGTGCGGTTGACGTTCTTCTTGTTGTGCGTCTCCGAAGCGGACACGAAGATCGCCGCCTCGTGGAACTTCTCGCGCACTTTCAGCGCGTTGTCCAAGCCCCTGCTGTTCGGGATCAGCACCATCAGCTTCACGTCGTCGGGCACGTCGATGCCGTGCAGCACCTCGATCCCGTCGGACAATTGCGGGATCACGTCCGGCCGGACGAAGCTGGCCACCTCGATGCGCTTCAGCCCGGCCTGGGCCAGCGCGTTGATCAGCCGGATCTTGTCCGCCGTCGGGATGTGCTCCGGTTCGTTCTGGAAACCGTCGCGCGGGCCGACTTCGCGGACGTGCACGCGGCTCGGTCGCCGGCTGGTCATGGCTGGACTCCTTTCGACAGGGCTTCCCGGTGCTCGGGCGCGGCGATCGCGACGAGCCGCCGTGCCCGTTCGGCCGGGTCGCAGCCGCGCAAGGCGGCCGCGCCGTACTCGGTCACCACATAGTCCACATCGGACCGCGAAGTCGTGACCACGCCGCCGTGCAGCGCCGGGACAATCGTGGAATGCGCGCCGGCGCGAGCTCGCACGGTGATGATCGACCGCGCCCCGGTGAGCGCGGCGGCGCGGCTGAAGTCCGCCTGGCCGCCGACCGCGCCGAGGTAGGCGCCTCGGGCGATCTCGGCGCCGACCTGGCCGGTGAGATCGACCTCGATCGCGGAATTGATCGATGCCAACGAGCGCAGGCCGGCCAAAGTGGACGGTGCGTGGGTGTAGCTGGCGGGCCGGAATTCGACCGGCAGCTCCGGCAGGCGGTCGTAAAGGTCGGTGGTGCCCAGTGCTGCGCCGGTGACGATGACGCCGGGGTCGATTTCCTTGCGGGCACCGGTGAGCACGCCCTTGTCGACCAGCCGGAGGACTCCGTCGGAGATCATCCCGGAGTGGAAGCCCAGGTCGGTGTGCCCGGTCAACGCGTCCAGCACCGCCGAGGGCAGCGAACCGACGCCCATCTGCAGGGTGTCGCCGTCCTCGACCAGTTCGGCGACGTGCCGGGCGATGGCCAGTTCGACGTCGTCCGCGGCCTTGGCCGGGGCTTCGGCGAGCGGCCGGTCGGTTTCCACCGTGGCGGCGAACCGCTGCAGGGGGATTTTGGGCGTGCCGGTGGTGACCGGCATCCGGTGGTTGATCTCGGCCAGCAGGACCGGAGTGTGCTCGACAGCGTCCGCGGCGTAGTCGGCGCCGACGCCGAGCGAGCACCGGCCGTCGGCGTCGGGCGGCGACACCTGGACCAGGCCGACGTCGCTGGGCAGCGAGCCTTCGGCGAACAGCCGGGGCAAGGCCGAATAGTGGCAGGGCACGACGGTCAGCCGTCCCGCCCGGCTGAGCTTGCGCAGTTCGCCGAGCGCCCCGTAGGACATCAGCTCCAGCTCGGACGGCAGTTCGCGGGTGAGCCGCTGGTCCCAGGTGAGACCGCAGAACGCCCGGTGCGCGCCGAGGTCGCCGACCTGGTCGAGCAGGGCGTGCACGAGCGGCGTGGGCTCCGCGCTGGCCTGGCCCCACCAGATGCCGGCGCCCTCGGGAATGAAGAGCTTGAGGTCGATCATCCGTCGAGCCGCTGGATCAGGGTGGCGGTGCCCAGGCCGCCGCCGCAGCACATGGTCACCAGGCCGAGTTCGGCGTCCCGGCGTTCCAGCTCGGCCAGGATGGTGGCCGTCAGCCGGGAACCGGTCGCGCCGACCGGGTGGCCGAGCGCGATCGCGCCGCCGTTCACGTTCACCCGGTCCATGTCCGGCTTCAGCTCGCGCTCCCACGCCAGCACGACCGAACTGAACGCTTCGTTGACCTCGAACAGGTCGATGTCGTCGACGCTCAGCCCGTTGCGCTCCAGTATCTTCCGGGTCGCCGGAATGGGACCGGTGAGCATGATGACCGGATCCACGCCGACGGTGGTCTGGTCGAGGATGCGAGCCCGTGCGCGCAAGCCGTGCTCGGCGGCCGCCTCCCGGGAGGCGAGCACCACGGCGGCCGCGCCATCGGAGATCGGCGACGAACTGCCTGCGGTGATCCGACCGTTTTCCTTGCGGAAGGCGGGTTTCAGGCCCGCCAGCTTCTCCAGGTCGGTGCCGGGCCGGATGCTCTGGTCGCCGTGCAGGTCGCCGAACGGCACGGTCTCCGCGTCGAACCGGCCTTCCGCCAGCGCCTCGGCGGCCAGCCGGTGCGAGCGGACCGCGAACTCGTCCATCTCGGTGCGGCCGATGCCCCAGCGGTCGGCGATCAGTTCGGCGCTTTCTCCTTGGTGCACGAAGGAATACAGCTCGCGCAGTTCCTCGGGCCACGGGTCGCCGTACAGTTCGGCGATCTTCCCTGGAGAGTCGATCGGCACGTGTCCCATGTGCTCGACTCCCCCGGCGATGACGAGGTCGTGCGTTCCCGAGCCGACCAGCCCGGCGCCCATCGCGATCGCGGTCTGCGCCGAACCGCAGCGCCGGTCGAGGGTCACTGCGGGCACTTCGGGCGGGTACCCGGCCTGCAGCCAGGCGTTGCGGCCGATGTTGCGGGACTGCTCGCCGAACGGCGCGGTGCAGCCGATCACGAGATCCTCGACCGCGCCCGGTTCGAGGCCGGTGCGCTTGACGAGCTCGGTGTAGCAGGCGGCCAGCAGCGCGTTCGGGTGTGTGTCGCGGTACCAGCCGCGCTCCGGGTGCGACTTGCCGATCGGAGTGCGCACGGCCTCGGCGAGGAGCACCTCGCGGCCCGCCGCGAGCATCGGGCTCTTGGTGTGCTTGCTCATCACATCACCGTCCCGCCGTCGACCGGCAGTACCTGGCCGGTGATGTACCCGGCCGCGCCGGACGCCATGAACACGAAGCTGCCCGCGATCTCGTCCGGATAGGCCCAGCGCCCCAGCGGAATCCGCGCGAGGGTCTTCGCTGCGAGCTTCTCGTTGCTGCGGATGTTTTCCGTCATCGGTGTGGCGGCCAGCGGCGCGAGCGCGTTCACAGTCACCTGCCGCCGGGCGAGTTCCTTGGCCAGCGACTTGGTGAGGCCGATGATGCCTGCCTTGGCGGCGCCGTAGTTCGCCTGGCCGATCGTCCCTTCCAGCCCGGCAGCGGAGGTGACGTTGATGATCCGGCCCGTGCCGTCGTCGGGCAGGTAGTCCAGCACGGCTTGGCTGCACACGAAGCTGCCGACGAGGTGGATGTCGACGATGCGCCGGAACGCTTCCTCGGTCATCTTCGGGAACATCGCGGGCGCGATCGCCCCGGCGTTGTTGACCAGAATGTGCAGCGTGCCGTCTGTAAGAGCCGCGGCCTGCTTCGCCGCCTCTTGCGCACCAGCGGCGTCGCGGACGTCGAGGGCGCGGTACTCGGCCTTCTCGCCAATGCTCTCGGCCGTGGCTTTCGCGGCCTGCTCGTCGATATCGGTGACCAGCACGCGCGCCCCGGCGGCGGCGAAGGCACGGGCCACGGCGGCGCCGATCCCGCTGCCGGCCCCGGTGACGAGCGCGGATCGGTTGTCCAGTCCGAACATCAGTAGCTCCTCGGCAGTCCGAGCACGTGCGAGCCGAGATAGTTGAGCACCATCTCCTGGCTCAGCGGTGCGATCTTGAGCAGGCGGGCCTCGCGGAAGTACCGGGCGACGTGGTACTCCTCGGAGTAGCCCATCCCGCCGTGTGTCTGCAGCGCGCGGTCCGCAGCCTGGAAACCTGCGTCAGCACAGAGATACTTGGCGGTGTTCGCCTCGCGGCCGCAGGGTTTTCCGTTGTCGTAGAGCCAGGTCGCCTTGCGCAGGGCCAGTTCCGCCGCGTCGAGCCGCGCCAGCGAGTCCGCGAGCGGGAACTGCAGCCCCTGGTTCATCCCGATCGGACGGCCGAACACCTCGCGTTCGTTGCCGTAGCGCACCGCGGCGCGCAACGCCGCCCGGCCGAGCCCGAGCGCTTCCGCGGCGACCAGCATCCGCTCCGGGTTGAGCCCGTCGAGGATGTACTTGAACCCCTTGCCCTCTTCGCCGACCCGGTCCTCGGCCGGGATCCGCAGATCGTCGATGAACAGCTCGTTGGAGGTGACTGCGTTGCGGCCCATCTTCTTGATCGGCCGGATGTCCACTTTGGACCGGTCGAGATCAGTCAGGAACAGGGTGAGCCCGTCGGTCTTCTTCTCCGCGTCCTCGAACTTCGTGGTCCGGGTCAGCAGCAGGATCTTCTCCGACTCGACAGCCTTCGAGATCCATACCTTGCGCCCGTTGACCACGTACTCGTCGCCTTCGCGGCGAGCGAACGTGGTGATCTTCGTGGTGTCCAGGCCCGCGCCGGGCTCGGTGACACCGAAGCACACGTGCAAGTCGCCGTTGACGATCCGCGGCAATGTGCGCCGTTTCAGCTCCTCGGACCCGTGCACGATCACCGGATGCATGCCGAAGATCGACAGGTGCATCGAGCTGGCCGCGTTCATCCCGCCGCCGGACGCGGAGACCTCTTCGAGCAGCAGCGCCGCCTCGGTGATGCCGAAACCGTGGCCGCCGTACTCCTCCGGCGTGGTGATGCCGAGCCAGCCGCCTTTGGCGAACGCGTCGTAGAACTCGGCGGGGAACTCGTGGGCAGCGTCCTTCTCGAGCCAGTACTGGTCGTCGAATTTCCCGGCCAGCTCCGCCACCGCCTTGCGGATGGTGGCCTGGTCCTCGGTCAGCTCAAAGTCCACAGCGGTTCTCCCAAGCACTTGATTTGGGCTAACTATATCAAAGGACTGACCAAAACTGTAGGCGTCGGCCAGCGCGCGGCGGAACGGAATCAGGGTCGGTCAGGCCGCGGGCAACAGGGGCAGTTCGCGCGCCAGCCGCTCGTTCCACACCGCCGGGGCGCCGAACAGGCTGCCGTTGAGCTTGGCGCGCTTGTAGAACAACTGCAGGTCGTGTTCCCAGGTGTAGCCGATCGCGCCGTGCATGGTCAGCGCGCTGTCCGCGGCACGCACTGCTTCGGCGCACACCTGAGCCTTCGCCGCCGCCGCGTGCAGGACGTAGTCCTCGTGCTCCTGCTCGACCGCCGCGGCGGCGTAGTAGACCAGCGACCGGGCCGACTCGACGGTGACCAGCATCGTCGCCGCGGCGTGCTTGACCGCCTGGAACGACCCGATCGGAACGCCGAACTGCTTTCGCTGCTTGCTGTACTCCACCGCGAGTTCGAGCATCCGCTCCGCGGCGCCCAGACTGTCCGCGGCGACGAGAACCGCTGCCCGCAGCGCGATTCGCGACAGCTCAGCGACAGGCAAGGACAACTCGGTCCCGTGTGCGCCGTCGAGCACGACATCCGCCACCGAGCGGCTGCGGTCGAGCAACGCGCGCCGGGTGAGCGAAGCCTCCTCGGCGTCCACCAGGTAGAGCCGCCCGCCGGCGGGCACCACGAACCGGCGGGCCCGGTCCGCCGCGAGCACCAGGGGCACAGTGCCGCGCAGGGTTCCACCCTCGGCGACCACCGTCGTCGCAGCGTCGACCGGCTTCCCCGCGCTGACCGCGAGCGCCACGAATTCCCCCTCGGTCAAGCAGGCTTCCGCCGTCTCGGCGGGCAGCACCGGTGCCGCCAGCACCGAAGCCAGCCACGCCGAAGAAGGCGCCGCCGCCCTGCCCAGCTGTTCCGCCGCCAAAGCCAGGTCCAGCAAACCGCCGCCCTGGCCGCCCAGCGATTCCGGCGATCCGACGGAAAACCAGCCTTCCTCGACGAACCGCCGCTCGAAGGGGGCGCTGTCGCCGCTGTCGAGCCAGCCGCGGACGTCTTCGGCGGCGGCGAAGCGTTCCAGCCAGCCCCGGAAGGCGTCCTGGAACAGCTCCTGATCTTCGGTCAATGTCCACCGCATTGCTCGTGCCTTTCGCCGTTGACGTCACGATTGCTGGTTCAATACGACCCGACCCGGGAAAAATGGTAACTTAGGTCAGACCTTTAGGCCAAAGAGTGGGGAGACTGACATGGCGGGCACCCGCCCCCCGGCAACCAGCACCGGCCGCTCGGCGGTGCGCCTGGCGCCCATGGAGGTGCCCAAGGCTTCTGATGTGCTGGCCGACGACCTGCGGGAACGCATCCTCGAGGGCGAGTTCGAGGAAGGCACCGCGCTGCCGACCGAGCGCGACCTCGTCACCCAGACCCGGATGAGCCGCACCACCGTCCGCGAGGCACTGCGCATCCTGGAGGTCCAGGGCCTGGTCCGGATCAAGGCCGGCCGCGGCGGCGGCGCCTTCGTCCAGCGGCCGGGCAAGGAGTCCGTGGCCAGCTCGGTGAACCTGCTCATCCGCGGCCAGCGGGTCCGGCTCGCCGCCCTGCTGGAGACCCGCGAAGCGATCGAGCCGTTCTGCGCGAAGCTGGCGGCGCAGCACCGCACCGACGCCGACCTGGCCCGGCTCGACGCGGCCAACAAGGCGATCGCGGACGAAACCGGCAGCCTGGCCGATTTCCTCCAGGCCAACGTCGACTGGCACGTCGCGGTCGCCACCGCCAGCCACAACGAGCTGCTGATGGGGCTGATGTCGGCGCTGTCCACGGCGATCTACACGGCCACCGAGAACGAGACGTTCGTCGACGACGAGGTCCGCCGCACCACGGTGCGCGCGCACAAGTCGATCACCACGGCCATCCGGGCCAAGGACCCGGACGCCGCGGTCCGCCGGATGAACCGGCACGTGCACTCCTACGCCCAGGCGGTGCTCGAGGTGGACGAACGCACGGAGATCCCGGTCCCCGGCGAGAACTGAGCTCACGGCCGCACGAGCGCGCGGATCTCCCCGACCGCCTCGGGGTTTTCCGCGCCGGACAGGTCGCCGGGGTCGGTGCCCAGCACGGCGGCCCGGACCGCGCGGCGCAGGATCTTCGCCGAGCGAGTCTTGGGCAGCTGCGCCACGCGGTACACCGCCGACGGAGCGAACGGCTTGCCGAGTTCCTCGGCGACCATTTCGCGCAGCTTCGCCGACACGTCCTCCCCCGCCCCCGGGCGGGGGACCCAGAACGCCCAGACCGCTTCGCCCTTCTTAGCGTCGGGCACCCCGACCGCGGCGGCTTCGGCGACCGCGGGATGCGCGGCGAGCACCGCTTCGACCTCGGCAGGGGCGAGCCGTTTGCCCGCCACGTTCATCACGTCGTCGGAGCGGCCGCGCAGGAACCACTGCCCGTCAGCGTCGACCAGCGCGTAATCGCCGTGCCGCCACATCCCGGGGAACGTCGACCAGTACGCCTCCAGGTAGCGCTCGTCGTCCTTCCACACCCCGCGGGTCATCGCGGGCCACGGCTGGCGGCAGACGAGTTCGCCGATCTCGCCGCGGACCGGTTTCCCGGCGTCGTCGACCACGTCCACGTCCATGCCCAGCGAAGGGCCGCCGAGCGAGCAGCTGCGGATTTCCTCCACCGGGTACGGCGCGAGGAACGAGCCGCCCACCTCCGTGCCGCCGGAGAAGTTGATGATCGGCACCCGGCCGCCGAACACGTCGCGGGCCAGCCATTCGTAGGAGTCCGGGTCCCAGGGTTCGCCGGTCGAGCCGAGCACATGCACCGCGGACAGATCGAACCCGCTCAGATCGGCCTTCTCGCTCGTGCGCAGGGTGCGGATGAGCGTCGGCGACACGCCGAGCATGGTCACCCGGTGCCGCTGCGCCAGATCCCACAACCGGTTCAAGTCCGGCACGTCCGGCGAGCCCTCGTAGAGCAGCAGGGTCGCGCCGTTGGCGTGCGTGCCGACGATCGACAGCGGGCCCATGATCCAGCCCATGTCGGTGACCCAGCAGAACACGCCGCTCTCGCTGACGTCGAAGGAATAGGCCACCTCGCTGGCGGTCTTCACCAGGAACCCGGCGTGCGTGTGGACCGCGCCCTTGGGCTTGCCGGTGGTGCCGGACGTGTAGGCCAGCAGCAACGGATCGGCGGCGGACATCGCCTCGACCGGCCCCGGGTCGCCAGCGGGGAGCTGCGACCACAACACGTCCTTCGGGGTGCTGGGTTTCGGCTCCGCGGTCAGGTTTCCGACGAGCAGCACGTGCTCCACGGTCGGACACGACGCCAAAGCCTCGTCCAGCAACGGCTTCATCGCGACTTCCCGGCGCCGGCGCACGGTTCCGTCGGCGACGACGACCGCTTTGGCGTCGGCGTCCTGCAACCGCGACGCGATCGCCGTGGGCGCGAATCCGGAGAACAAGGGAACAAGCACTGCTCCGAGACGCGCCACGGCGTAGACGGCCACCACCGCTTCCGGGATCATCGGCAGGAACAGTCCCACCGCGTCGCCGCGGCCGATGCCCAGCGCGCGCAGTCCGGCGGCCACCCGCTCCACTTCGGACACCAACTCGCCGTAGGTCAGCTTCCGGACCGTGCCGTCCTCCGCCTCGTGCACGACGGCGTCGCGCTCGGGCGGCTTCTCCGCCCAGCGCGTCAGGCAGGCGTCGACGATGTTCAGCTCGCCGCCGACGAACCAGTCCGGCCACTCCGCACCGCGCGACAGGTCCACCACCTGCGAGTACGGCTTACGGAAGGGCAGGCCGAGGTCTCGCACGACGGCGTCCCAGTACCAGCCGATGTCCTCGACCGACCGCGCGCGCAGTTCGGCCAGGGAGTCCGCGCCGTGCGTGCGGGCGAGCCGCGTGACGTTGGCGTTCTCGACGTAGTCGTCGGTGGGAACCCAGGTGTAGACCACGGTGTCAGCTCCTCGGCATGCCGAGCATCCGCTCGGCCAGGATGTTGCGCTGGATGAAGGTCGAACCGCCCGCGATGGCGGTGCCGCGAGCCTGGTAGGCCAGCCGGAGCCACCGCGAGCCGGCTTGCTCGTCGTCGAGGCCGAACTGGTCGCCGAGCGGATCCAGCGACAGCCGGAAGTCGGCGAGATCCTCCACCAGCGGGCAGAAGTACAGCTTGCCGATCGAGGTGACCGGCCCGGGCGGGCCGCCCTCGGCGGCGAGCGTGACCACCCGCTGGCCGATCAGCCGGTGCGTCAACGCGCGGCCGTAGAGATCGGCGATCTTCTGCCGGACCACCGGGTCCGCGCCGAGCGGCTCGCCGTTTTCGCCGGTGCGGGCGGCGATGCCGGCGACGATGTCCTCCACCGCGCGGCGCGTGTTGACCCGGCCGGTCGCGATGGCGACCCGCTCGTAGCCCAGCGTCCCCATCGCGACCCGCCAGCCGCCGTCGACTTCCCCGACGACGAGCTCATCAGGGATGAACACGCCGTCGAGGAAAACCTCGTTGAATTCGGCCTCGCCGAGCATGTGCTCCAGCGGCCGCACGGTGACCCCCGGGCTGTCCATCGGCAGCAGGAAGTACGTGATGCCCTTGTGCCGCGGGCCGCCGCCGGTGCGGGCGAGCAGGATCGCGTGCGCGGCCAGCTGCGCGCGGCTGGTCCAGATCTTCTGCCCGTCGATCCGCCAGCCGCCCTCGGTCCTGGTCGCCTTGGTGCGCAGCGAGGCCAGGTCGGAACCGGCCTCGGGCTCGGAGAACAGCTGGCACCAGATCTCTTCGCCGGTCAGGATCGGGCGCAGGAACCGTTCTTTCTGCGCGTCGGTGCCGAAGCCGGCGATCGTGGGCCCGGCGAAGTCCTCGCCGATGATGTTGAGCCGCTCCGGCGCGCCCGCGCGGTCGGTTTCGTCGGTGAACACCGCGCGCAGTTTCTCGTCGACGCCACGGCCGCCGTATTCGGCAGGCCAGGACAGCCCGGCGTAGCCGGCGTCGAACAGCATCTGCTGCCACTGCCGCCAGAACGGCAGCTTTCCCTCCAGGTCCGGCGGTTCGGGCCAGGGCAGTTTCGGCAGCGCGCTGCCGAGCCAGTCCCTGATCTCCGCCCGGAACCGGGCCTCTTCGGGCGAGTCCGCGAGCTCCATGGGTCAACCCTTCACGTCGTTTCGGGCTAATGATACTATAGGTCTGACCAAAAAGGGAGGTGCGATGGACGTCCTCGACGAGGTCTCCTTCGACGTCGAACGCGGCAAGGTCCGGGAGTTCGCCCTGGCCACCCGCGCGGCCGACCCGGTGCACGTCGACCGCGCCGCCGCCGGTGCCGCGGGTTTTCCCGACGTGCCCGCCACGGCCACGCATGTGGTGGCGGCCGGGCATTTCCGCGATCAGCTGGCGTTCGTGGCCAAGCTGGGGCTGGCGTTCGAGCGGGTCGTCGTGGGTTCGGTGAAGTGGACTTACTTCCGGCCGTTGTGCGCCGGGGACTCGGTGCACGGCGTGCGCCGCGTCGCCGATGACACGCCGAAACGCGGCATGCGCTTCGTGACCCTGGAAACCGACTACCTCGACGCGTCCGGGGAATGCGCCGTCCGCGTGCGGGAAGTCCTGATCGAGCGGAGTGCCCAGTGAGGAATCCCGTCACCGTGACTGCCGGCGAGGTCTTGCCCGACGGGGAAACCGGGCCGGTCACCCAGACCGACGTCGTGCGGTTCGCCGGTGCGGGCGGGGATTTCAACCCGCTGCACCACGATCCGGAGTTCGCCGCGGCCGCCGGCTTCCCCGGAGTGCTGGCGATGGGCCAGTTCCAGGCCGGGCTGCTCGCCGCGTGGCTGACCGACTGGTGCGGCATCGAGCACCTGCGCGAGTACGAGGTCCGGTTCGTCGCGCCGGTCTTCCTCGGGAACCGGCTGCGGTTCTCCGGCGAAGTCACCGCGGTCGAGGCCGGGGTCGCCGACCTGACGCTGCGGGTGACGCGCGGCGACGAGGAGATCGTCCGCGCCGCCGCGCGGGTCGCCGTTGCCTGAGCGCGGTCAGGCAAACCGCTGCCGGAGCTTGTACTTGAGGATCTTGCCGCCGACCGTCTCGGGCATCTCCGCCACGAAGAAGATCCTTTTCGGACACTCGTACCCGGCCAGCTGTTCGCGCGCGTAGGCGATCAGCTCCGCATCGGTCACCTCGGCGGTCTTGATGACGACGGCGGCGACCAGCTCGCCCCACTTCTCGTCCGGAACGCCGATCACGGCGACCCGGCCGACCGCAGGATGCCCGGCCAGCACCGTCTCCACCCGGAGGCTGGACACGTTCTCGCCGCCCGTCTTCACGATGTCCTTGAAGCGGTCCACCATGATCTGTTGGCCGTCGTCGTCGAAGACGCAACTGTCGCCGGAGTGGAACCAGCCGTCCCGGAAGGCCGCGGCCGTCGCCTGCTCGTCCCGGTAGTACCCGGCAGTCAGCGCCGGAGACCGGTACACCGCCTCGCCCGGCTCCCCCGGTATCCCGCGCAGGCTCCGGCCCGTCTCGTCGACGATGTCCGCGGCCAGCACCGGATTCGGCGCGCCGACGTGATTCACGCCGTTGAGCGCCTGCTCCCGCTTCGCCGGGTAGCGATCCGGCCAGAACCGGTAGCAGGACATCGATTCGGTTTGCCCGAACACTTCCAGCAGCGCGACGTCCTCGCCGCACACCTCGCGCATCCGGTCGAAGAGGTCGGGTTTCATCGCGCCCCAGGAGAACATCGCGACGGTGAGGCTGCGCAGGTCCACCTCGCCGGGCCTTGCGAGCGCTTCGTCGACCAGCTTCTGCAGCCACAGCGGCGATCCCGCCCAGAGCGCCGTTACACGCTCGCGGGTGACGGTGTCCGCGAGCACCCCCGCGTCAGGCCTGCGGCTGAGGACCATCCGGCCGCCAGCGAAGAACGCGGGCAATAGCGCCGAGTTGTGGCCGCAGTGGTAGACGATCGGCAGGAATGTGCACAGCCGAAGATCTTCTTCGTAACGCAAGCCGCGGGTCAGCGACAGGGCGTAGCTGTAAGCGGTCAGGTACGAGTAGGTGTGCGTGGCCATCGAGGCTTTCGGCATCGCCGTGGTGCCGGACGTGAACACCAGGCTCCACACGTCGTCGCCGTGGATCTTGACCTCGGCCTCGTGGTCCGGACGGCCGCGGATCCACTCCGCGAACCCGTCGCCGATCACCACCGGTTCCGGCAGGTTCGCCCCGGCCAGCAGCGGGGCGGCTCGCTCGGCGAACTCGGCGTCCATCACGGCGAAGGCGGCTTCGGTGTGGCCGAGCACCCAGGTCAGCACGTCCGGCGCGAGCAGCGGGTTCACCGGCACCGCGACCAGGCCCGCCTTGGCGATGCCGAACAGGGTCACGATCGCTTCGACCGAATTGTCGCAGTACAGCAGCACGCGATCGCCGCGCTTCAGCCCTTCGCCCAGGAGCGCGTGCGCCACGCGGTTTGCCGCCTCGTCGGCCTGTTTGTATGTCAACTCCCGGAATTCCGGGCTGCTGAAAGCCCCTGGCGCACCGATGATCGCGGGCTGATCGGGCCTGCTCCAGGTGAGCCGTTCGAGCACATCGCCGACGGCCGTCCGGTTCCAGCGGTCGCCGGCCCGGCGGCCGTACAGAGTGGTGACGTCCATTCGGGTCACACCGTCGTCTCGGCGGCCTTCACCTTCTCCGCGATATCCGCTCGCAGCCGGTGTTTCTGGATCTTCCCGGTGGCCGTCATCGGCAACTCGGGCACGACCTCCAGCCGTTCGGGCATCTTCTGGATCGCCAGCCCCTGCCCCAGCAGGAAGTCCTTGATCTCGTCGAGCGTCACGTTCTCGTGGCCGGGCCTCGGCACCAGATACAGGCAGATGCGCTCGCCGAGCCGCCGGTCCGGCATCCCGACCACGGCCGCGGCGGCGATCGCCGAATGCCGGGTCAGCAGGTCCTCCACCTGGCGGACGCTGATGTTCATCCCGCCGCGGATCACGATGTCCTTCAGCCTGCCGGTGACCCGGAGGTAGCCGTCCGAGTCCATCACCCCGAGGTCGCCGGAACGGGAGTAGCCCTCGGGCGTGAACAGCGCTTCGGTCTCCGTGGGATTGCCGATGTATTCGAGCATGTGCATCGGGCCGCGGTAGGCGATGTCGCCCTCCTGCCCACGAGGCACCTCCTCGCCCAGTTCGTCGACGATCTTGACCGAACTGCCCGGAAGGACCCGCCCGTCGGAGGTCGACGACCGGGCCGGATCGTCCTCGACCGTGCACATGCTGGTGGTCACGTTCTCGGTGCGGCCGTAGAGGCTCAGCACCCGGCAGCCGGGCAGCAACCGAGCGGCCTGCTCGACGAACGCGGCCGGAATCGGCGCGCCCGCCGCGACCCACAACCGCAGGCTGCTCGCGTCGTGCCGGGCCGGGTCGTAGACGTCCATCAGCATCTGCAGGAACGTCGTCGCGGTGACGGACACCGTGCACCCGAAGCGGCGGATGTGGTCCAGCCCGGCCTCCGGCTCCCACACCTCCATGACGTGCGACGCGGCGCCGTGCATGAGCGGGAGCAGAATGCTGGTGACGAGGCCCGTGGTGTGCGTGATCGGCGACGGCCCGAATTGGACGTCGGTGTCCTGGTAGCCGAATCCCTGGGCCAGCAACCGGGATCCGCACGCCAGCGTGTTGAAAGTGTGGAGGCAGCCCTTCGGCCGCGAGGTGGTGCCCGAGCTGTACACGATCACGAAGTGGTCGTCGGCTCCGACTCCCGGGCCGAGATCGCGGTCGTCGTCGGCTTCCAGCGACGCGAGCGGGATCGTGCCTTCCGCTTCCCCGCGCACCAGCACGAGGGTTTCCAGACCGGCCACGTCCTGCTGGATGGTGCGATACATGGCGGCATAGTCGAATTTCTTGAAGCTCTGGCAAGTGATCGCCATCTTCGCGCCCGAGTTGCGCACGATGTAGCCGACCTCGTCCAGGCGGTAGATCGGCATGATCGGCACCATGATCGCGCCGATCCTGGACAGCGCCACGGCGATCTGCGCGAACTCGACCCAGTTGGGCATCTGCACGCACACCCGGTCTCCGACGCCGATCCCCTTGCCCCGGAGGCCTTTCGCCAGCCGGATCGCTCCGTCGCGCAGTTCGCGGAAGGTGAGCGACCGGGTGTCGTCGGTCAGGAACACCTTGTCCGGCCGCAGTTCCGCCTGCTGTTCGAGCAGCTCGAAGAACGTCTCCCGCCGCCACCGGCCGGTGGCGTGGAAGTGCTCGATCTCCTCGGCCGAGTAACGATCAGTGACTCGCGCGAACTCCATGGGCGATCTTCCTTGATCTGAAGAGGAATACGGTGCACGACCCGCTTGTCGGTCCAACGCTAATATTGTTGGACCAAAAACGCAACGGTGCCAATGTGGCGAAACATCAAGGAACGCAAGCCTGCCAGGAGGTTTCGCCGCGACGCGGCATGCGAGAAGCAGCCGCAGGACGGCCAATGGCTATGTGCGGGACAGTGCGAAGCGCACTTCAGCGCCGCTGCCACTCCGGACGCCGTTTCTCCCGGAACGCCGCAACGCCCTCCCCGAGATCCTCCGTCGTGAAGGCCAGCGCCAGCTGTGCCTGCAACACGTCCAGCGCCTCCGGCAGGCCGAGGTCGCGCGTGGAGTCGATCGCGTTCTTGCCGAGTTTCATCAGCAGCGGAGACTTTTCCGCCACCCGGTGCGCCCAGGACCGCACGGTCTCGTCGAACTCCGCGTCCGGGACGACCTTGTTCACCACGCCGAGGTCCCGCGCCTCGGCGGCGGTGATCTTGTCGCCGAGCATCATCAGTTCGTTGGCCTTCATCCGGTCGACGTTGCGGTAGATCAGCGCGGAGATCATGAACGGGAACGCCCCGACGTTGATCTCCGGGCAGCCGAACCGCGCGGATTCCTTGGCCAGCACCAGATCGCACGCCAGCGCGAGACCGAAGGCCCCGGCGAGAACATCGCCGCCCGCCGCGCAGATCACCGGTTTGCCGAGCGCGCCGATGAGCTTGAACAAGCGCGGGAACCGATCGAGCCCGGCATATTTGACGATCGGCGGGCGCTTGTCGGCGAAGGCTTTGAGATTGCCGCCGGACGAGAACACCCGGTCGTGCGAGGAGCCCAGCACCACAACCCGGACCTCGTCGTCCGCGCGGGCGGTTTCCAGTGCCCGCAACAGTTCGTCGAGGAGTTCGTCGCTGAGCGCGTTGCGGGTCGCCGGATCGTCGAGCGTGACGTAGGCCGCGCCGGCGGCGTCGACCTCGTATCGGACCAGAGCGTCAGTCATGCCGCAGAACCACCTTTCCGAAGCCGCCGCCCTGTTCCAGGTAGCGGTGCGCGGCCGCCGCCTCGTCGAGCGGGAAAACCCGGTCGACGACCGGCGGCGCGATCGACCGGCTGTCCAGCAGGGCGAGCAGCCCCGCGAAATCGCGCGGGCTGCCCATCGTGGTGCCCAGCAGGCTGTACTGCCCGAAATAGAACGGCCGCACGTCGAGTGGAGCCTTTTCCGCCGCGGAAGCGCCCAGCACCACGAGCCGACCGCCCGGACGCAGCGCCTGCACCGACTCCGGCCAGCTGCCGACCGAGTCGAGCACGAGGTCGAAGCCCTTGCCGCCGGACGAAAGCGCCTTCGCCTGCTGCGCCCAGTCGCTTTCGGTGTAAAGCACCCCGCCGTCGGCGCCCAGTTCGCGAGCCTGCGAGATCTTGCTCTCCGACGAGGACGTGACCACGACCGAAGCGCCTACGCCGCAACCGAAAGCGACTGCCGTCGTCGCGATACCGCCGCCCGCGCCCAAGACGAGCAGCGACTCGCCTTCGCGCAGCCCGCCGCGGCTGAACAACGCCCGGTAGGTGGTCAACCCGACCAGCGGCAACGCGGCGGCCTGCTCCCAGCTGTATCCGGCCGGACGCGGCGCCACGCACTCCGCAGGCACCTGTACCACCTCAGCGTAAGTGCCGGGCCGGTGATCCCCGAGGATCTCCCAGCCCGGCGCGGGCGCGGATTCGTCGTCGCCCCACCACAAGGACGGGAGGACGACCACCTCTTCGCCGGTGTCCGTCCGGACGCCAGCACCGTCGGCACCGGGCACATGCGGCAACGGCGATCCATACTGGCCACGCCGGACCAGCACGTCATGCCAGTTCAGCGCACTCGCCTTGAGCCGGACGGCGACCCAGCCCGGCTCCGGTTCCGGATCGGGCACTTCCTCCGGACGCAGCACGTCGGCAGTCCCGAACTCCCGCAGCACGATCGCCCGCACCCGCCACCTCCGCCTTAGGTTTAACTATTGGACCATAATTCGCGGACGGCTCGCGTTCAAGGCCCCGCCCGGGTTTTCAGAGACCCCGGTCGCCCATGGTCAGCCGGAGATACCGCGAAATGGCCTCCGCCCGGTTCTCCACGCACAGCTTCCGCAAGATGCGCTTGACGTGCGACTTCACCGTGCCGTCCGCGATCACCAGCTCGTCGGCGATCCGGCTGTTCGTCGCGCCGGTGGCCATCAGCGCCAGCACCTCGAGCTCACGCCCGGTGAGCAGTGCTTCGAGCGTGGCCGAGGAGCGGGCCGGGGCTGGCGCGGGGCGCAGTGAGTGAAGCGGCCGGGCGGCGAGTTCGATCTCCGCGGACGCGAGGTCCTCGAGCACGGCCTCCACCGTCCGCATCGCTTCCCGCACCTGCTCCCGTTGTTCCCGCAGGCGACGCAGCAGAACCGCGCGTTCGAAGAGGCGGCCGAAGGCGTCCGCGAACGCGCCGAGGATGTCCCGGTCCAGTTCGGCGACCGGGCGAGACTCGCAGTCCGCGTGCAGGAAACCGATCACCCGGCCGGTCGGCATCAACGGAGCCGCGACATAGGAATTGAGCCCGGAAGCACGCAGCAGCGGCTGGTAGACGCGCGGGTCCCCGCGCGGGTCGGTCACCAATGCTGCTTCCCTGCGCCGGACCATCTCAGTCTCCAGCACCAGGTTGTCCAGCCGGATCTCCGGCACGGTGCGCATCCATTCGCGAAACGCTCGTTCCGGATCGGCGTCGGTCACGGCGAAACTCTTCCACGGCCGCCACAGCGAACCCTCGACCTTGGACAGCATCACGCGGTCGAACCCGCACGACCGGACCACCGCCTCGCAGGCACGCGCCAGCAGGCTGTCCGGATCGGACACCTTCCGCAACTGGGAGAGCCCATCGTCCAGCGCGTCCAGTCTGCGCGCCCGCTGACCGTCGAGCCATTCTCTGATCTCGTACCGCAAATCCTGCGTATCAGCGAGGAGGACTGCCAACTGCGGCGCTTCCGGCAACTGCTCGCGCAGCGCAGCGGCGAGGGCGGTGAGCGGCCCGTCGAAACCGGCCAGGCCGATCGGTTCGGGCAGCGCCACGCCGGCCCTCGCCGCCGCTTCCCGCAGCAGCGCGCGGCCCCGCTCGGCCAGTTCGGCTTCCGTGCGCACCTCGCCGTGCCCTTCCGCTCGTCCCCGCCTGCCGAGTCTAACCGCAATAACGATCGTTCACAGTCGTGCTAGATTCGGCCGGTGGACAGGGACCGCAAAATCCTGGACACCGCCGCCGCGGTCTTCTACGAGAAGGGCTTCCACGGCGTCGGTGTCGACGAGCTCGGCAAGCGCGCCGGCCTGTCCGGGCCCGCGCTGTACCGCCATTTCTCCGGCAAGGACGAAATCCTCGCCGCGCTCTTCAACGAGGCGCTGGACGAGCTGCTCAGCGCCACCGCGCCGGTGCACGAGGACCCGGCGAAGGATTTGGAGCGGCTGATCCGCCACCACGTCGGGTTCGCGGTCGGGCACCGGCATCTGGTCAACATCTACCAGCGCGAGGACCGCTCGCTGGCGGAACCGTGGAAACGCCAATTCGACCGGCGGCGGCGCCAGTACGTGGACCGCTGGGAGACCGCGGTCGCCCGGTGTTACCCCGATGCCGCCGCTGACGCGATCTCCGCGGGCACCCAGGCGTGCCTCGGGGTCATCTTCTCCATCGCGTACTGGCCGGCGAAGCTGGCGCAGACCCCGGCGCTCAGCGATCTGATCGCTGGCTTCGCCGGCAACGGCCTGGCCACGCTCCGCCGCTGAGGTCAGCTCTTCCGGAAGCCGAACAGCGAACCGGCGATCCGGCGCAGCTGCAGTTCGTCGGAGCCTTCGGTGATGCGGTAGCGGCGGTGGTGCCGGTAGATGTGTTCGAAGGGCAGATGCCGGGTGTAACCGGTGCCGCCGTGGATCTGCATCGCCCGGTCCGCGGCGCGGCAGGCCAGCTGGTTGCCGCGGATGTTGACCATGGAGACCTTGTCCGTGACGCCGGTGCGGCCGTGCGTGTCCATCAGCCAGGCGGTCTTGTACAAGGTGTTGCGCACCAGTTCGGCGTCGGTCTGCAGTTCGACGAGTTGCCACTGGATGCCCTGCTGCTCGTGCAGCGCTTTGCCGAACACCGTCCGCTCCCCCGCGTAGCGCACGCTGCGGTCGATGCAGAACTGCGCGGCACCGAGTGACGAAGCAGCCTGCCGGATCCGGTTCTCGTGCACGAAGAGCTGCGCGCAGTCGAGGCCGCGGCCCTCCTCGCCGAGAATCGCCGACGAGGGCACCCGGACCTCGTTCAGCCGGACCTCCGCGTGATCGCTCGGCATGTTCAATGTCCAGTGGTAGTACGGAATCTCGAAGCCCGGCGCGTTCGTCGGCACGAGGAACGCGGTGATCCCGGCCGCCTTGCCCGGCTCGCCGGAGGTCCGGGCGAACACCAGATCGACTTCGGCCACGTCCACCACGCTGTTGAACCGCTTGGCGCCCTCGATCACCCAGTCGTCCCCGTCGCGGCGCGCAGTGGTCTCCAGGTAGGTCGCGTCGCTGCCGTGGCCGGGTTCGGTGAGTCCGAAGGCCATCTCCAGCTCGCCTGAGACGAGCCGCTCCAGGTACGCCTCCTTCTGCGCGGGCGTGCCGTACTCGTGCAGCACCAGGGCGAGCGGAAGATTCGCCACCACGGACGCCTCGTGGCTCAGCTCCGCGTGGAGCCCGGGTCCGAGCCCGGCGAGGTGCTCGCGGATGACGGCCATCGCCAGGTTGGTCCCGTCCTTGCCGCCGAGGGCGGACGGCAGCGGGTACCGGTAGAACCCGGCGGCGTCGGCCCGGCGGCGAGCTTCGCGCATCAGTTCGCGCCAGCGGCGGGTGGGGATGCCGTCGCGGTCCACGTCGGTGCGGGTGAACTCGCGGCGGTGGTCAAACAGGTCCGGATTGTCCGCTTCCAGCGGCTTGATTTCGGCCTCGATGAACCGGTCGAGGTCCTGGACGAACTGTTCGACGTCGGCGGGGATGGACCACTCCATGTGGATTCCTCCAGTGGCTAGGTTGACTGGGCGAGGATGTCCCGGCCCCGTTCGATCACTCCGGGCAGGCTCTCGGCCGCGGTGACGAGGCGGGCCTCGGGAGCGGCGCTGCGCCGGTTCCGCTTCACGAACACCGACAGCGTCGCCGCCGCTTTGTAGTGGCAGTAGGCGAGAAACCACGGCAGGCCGGGGAGATCGTCGCCGCGGACCTCCTGGTAGGCGTCCAGCAAGGCGGCCCGCGACGGCATTCCGCGGCCCGCCCGAACGTTCGCCTCGTCGCGGTATTCGTGGAAGCGGTGCGGCGGATCGGTGTGCATCAGCAGCCAGGCGAGATCCGCCCGGGGATCGCCGACCGACCAGATCTCCCAGTCGATCACCGCGGCGAGCCGTTCCCCGGTGAACAGCATGTTGGCCAGCCGGTAGTCCCCGTGCGACAAGCACGGCGCGACCGGAGCCGGAACACGGGCGGCAAGCTCGCGGTAAAGCTGCTCGTGCTGGGGCGCGATTCCCGGGTCGACCGTGTCGAGCAGTCGCGCCCAGCGATCCAGTTCGTCGCGGACGGGTATCGCCCGCTCCCTCGGCGGCGGCACCTTCTGCAGCCGCGCGAGGGCCCGGGCCGCCGCGAGCACGCGGGCCGTGACCACGCTCGGCGACGGAGGTTGCGCAGTGACGTCCAGCAACGGTTCGTAGGACTGGCCCGGCACCAGGGTCATCGCGAACAGCGGCGGGCTGTCGTCGTCCTCGGCCAGCACCTCGGGTACCGGCACGCTGCCGTCCGCACCCAGCAGTCTCAGGATTCTGGCCTGGCGCAACACATCCCGGTTGCGCACCGGAGCAAGACCGGGCGGGGCCACCTTGAGCACCACACGGGTGTCGGGTCGCTCCGGCCGACGCAGAACCGAGGCGAAGGTCAGGCTGGAAACGCCGCCGGGCAGCCGGTGCAAGCCAGTCAGTTCGCTGCCGGGCCAGTGCCGCACCACCCGGCGGCGCAGTTGATCGTGATCGAGTTCCGGCACCGCCTCACTGTGTCCAGCGGGCCACCAAGCACGCAACAGCCCGGCGACGCGGCACTGGAGATCTCGACAGTCGCCGCTTTGCGCGAACGCGAGACGTCCGGGCCAGGCGTGTTAGAAGC
Source organism: Amycolatopsis sp. CFH S0740 (assembly GCF_004522315.1). Classification (NCBI taxonomy): domain Bacteria; kingdom Bacillati; phylum Actinomycetota; class Actinomycetes; order Pseudonocardiales; family Pseudonocardiaceae; genus Amycolatopsis; species Amycolatopsis sp. CFH S0740. The sequence continues at coordinate 50,218 of NZ_SDLS01000033.1, read as the reverse complement.
GGAGGATGAACCGATTTCGTCTCGACGGCAAAGTCGCCATCGTGACCGGGGCGTCCTCCGGACTCGGTGTCGCGTTCGCCCTCGCTCTCGCCGAGGCAGGCGCTTCGGTCGCGCTCGGCGCCCGCCGCGAAGAGCAGCTCCGGGAAACCGCGCGGGCTGCCGGGAAGAACGCACTGGCAGTGCGCACCGACGTCACCGACATCGACGACTGCAACGCACTCGTGGCCGCAGCGAAGCAGAAGTTCGGCAGGGTCGACATCCTGATCAACAATGCCGGCACGGGCGGGGAATACCACCCGGCGACCGAAGACCCGCCGGAACAGTTCCGGTCGGTGGTGGAACTGAACCTCTTCGCGGCCTACTGGATGGCGCAGGCCTGCGGCCAGGTGATGGGGCCGGGTTCGTCGGTGGTCAACATTTCCAGCGTGATGGCGCTGACCACGGCGAAGATGCCCGCCGCCGGATACAGCGCGAGCAAAGCCGGGGTGCTGGGCCTCACCCGGGACCTCGCCGCGCAGTGGGGCCCGCGCGGGATCCGGGTGAACGCGCTGCTGCCCGGCGTCTTCCCCAGCGAGGCGACCGCGCACTACAGCGAGAACTACCAGCGCAAGATCATCGACGCGAAGATCCCGCTCGGCCGGATCGGCGACCCGGCCGACGTCGCCGCGGCCGCCGTCTTCCTGGCCTCGGACGCGAGCGCCTACATCACCGGGGTCAGCCTTCCGGTGGACGGCGGCGTGCTGATCAACTGACCCTCCGCCTTGCGCGGCGCGGTCACCGCCCGGAAACAGAACGCACACGCGGGCACCCGTGCTCCGGTTCGCGGGGCGAGCGGCACCGTCAGGCCGGGCATGGCGTTCACGCTGCAGATGCTGGGGTCGTGGCCGAGCGGGCGGCACAGGCACTGACATTCCATCCGGCCATGCTTGCATCTTTGGTCCGATCATTATAAGTTTGGACCAACTTGAGTGACGCACACCACTCGCTCATGGGAAGGGCACACGCATGTCAACGCCGACCGTGCGGGACCGCTATCGCGAGGACGAGATCCAGGCCTTCTACGAGGCCGGTTACTGGCACCGGGACGGATTGGCCGAACTCCTGGAAACCCGGAGCCGGACCCACGGCGCCAAAGTCTTCGTCTCCGACGGAACGACCAGCCGCAGTTACTCCGCGGTGCGTTCGCAGAGCCTGCGGCTGGCCGGCGGGCTGCGCGAACTGGGCATCGGGCGGGGCGACCGGGTCGCCGTCCAACTGCCCAACTGGACCGAGTTCGCCGTCATCGCCGCCGCCGTCAGCAGGCTCGGCGCGGTGCTGGTCCCGATCATGCCGATCTACCGGGCGACCGAGGTGGGCTACGTGCTCGGGCACTCCGGCGCCAAGGTCGCGATCACCTGCGAAGAGTTCAAGGGTTTCGGGCATCTGGAGATGTTCTCCGCGCTGCGCAAGGAAAATCCGGCGTTCGAATCGCTGGTCGTCGCACGCGGCCAGCACGGGTCCGCCGCCTCGCTCGACGACCTGATGGCCGGGCCGGAGCCGGACCTGGCCCCGCCGCCCTCGGCGGACGACGGGTTCCTCATCGTCTACACCTCCGGCACCACCTCGCGCCCCAAGGGCTGTTTCCACACCTTCAACACGCTGCGCGCCAGCGCCGAGGCCATCGCGAAATCCGTGCAGTACACCGAGGATGACGTCCAGTTCGGCCCGTCTCCGGTCACCCACAGCACCGGGCTCGTGACCAGCGTCGTGCTGCCGCTCCTCGCGGGCGCGTCCTCGCACTTCATGGAGGCGTGGGAGCCGGAGGAAGGGCTGCAGCGCATCGCCAAGCACGGCTGCACTGCCGCGGTCACCGCGACGCCGTTCCTGCAGATGCTCACCGCCGCCCACGATTCCGATCGGCACGACGCGAGCAGCCTGCGGCTGTGGGTGTGCGCGGGCTCGCCCATCCCCGGCTCGATCGTGCGCCGCGCGGCCGAGAAGTTCGCCGGCTGCCGGGTGCTGAGCCTGTACGGGCGCTCGGAGAACTTCCTGACCACCATGTGCACGCTGGACGATCCGCCGGACCGCTCGGCGACCTCCGACGGCAGCGCGGTCGCCGGAGCCGCGGTGAAGATCGTCGATGAGACCGGCGCCGAAGTGCCGCGCGGCACCGAGGGCGACATCGCCTACCACGGGCCCAGCCACATGCTGGAGTACTACCGCGACCCCGAACAGACTTCAGCATTGTTCACGGCTGAGGGGTATTCCCGCTCCGGCGATCTCGGTTTCATGGACGAGGACGGGTACGTGCGGGTCACCGGGCGGCTCAAGGACATCGTAATCCGCGGCGGCCTCAACATCAGCGCACGCGAGCTGGAGGATCTGCTGCTCGAACATCCCGCCGTCGGGGCGGTGGCCGTGGTCGGCATGCCGGACGAGCGGCTCGGCGAACGCGTCTGCGCCTACGTCGTGCCCGCGGGCGACGCGGCTCCGGCGCTCGCGGACCTGACCTCCTACCTCCGGGAGCGCGACGTCGCCACGCCGAAGCTCCCGGAACGGCTGGAGGTGGTCGCCGAACTGCCGATGACCGCCACCGGGAAAGTGCAGAAACACGTGCTGCGCGCCGAAATCAAAACCAAACTCGCCCAGTGACCGCGGAAACGTGGCGGGCGCTGCTGGACCAGGCGCCGGTGGTCGCCGGGTTCGGGAGCGCACACCTGCGCTGCCCCGGCGAAGTCAGCACCGGGATCAGCCACGACGCCGCGGGAACCGTCGTTTCCGTGCCGGTGGGCACGGCCGCGGTGCTCACCCTCACCGACCCCGCGTACATCACGGTCGACGACCAGGTGCTCGAACGCCTCACCGCGCTCGCCGCGCTGGCGTCCGCCGCGCTTGCCGAATCCGGTCGGCTCGCCGCGGAGACGGCCGCCGAACGACGCTTGAGCGAACTCGTCGGCGGCCCCGGCGGCCTCGCCGCGCTAGTCGCCGCATGCGCCGAACTCACCGGCAAGGTCACCGCGCTCTTCGGCGTCCAAGACCGGCTGATCGCGACGGAAAGCCCGCCCGGTGCAAGCCCGATCCGCCTGCGCTCCCTCGCCGAAATCGGGGAACGGGACGGCCTCGTGCCCGCGAGCCGGCACGGGCTCACCCGGCGGCATCTCGTCGTTCCCGCCGTCCATCGCGGCGAAACCTTCGGCTGGCTCGTGCTGGTCGAGCATCCTTCCGTGCTCCGTCCCGAGGACCGCCTCGTCGCGGAACGCACCGCTGTGCACGCGGGTACCGAGTTCGCGGTGCAACGCCGGGTCGCCGCGGCGGCGTGGAACGCCCGTTCGTCGCTGGCGCGCCAGCTGATCCGGGGTTCCTCCACCATGGACGACCTGCGGGCGAGCGGCGAGTACCTCGGCGTCGACACCAAGGCCCGGCGGGTGCTCGCGTACGTCATCGGTTGCGCGAACGCCGAGCGGCTCGCGCACGCCGTCGAGGAACGGCTCGGTGCCGAGGTGCTGGCCACCCGGGGCTCGGAGGGCGTGTTGCTGCTGATCGAGGCGACCGAAACCGGCATGGCCGCGCGCACGAAGGCGGCTCTGCGCGCGGTCGCCGCCGAACTGCCGGGCTGCGCCAGCCTCGTCGCCGGAGTGTCGCCGGTGAGCGAACCGGCCAAACTCGGGCGCGCGTATCGGGAGGCGCAGGAGGCGGCGCGGTGTGTGAACCGGTTCGTCGGTCCGTCGTCGCCGCGAGTGCTGGCCGCCGACGATCTCGGCCCGGCCCGGCTGTTCGTCGCGAACAGTGCGGTCGCGGCCGTTCGCGAGTACCTGCACGACATTCTCGGCCCGCTGCTGACCGGCGAGACCGCCGAAGCGGATCTGCTGTCGACCTTGCAACAGTTCTTCGACAGCGGCCGCAGCGTACGCGTGTCGGCCGCGCGGCTGGGCGTGCACGAGAACACCGTCCGGCTGCGGCTGGCGCGGGTGCGCCACGCCACCGGGCTCGACGTCGCAGCCGATGCGAACGATCAGCTCAGCGTGCAGACGGCCTTGCTCGTGCTGCGGTTGCAGGGACATCCGGCGCTGCCGTCGTTCGACGAGGGCCTATCCGACCACGGAAGGAAAACAGCGTGAAGCTCAAGGCACTGGTCACCGGGGCGGCCCGCGAGGGCGGGATCGGGCAGGCGATCGCGGCGCGGCTGGCGGCCGACGGCGTCGTGGTCGAGACGCTGGACCGCGAGCCGGGCTGCACCTACCAGGCCGACATCGCCGCCGGCGAGCTTCCCGCGCTGGACGACATCGACGTCTACGTCGGCAACGCCGCACTCACCACGATGTTCGGTTCCGCGCACCGGTTTTCCCTGGAGCGTTGGGAGAAGGACCTGGCAGTCAACCTGACCGGCACGTTCCGGGTGCTTCAGGCCTGCCTGCGCGGGATGCGAGAGCGCGGGTTCGGCCGCGTAGTGCTGGTCTCCAGCACCGCCGGCACGCAGGGCCTGCCCGGTCAGGTCTCGTACAGCACCAGCAAAGCCGGGCTGCTGGGGATGATGAAGACAGTCGCGGCGGAGAACGTCACCGCCGGGATCACGGCCAACGCCGTCCTGCCGGGCATGACCGCCAGCTCCGGCGTGCTGTCGATGCCGCCGGACATCGTCGACGCCTGGCGGGAAAGCATGCCGGGCGGCCTGGTGCGGCCCGAGGACATCGCCGAAGCGGTCGCCTTCTTCGCCTCGCCCGCCGCGTCGCGGGTGACCGGCCAGGTGCTCACCGTCGACGGCGGCGACAGCCTCAACATCCGATCGGTCACGTCGCCGAAGGTGCGGAGCTGATCATGCGGGGCTTTCTTGTCACCGAACTGACCGGCCCCTCCGGCGGCTCCGTCGCCGAGGTGCCCGAGCCCGACGGCGCGCATCCCTGGGCGGACGGGCGGCTGCTGATCGAGGTGCACGCGGCCGGAGTGTCCTTTCCGGACCTCCTGCAGACCCGAGGCCAGTACCAGCACGGCGCGCCGCCGCCGTACGTCGCGGGCGGCGAAGTGGCCGGGGTCGTAAGGGAGGCCCCTGCGGGCTCCGGCTTGCGACCGGGAGACCGGGTGGCGAGCCTGTCGGTCTGGGGCGCGCTCGCCGAGCGCGCGCTTGCGATCCCGCACTACACGGTGAAACTGCCAGACGATTTCGACTTCACCGCGGGCGCAGCGCTGTACCTCAACTACGCGACCGCGTGGTTCTCCTTGCACCGCGTCGGATTCCAACGGGGTGAGCAGGTGCTGGTGCACGGTGCGTCCGGCGGTGTCGGCACCGCGACCCTCCAACTGGTGCGCGCGCTGGGCGGGCATCCGATAGCCGTTGTCTCCACAGTGGACAAAGAACGCGTCGCGAGGGAGGCCGGTGCCGAGGAGGTGCTGCGCACCGGCGACGACTGGCCGGAGAAGGTCCGGCAGCTGACCGGCGGCGGCGCGCAGATCGTCGTCGATCCCGTCGGCGGCGACCGGTTCACCGATTCCCTCCGCTGCCTCGACGTCGGCGGACGGCTGGCCGTGGTCGGCTTCGCCGCCGGGACGATCCCGACGGTGAAGGTGAACCGGCTGCTGCTGCGGGACCTGAGCGTAGTCGGCGTGGCGCTGGACCCCTACGTGGCGAGATTCCCCTCCGTGGTCCGGAATTTGGCGCGCGAGCTGGAGAACCTGGCGGCCTCGGGCGCGATCCGGCCGCTCGTCGGGCACGTCCTCGACCTAGCCGAAGCGCGCCGGGCCCTGGAACTGCTCGACACCCGGCGGGCCACCGGCAAGGTGGTCGTGCGGATCCGCTGACCGGCACGACCACCGTGCGCGGGGCGTCAGCCGCGTTTGACCAGCGGCAGCTCGGGCCGCCGATCCGAGACCCCGGCCTTGTCCGCGAGTTCGCCGGACACCGTGCCGGACGAGAAGAACTCGTGGAAGACCGGGTTGAACAAGTCCGGCCGGTCGGTCTGGCCCTGGTGCCCGCAGTCGTCGGGGTAGAAGAACTGGACGTTCGGCAGGTGGTCCTCCTGCGTGTAGCCCCATTCGACCGGCGTCAGGATGTCCTGGCGGCCGTAGAGGTAGATGCCGGGGATGTCGAGCCGGTCGAGACGGCCCTTGGTGACCAGCCGCGCGGCGCGGTTCTGGTCCGTCCACGGCGCGAGGTGGCGGTACTGCAGCAGCGTCGGCCAGAACTGCCGGTGCGCCTCCATCCGGTCGCGGGCCGACCGGAACCGCATCTCCACGAGGTCGTCGCTGACCGCCTCGGTGCGGTGGATGATCGACTCCATCATCGAGCGCATGCCCTCGCGCGTGCCGTCGTAGGCGGTCATGTGGAACTGGCCGCGCGGCGGCGGGACGTCCTCGGGCACGACGTCGCCGATGTCGCCGGCGATCAACGCGAAGCTGGCCACCCGGTCCGGATGCGCCACCGTGTAGTTCACCGTGTTCATGCAGCCCATCGAGTTGCCCGCGAGGTGGAACCGGTCCAGGCACAGCGCGTTCGCGAACTCGTGGACGAAATCGACGAAGTCCTCCATCCCGCGCGGCCAGTGTTCCGGGCGCGGGTCGGAGAGGCCGAACGCCGGCATGTCCGGGCAGTACACGCGGAAGCCGCGCTCGCCGAGATACGGGGCCATGAACCGCCAGCCCGCCAGCCCGGAGGACCCGGGAAGCCCGCCGTGCAACAGGATCACGGCCGGGCCGGCGTCCCCGGCGGTCATGTAGTGCGCCCGCGCGCCGCTGGCCAGGCGGACCCACCGGCTCGCCAGTCCCGGCACCTCGACCAGGTCTTCGCTCGTCAACGTCATCGCTGTGCTCCTTCGTTCGCGTTCAGTGCCGGCAGGCCCAGGAATTCGAAAGCGTTCGCCGCCAGGAATTCGTGGCCGGCGCGCCGGGGAAGGGCCTCGCTTCGCAGCCCTGATTGGATCGATGCCATCGATTTCGCCATCTGGTCCGGGAAGAACGGGGCGTCGCTGCCCAGCAGCAGCCGCTCCGCGCCGAAGCGGTGGACCAGCAACCGCAGGTGCTCGTCGTCGAAAACCAAGGTGTCGGCGTACAAGCGGCGCGCCTCGCGGTCCCAGTCCTCGGCGGTGTCCCCTCGGGACAGAGCGGCGGCGACGCGGAGACGGGGATAGGCCCACGGGAACGCGCCACAGCCGTGCGCCAGCGCGACCCGCAGCCCGCGGTACCGCCCGAGAACACCGCCGAACACCAACGCCGACGCGGCGATCGCGGTGTCGGTCAACATGCCGAGTCCGAGGTCGTACGGTGCGCCCGCACGCCGCACGACGCCCTTCCCGCCCTCCACCGGATGCACGAAGACCGCTGCCCCGAGGTCGTCGCACGCCGCCCAGAAGGAGTCGAGTTCGGAAGCGTCGAGATCGAGTTCGCCGACTCTCGTCCCGATCTCGACTCCGCGCAAGCCGATCCGGAGGCACCGCTCGAGCTCTGTTCTCGCGGATTCGCCGTCGGCCAGCGGGAGGCAGCCCAATCCGAACAGGCGGCCACCGGCGGCCTCGCATGCCGACGCGATCGAATCGTTCGTCGCGGCGGCGTAGGCGGGCTGCTCGGCGGCGTACTCCATGGCGACCGGCACCGGGGAGATCACCTGATGGGAAATCCCGGCCCGGTCCATCTCCGCGAGCCGCCGGGGCACGTCCCAGAGCACCGGCGACACCACCCGGAAAGTGTTCTCCCCGCGCATGATCCGCCCGCTGTCCCCGTCGAGCACGAGCCGGGGCGCGTCGCCCGCGGGCAGCGGCAGGTCCGTCCCGAAGTGGTGCGCGTGCGCGTCGACGGCGGTGCGAGCGGTCATGCGACGGACGTTAACCGCGGCGACGCGCCTCGGGCGCGCACGGTTTCAGTGGCCGGAACTCGGTCCCCGGGCGGCATTCCCACCGAAGTCTCCCCTGGTCGCTGTGGACGGGCAAAACGAAAGACCGCGGCACCGGGTTCGCACACCCGGCGCCGCGGTCCGCGGTTTCCGCTACCGCCGGTCCAGATAGACCGACTGGAGCTGCTGATAAGCCGCCAGCCCTTCCGGCCCGAGCTCGCGGCCCATCCCGCTCGCCTTGACCCCGCCGAACGGCGCGGTCGGATCGGGCAGATAAGCGTTGACCCCGATGGTGCCCGTATTGACCCGCTTGGCGACCTCCGCCCCGCGTCCGGGATCCGCCGTCCACACCGAGCCGCCGAGGCCGTAGTCGGAATCGTTGGCGATGCGCACCGCGTCGTCGACCCCGTCGTAAGGGATGACCGACAGCACCGGGCCGAAGATCTCCTCCTGCGCGATCGTGAAGGCGTTGTCGACGTCGGCGAACACCGTCGGCTGTACGTACCACCCCTTGTCCAGCTTCTCGGGCCGTCCGCCGCCCGCGGTGAGCCGGGCACCTTCAGCCTTGCCCTTGGCGATGTAGGACTCGACCCGGTCGCGGTGCCGGGCGCTGGCCATCGGGCCGATCTGGGTCGCGTGGTCCAGCGGGTCGCCCACCGCGAGGCCGCCGGCCAAGCCGGAGAACAGGTCCACGACCTGGTCGTAGATGCCGCGCGGGGCCAGGATCCGGCTGCCCAGGTAGCAGGTCTGGCCGTTGTTGATGAACGACGTGGCGAAGAGCTGCTCGACGCTCCCGGAGAGGTCCGCGTCGTCCAGCACGATCACCGCGGACTTGCCGCCCAGTTCCAGCGTCACCGGGCGGAGCAGCCTGCCGCACGCCTCGCCGATCGCCCGGCCGGCCGCGGTCGACCCGGTGAACGCGACCTTGTCCACACCGGGGTGCGAAACCAGGTAGGCGCCGACCTCCCGTCCGGCGGGCACGAAGCTCAGCACCCCCGGCGGAACACCGGCCTCCTCCGCCGCTTCCGCGAGCAGGAACGTGTCCAGCACCGTCTCCGGCGAAGGCTTGACGACGACAGTGCACCCGGCCGCCATGGCCGGTGCGACCTTGAAAAAGGTAAGTGCCTGCGGGAAGTTCCACGGCACGATCGCCCCGACCACGCCGATCGGCTTCTTCCGGACCAGGGTCGTCCCGCCGAGCAGCCCCGGCCGTTCCTCCTCGGCGGCGCTCTCGCGAGCCAGATTCGCGTAGTAGCGCAACAGCATGCTGGGGAACGCGCCCTCCAACTGCTCCGCGACGACGATCGGCATCCCGTTCTGCGCGCTGATCCGGCGCACCATCTCGTCCTTGCGCACGTCGAGCGCGTCGGCGAGGCGCTCCATCACCTCGGCCCGGCGAGCCGGTTCCCAGGAAGACCAGCCCGACGGGTCGTCGAACGCCCGGCGCGCGGCCGCGACCGCGTCGTCGATGTCCGCCTCGACGCCCAGCGGCACCGAGCCCAGCGGCTCTTCGGTCGACGCCGACACGACCTCGATGACGTCGCGGCCGTGCGGGTTCGTCCACTCCCCGCCGAGGTAGAGCTTGTCGTACTGCACCATCGATGTTTCCTTTCCCGTGAACTTCGGATCGCCCGGAACTGTCAGGCGAGATCGGCGACAACGGCGATCGCGAACAACGCCGCGACCGCCTCGCAGCCCAGCGCTCCCCGCCGCAGCACCGCCTCCCGGTGCTCCCGGCCCGGGCCCGCTCCGGACAGGACCCGGGCGTTGCGCCGGCCCCATTCCCCGACGAGCCCCAATGCGCCCGCCAGCGCGAGCTGCAGGACGGCCAGCATCCACATAGGACAGACCTACTTGCCCGCCGGAGCCGGGACCGGTGCCGCGGGCTGCCCGTCCAGGCCGGTCGGCGGCGGCGCGTCCGGGTCCGCCGGCCGGTAGTCGTCGGCGTACTGCACGGCGGCCGACCGGATCTGCTGGGTCAGCCAGTCCTGCCAGCGGCTCATCAGCTGTTCGTTGGTCAGCTGCAGCTTCAGCTTGTCCTTCACCGCGTCGAATTGCGCCGGCACTGCGGGCACCACCGACACGACCTTGCCCACATTCCACCCGTGCGAGGTCTGCACCGGACCGAACACTGCGCCCGACGGCGTGGCGAAGGCGGCTTTGGCGTATGCCGGGTCGAGCTGATCCGCGGTCAGCGCGCCGAGATCCCCGCCGGAGGCGCGAGTCTGGTCGTCCAGGCTGGATTTCTTCGCGAGGCCCTCGAAAACCGCCCCCGAAGAGACCTGGCCGAGGAGTTGCTTGGCCTCGTCCTGGGTGCGTACGACGATGTTGCGGATCTCCCGCTTCTCCGGGGTGCCAAGCGAGGCCTGCCGCTTCGGGAAGGCGTCGCGGACCTGCTGGTCGCTGACCGCGACTCCGTGCGTCTGCTGGCCGAAAAGCTGGTTGACCGCCAGCATGTGCTTGATCTCGTCGAGGACCGCCTGCTCCGAGGTGCCCGCCGCGCCGAGGCCTTGCACGAAGTTCGCTTTGGCGTCGGCGCCGTCGCCGGACTGCTGCGAGACGTACCGGGTCAGCACGTCCTGCGCGGTTTTGTCGGCGACGACGATCCCGTGCTGCCGGGCTTGGCCGTCGAGAATGATCCGCACCGCGTCGGCTTTCGCGACCGCGCGGCGGAATCCGTCGAGTTTGGCCGGGTCGGTCGGGACCTGGAGCCCGTACAGCGCGCGCAGCCGGTCCGCCTCGGCGTTGAGCTGATCGACCGTGACGACCGTGCCGCCGACCCGGAACGCCGCTCCGGCGGGCAACCGCCCGGCGTCCCACCAGAAGTAACCGCCGGTTCCGCCGCCGACGAGCACCGCCAGCACGAGCACCGCGACAATCCGGCCCTTCCGGGTGCGCGGCAGCCGCACCGCGCGGCGCACCCGGGAAAGCACCGAACGGATCCAGGACTGCCGAGACGGCTCCGCGTCCTCGCCGCCGCGGGGAAGGCCGGATTCCTCTTCCACGGCCTCGACGTCGTCGTCCTCGGCCACGACCGTGGCGACCCCGCTGCGGGCGGTCTCCTCGGTTTCGTCGTCGGCTGGCATGGTCAACGCACCTCCTCGAGTGTCTTCAGCGCGGGTTTCCTTGCGGTGGGTGTTTCTCTCTTTCGCGGCGGCCCGGGCACCGACACCGCGACCACGCAGGCCGCGGACAGCAGAGCCAGCACGACGGAACCGGCGAGCAGAAGCCCGAACTGCTGGATGACCGCCAGCTTCGACACGACCAGCGCCGCATAGCCGGCCGCGGACGTGATAGCAGCGAGGACGACCGAGCGGCGCAACGCCGGGTTGCCCGTCCGGACCGCCGCCGCGAGCACGACGGTGAACTCCGCGCCCACCGCGGCGGTCAGCGAGCCGAGCGCGACAGTGATCGGGCTCAGCGGGATTCCGCCCGCCCACAGCGCGAAAAGCCCGAGCCCGGTCGCGGCCGTCGCGGCGGCGACCGCTCGCAGCGCGTCGCTCCGCCTCCGCAGGCCGACGGCGAGCACCAGTCCCGAAGCGACGATGCCGAGCACGTTGGACCAGACCCGATCGCCGGAAATCAATTCGGAACCGCGCACGGCGGCCATCGGCAACCCCGTCAGGTCCGCCCGATACCCGGCGGGCGGGTTCGGCAGCCGCCGCAGCACGTCGTCTCTCAACTGCCGCAACGCGCCCAGGTCATTGGTCCGCGCACCGAACACGAGCACGGAGCTGGTGCGGTTCTCGCTTGCCACCGCGGAGCTGAGATACGGCGGCAGCAATCGCATCCCGGCACTGACCTGCTCGGCTGTCGCGTCGCCGCCCAGGAACGTGAGAAGCGACGGGAGCGAAATAGCGGGGCGAAGCTGGTCGCCGTGCTCGGTGACCACGGAATCCTGCGCTTGCCGCATCCACCGCAGCGCGGCCGGGGACGTCACGTCCGGCCCGCGCAGGACGAGGTCGACCTCGCCGGACGATCCCAGTGCCCGCTCGACTTCGGCCGCGTCGGCCAAGGACGGCAGCCCGGTCGCGAAAGCCTCCACATTCGCCTGCAACGGCAAGGAAGGCAGCGAATACCAGCCTGCCGCCGCGAGCGCGGCGGCGAGCACCGCCATCGCGACACCGCGTTTCCGGTGCACCGCCTTGACCGGGGCAACGGGGACGGGCTCCGCGGACGCGAATCGCCGCAGCAGCAACGCGCCCGTCACCGCCGAAAGGACCACGCCTACCGAAAGCGTCATCCCGAGATCTCGGACGAACGGCAGCGGGGACACCATCAGCATCGCGAAGCTCGCAGCACTCGCCGCCGCGACCACCAGCACGGTGCGACGCTTGGCGCGCTGGACGAAGTAAGCCGGGTAGTAGCAGCCGACGCCGAGAAGCACCGACAGAAACGCCACCACGCCAAGAGAAAGCGGCTTGCCGGACCACCCGAAGAGACCGAGTGTGAGCAGGATCGAGATCAGCGTCACCAGCAGCGGCGGCAGCCGGTGCCGGCGGCGTGTCCACGGCACCAGCCACAGTGCGAGGCCAACGGAGGCCAGCGCGACCGCCCCGATCACCGGAAGCTCCCTGGCGATTTGCTCCGCGATGGACGACGCCACTGCGGGCACGCCGGAAACGGTCACCCGGTCCGCACCGGCGGGAGCCTGCCCGACCGCCGCGCGCACTCCGGCCGCCAGCCGGGCAGTCGCGTCCTGGTCCATGCCCTCTCGCGGGCGGACCAGCACCGCCACCGAATTCTGCGACGGAACCACGAAATGCCATTGCGCGCGGACCCCGCCGTCGCCGGAATACATGACCGAATCCACGAAACGCTGATTGCTCAAGGTCGGCAGCCCGGCAGGCATGCCCTGGACCAGAAGCGAGCCGTAACGGCGATCGAACTCGTCCTGTGCGCGCTGCCCCGCGGCTTGGGCCTTCTCCGGTGCCGCGCCCGTCGCGGCAGCCTCCTGGACCGCTTGCTGACGCACAGCGTCCCGGCGGCCGGTCAGCTCGGCCAGCAAGTCCTGCGCGCGCCCGGCGAGCTGATTCAGCACAGTCCCGGGCCCGTAGACGCTCGCCACGTCGGGCAGTCCGGCCAGCTTCCCTTCGAGACCGACCAGCTGATCGAGGTTCCGGCCGCTCAGCATCGCTTTGGGCGCCCGGGATTCGAGCAGCACCACGATCGGATCCCCGCCGAACGACCGCGCCTTTTCGTCGAGCTGTGTCACGCTCGGGTCGCCGGAGGGCAGAAACGACTCGACCGTCGTCTCCACGCGAAGTCTCGCCAAGCCGCCCGCGCCGAGACCGGCGACGCAGACCACTGCGAGCACAAGGCACCACCCGCGCACGGTCCAAGTGCGCGGCGCCCACCGGCGCGCGAGAGCCGCCCGCGTGGCGATCCGCTGGCCGCTCATCGCGGGGCCGGGAGCGGGTTCACGTGCGGGTACTGACCGCTGAACGGAACCGGCTGCACCGCGCCGGGCGCGGGGTACGGATTCCGTTCGTTCAGCGGACCCACGTTCGTGTTGAGCGGAACGCCGGTGACGGCTTGCCGGTTCAGCACCGGCAGCAACCGCAGTGCCTTCCCGTCCTTGTTGCCGGTCATCAGCGAGGCTCCCCAGTTCACGAACAGGTGCGCGATGTCCTGGCCGTAGGGCTCCAGGTAGGTCAGCATCGGGTTCAGCTGCAGCAGATCGTCCTGCAGCGACGGGATCAGGGCATCCAGGTCGGCGGCGGCCGGCTGAATCCGCTGCACGGTCGCCGGGGCCTTGCCGAGCACCTGGTCGAGCGCCGGGAGAATGCCGCGCAGGCCGCTCGCCGCCCTCGGCAGCTGCTCGAGGGCCGTGGTGAGGTCGGGTGCGGCCGTGCGCAGGTCCCGCGCCACCGGCGCCAGCGCGCCCGAGAGCTTCGACAGGCTCGCGGTGGCCCCGTTGGCCGAGTCGAGGACCCCGGGCAGCTTCCGCACCACCTCCTGCAAGCTCTGGCCGTTGTCCGCGGTCGCCGCCGCGAGCCGGTTGGCGTTGTCGACCAGGTCCGCGATCTCGCCCTGCCTGGTGTCCAGCGCGGCGAGGAGGGTCGCCGTGCCGCCGGTCAGCTGCTTCAGGTCGGCGGACTGCGCGGCGAGTGCGTCGAGCGCGGTCTTCCCGTTCCGGCCCAGCTGGCCCAGCCCGCTCAGCGCCCGGTCGATGTCCTGCCTGCGGTCCTGCGTGGCCATGCCGAGGGACCGCAGGCTCTCGCCCAGCGCCTGCCGGGTGCCGCCGTCGAGGCTGACCAGCACGTCGTTCAGCTCGACCGCCGGTTTGGCCGAGCCGTCCGGCAGGCTCGCCCCGTTCGCCAGCGCCGCGCCCTTGCCGTCGGCGACCTCCAGGAACGTCTCGTCGACCAGCGTCTTCTGCCGGACCTGAACAGTGGCGCCGCCGTGCAGCGGCGCGTTGCTGTCCAGCTGAAGCGTCGCTCGCGCACCGTTGCCGACGACCTCCAGCGAAGCGACCTTGCCGACGGTCACGCCGGCGATCGTCACGTCCGAGTTCTCGACCAGGTTCGACGCCTTCGGGAGGTTCAGGCTCACCCGGTAGCCGGTCTTGCTGACCAGCGGCAGCCTGCCGCCGGCGTTGACCCACAGGTAGCCGAAGATGACGACGCAGACGAGGGCGAACACGCCGAGCACGATCAGCCGGATCTTCGGCAACGCGGCATGGGGAATGTTCATCGGGACCACCTAGCGCGGGGAGTGCGGGAACCGGTACGGAGCGGCCGGCGTGGACAGCGGCAGCAGCGCGTTCGTGCCGAGCGTCTGCGGGGTCAGCACGAGGAAACCGCGCAGGATGCCGCCGTTTCCGTCTTTCATGCTGGTCAGCGATCGGGTGTTGACGAAGAACGCGCCGAGATCGGACAGGCTCGACACCGCCGCGCTCGTGACTCCGTTCAGCCTGCTGGTCGACGCTCGCAGGTCCGGGAGCGTCGCCTGCAAATCCGACGCCACCGGGCGGAGGTCCTGCACCACCGGCCGCGCCTTCTGCACGACCGGCATGCCCTTGTCGACGGTGCTGCCGAGATTGCCGACGGTGTTGCTCAGCTTGTTCAACGCTCCGGGAAGGGTGCCCGCGGCGTTCTTGAGGTTGTCCAGCGTCGGGTCCAGCTGGCCGCTGAGCGACTGCACCGCGTCAGTGGCCTGCTTGAGCTGCCGGGTGAAGTCCGGCAGCTGGCCGAGCACCGATTTGAGGTCGCCGTTGTGCGCGCCGACGGCCGCCAGCGTGGTGTTCAGATCTCCGGCGAGGCGGCCGAGCCGGTCGCCGTCGCCGCCGACCGCCTGCGAGATCTGCGACAACGCCGTCACCAGCCGCTGCAACGCGTCCCGGCGGGACTGCAGCGATTCGACGACCGGCTGCAGCTTCTTGGCCACCTCATCCGTCATCCGGACACCGCCGGGCAGGTTCTGCGGCGCGGCGGCCAAGGCGACGTCGGACTCCTGGAGAAGGGTGGCCAGCGCCTGCCGGGTGTTGTCGTCGAGGTGACCCAGGACCTCGTCGATCTGAACCGGGCGCTGTGACTGCGAAACGGGCAGCACGCCGTCGGCGTCCAGCTTCGGCGCGGGCGGGCCGCCGGGACTCAGCTCGACGTACATCTCGTTCAGCGGGCTCTTCGGCCGCAGGACGACGGTCGCGTTCTGGTACACGGGATAGCGGGAATCGATCGACAGCTCCAGCCGGGGCCGTCCGCTGTCGTCCAGGCCGGCCGCCTCGATCTCCCCCACCTGCACCCCGGCGATGCGCACTTCCTGGCCGTGGCCCGGGCTGACGCCCGGCGTGTCCTCGAACGTCGCGGAGAAGGTGAACCGGTCGTTCCACGGCCAGGAGAACCGCTGGTTGGCCAGGATGATGCCGCCGACCAGTGCCGCCAGCACGATCAACGCCGCCAGCACCGCGACGTTGCGGAACAGCCCTGGTTCGGTGCGGACCCGCTGCCAGCCCCGTCCGATCTTGCCGAGCCGCGCGTTCATCGGCCCCCCTGCTGGTTGAGGTGGATCTGCTGCTGAAGCTGGTCGAGGAAGTGCTGGAGGTTCACCGGCAGCCCGCCCGCGGTGCCCAGCCCGAACCCGACCTGGATCGCGATCGCGTGCCCGTTCGGGTCGAACAGCGACGAGGTCTTGTCCAGATTCGTCACCGCGCCGCCGATCTCCTGGTACATCGGAACGTCCGAAGTGGACTGGGCGTACTCGCCGGCGCCGTGGTACTTGCTGTACAGGAAGTCCTTGACCGGACCGTTCAGCCGGTCCAGCACCGGCCCGCGCACGTCGGAGAGAACCCCGGTCGCGTCGCGGCTGACCGGGACGAGCTGATTCACCAGCGGTCCCGCGTCGGCGAGAAGAGCATTGGTCTGCCGGACGAACGGCTCTGTCTTCGCGAGGACCGGGTCAAGGCGCGTGAGCGCGGCGGACAACTGCTTGACGGTCGGCCGCGCGACGTCCGAAGTGTCACGCAGCTTGCCGAGGCTGGTGTCGAGCCGGTTCAGTCCCGCGTCGGCGGAGCGCAGCGTCGCGGGCAGATCCCGGACTGTCGCGGCGATTTCACTGCTCTCCTCGCCCAGGGTGGAGCTGACCTTCGCCAGGTTCGAGACTGTCGAATCGAGCTGTCCCTGATGCTCGGACAACCTCGCGGACGCGGATTCCAGACCGGTGACCAAGTTCGGCAAGTCAGTGCCGGGGTGCTGGCCGCGCGCCGCGTCGAGCACGTTCCCCGCCGGTTCGAGAACGTCCGGGGCGTCCGCCAGGAGCTGGTCGATCGCCTGCCGCCCGCCGCCGCGCAACGTCTCGTCCGTCTTGCCGACCGTGTGCTGCAGCCCGGCCAAAGCGTCCGGCTGCACCGTGTTGGCCACCTGGTCGAGTTCCACCGGAAGCTGCGTCCGCTCCACCGGGATGCCGGAATCGGCCAGCTCGCCCGGAGCACCGCCCGGCTGGAGATCGACGAAGTAGTTGCCGCCCAGCAGAGTGGTCGGGCGGATCGCCGCGCTCGGCTTGGACCGCAGTTTCGCCAGCGTTCCCTTGTCCAGCTTGAGCGAAACCACCGCGCTGCCGTCGGTCTGCTCGTCCACCCCGGTGACCGTGCCGACCGGCGCGAACCCGACCTTGACCTGGGATTGGTAAGGCTGCAACCGATAGTTCCGGGCGAAGTGCGCGGTGATCGTGTCGCCGGGCGACAGCGTCGTGACGATCTGGGATTTCGCGAACAGGCCGATGCCGACCAGCAGAATCAGCACCACGAAGAGGCTGCCCAGCTTGACCGGGGAGATCCGCCGGCGAACGCCGTCCGGGCGGGCGCCGCCGAACAGCCTGCGAAGCGTCGACTCGGTCATTGGCCCGCTCCTGTCGTCCCGGCCGCCGAACCGCGACGCTGCCCGCCAGCCGTCCCTGGCGGGGCATAGGGGTCACGAGCTGCGGTCGGATCCTTGAGCCCGACCAGACCGGTCACCGATTCGGTGTCGATCGGGGTGTAGATCCGGAGGAAATGCCCTGCCGCGTCGCCGTATTTCATGGCGTCGGCGAAATCGGAGAAGAACTCGGAGATCTCCGGCGAATAGGGGGCGATCTGCTCCAGCGGCTTCCGTGCCGTGGTGACCGCGGACGTCAGCAGCGGGGCCAGCGGCCGCGCGTCGGCCAGCGTGCCGGTCAAGGCGCCGACCGCCGGTTGCGCCTGATCCGCCACGCCGGGAACCCGTTGCAACGGCGGAATGCTCTCGCGCAGCACGCCGCGGACGTCCGGAGTCGCCTTGCCGAGCGCGTTCGCACCCGGCCGCAACGCGGTCACCGCCGCCTCCGTGTCGGACAACGGACCGTGCAGGTCCCGCAACGCGCCACGGACCTTCTCCAGCGTGCCCGGCGCCCGATCCATCGTGTCGCTCAGCGGCTTTCCGTTGTCCGCGTCCAGTGCGCGCAAGGTGGTGTCCAGCCGTCCGGCCAGTTCGCCGAGTTGCTGCTGCCTTCCGGAGAAGCCCCCGGCGAAATGGTTGGCGACCTGCAGCAGGCGAGTCAGGTCCTGTCCGGACCCCGCGCTCAGCGCCCGCGAAACCGTGCCGAGGTCGGGCACGATCGCGGGCAGCGCACCCGCCGCGTCGGAAAAGTCCTTCACGTGTCCGGCCGCGCCGCCGCCGACCTCGCGGACGGTCGAGCCGAGCGCCTGCCGGGTGGGTGCGTCAAGCACCGCCAGCACGTCCGAAAGCTCTTGTGCCCCGACTGTTTTGGTCGCCGGAATCACCGCGGCCGAGTCGAGTTTGCCCGCTTTCGGATCCCCGGGATTCAGGTCGACGTACTTCTGGCCCAGCGCGGACCTCGCCCCGACGGACGCGGTCACCGCCGACGCGTCCCGGAAGACCTGCCGATCGTCGTCGAGCCGCATGGTGACCCGCGGCTTCCCGTCGACCAGATCGATCGCGCTCACCTGGCCCACCCGCACGTTCGCGATCCGGACGTCGTCGCCCGCCCGCAGCGCGCCGACGTCGTCGAACGTGGCGCGCACTACCGTCCCGGAGGCGCCGGGCAGTCCCGAACTCGCGGTGAGCGCGAGGTAGAGCGCGCCGCCGAACACGACGGCGATCGCCCCGCCCAGCAGCATGGCCCGCCGCCGCGCCCACTTCCCGCTTCCAGTGGCCATCAGTCAGTTCCCTCCGAGCAGGAATTGCAGTGCACCGTTTTCCTGGCCCTGCGACATTCCGGTGACGCTCCCGTCTGGGCCGGTCTTCGGAGCCAGCAGCCCGCCGAGCGGCGCGGGGGCCGCAGCCGGAGGCTTGCCCGCGGCCGGTGCCTGCCCGGTGGGCGCGGGGGCGGCAGTTTGCGGCTGCCCCGCCAGCGACGGCAGGAGGCCGGTCGCGATTCGCGGGTCGACGACGAACAGCGCCCGGAAGTAGTGGGAAAGGCCGTCGCTGCCGTTGGTGCTCAACGCCCAGCCGCGGACGAAGTTCATGACGTCGCCGATGTTGTTCGCCAGCTCGGCCGTGACCGGCTTGAGCGCGGCCGCGTCCGCCCGCAGCGGAGGGCTTGCCTTCAGCAGTTCCTGGGTGACCGGCCTCGCCGCGTCGAGCAGCGCCTGTGCCTTGTCGAGCACCGGCTGCGCATGCGTCAGCGCCGGGTCGGCGCTTTCGGTGAACCGGGTGATCTCGTCGCTGATCGCCTGGAGGTTCCCGGTGACCGGCCGGATGTCGGCGAGCACCGGGGTCGCGGCGCCGGCCGTCCCGGCGAGCTGCGACAACGTCGAGCGCGCTTGGGCCAGAGTCGCGGGCAGCTGGGCGAGCGTCTGCTGCACCTGCTGTTGCTTGCCCGCTGTCGTGGCGAGAAGGTTGTGAGTCGACTCGACCAAGGAGTCCAGCGTCTGGCCGTTGTCCCGCGCGAGCGACTGCGCGACCGGCTCGACGTTGTCCACCAATTGGTTCAGCGTCGTGTTCTGCTCGTTGAGCACCTTGGCGAGCCCGCTCGCGTCGGTCATCGCCGGTGCCAACGCCTTGATCGTGTCCGCGACGTGGGTGCCATTGCCTTGCATGCCCTGGCCCAGCATGGTGACCAGAGCCGCGAGCGCATCGCCGGTGTTCTGGTCGAACACGTTGAGCACCTGGTCGAGGTCGGTGTTCTGAGTCGTGTGCGCGAGGGGGATCACTCCGCCCGGGCGCAGCACCGGAGCCGCGGGCGTGCCGCGGCCGAGGTCGAGAAAGCGCTCGCCGAGAAGGCTTACCGGGCGGACCGCCGCGGTGGCGTCGACGTGCAGCGGCAGGGCTCGTTCGTCCACCGTGAACGTGACGGCCGCGTGACCGTCCACAACGGACATCGCGGTCACCGTTCCGACGGCCACCCCGTCCACTTTGACGTCGTTGCCCACCAGCAGCGGACTGGCGTCGGCGAACTGCGCGACGACAGTCTGCGGCTCGTGATGCCCCGCGGCCTCCGCGCCCAGCACCGACCAGCCGAGGCCCACCGCTGCGACCACGACGACGCTGAGCAGCCGCAACCGGCGTGCCGCCCAAGACCCGATCCGCTTCATCGCACTCCACTCCCCCACGCGTCTTTCCACGGCTGGTTGGCGTTCGCGCCGGGCAGCGGATACGGCTCGTTCTGGGTTCCCGGCGGCAGCACCCCCGGGTTGTCCGCGAACGTCGTGGCGCCCTCTTGCAGATAGAACCGGACGAAGTGGCCGTTCGCGTCGTAGTTGCCGCCGTTGGACGACCATTCCGAAACCCAGCCGGCGAGTTCCGGGGTGAACGGCCGCAGGTAATTCAGCACCGGGCCGAGGTAGCTGGCCGTGCCCGCGACCCCGGGCACCGTCTGGTGCGCGACGTCGAGCAGGCCCGGCGTGGCGTCGAGCAACTGGTTCGCTCCGGCCAAGGTCGGGGCCAGTTTGTCCAGCAGTGGCGGGATCTGCTGCAGCACCGGCGAAAGCTTCCTCGCCACCGACGGCAGCTGTTGCGTCGCCGGTTGGAGGTCTTGCAGCAGCGGAACCGCCTTGTCCGCGGTCGCCGGCACAGTGCCGAGCACCCGGTTGGCAGTGTCCAAAGTCCCCGGAAGCTGTTTGAGCGTGCTCGCCAGCTGCTGCCGCTGTTGAACCGTCAGCGCCGTCGTCTTCGACAGCGAGTCGATGATCGCGCGCACGTCTCCGTCGTGTTTGGACAGTGTCCCGACCATCGAGTTGACCTGGGTGACGAGATCGCGCACAGCGGGGCCGTCCCGCCCGATCCCGCTCAGCACCTGTCCGAGGGACGACAGCGCGGGACCGGCGGCACGCAAGGTGTCGCTGGCGTTCCGCTCGTTCCCGTGCACGGTCTGGTCGAGCTGGTTCACCAACGACGAGAGGTGCTCGCGCGTCGGCTTGTCCAGCGCGGCCAGCACGTCGTCGAGGTTCGTCGGAGCGATTTGCGAGCCGGGGAGCATCCCGCCGTCCGGGATCGCCGCGTTGGCGGGCGCGCCGTCCTTGATTTCGACCCACCGCTCCCCCAGCAGGGCTTTCCACTCCACGGTCACCTTCGCGCCGTCGTGCAGCGGGGCGCTCTTTTCGTCGAGCGCGAGCCGCAGCATCGCTTTCCCGTCCTGGACCGAGATCGACTCGACCTTCCCGGCCGGAAAGCCGTTCATGGTGACCTCGCCGCCCTCGTGCAGGTTCGTCGCCGAAGCCAGCACGACGCCCACTCGGTAGACCCGGCTGTCCACGGCCCAGACGAGGCCCGCGGCCACCAGGACGGCGACCGCGATCACTCCAGCAAGCACTCCTCTGCGCACCGGAATCAGTCCATTCCCAGCGGCCCCGCGGAATCACCCGCGAGGAACTGCCGGACGAACGGGTCCTGCGACGCGAACGCCTCCTCGGCCTCGCCGTAGTGCACCACTTTGCCCTTCCAGATCAAGCCCACGTAGTCGCTGACTTTGCGCGCGCTGCGAATGTCGTGGGTCACCACGAGATAGGTGCCCTTGTGCCGCTCGTGCATCTGCAGGATGAGATCGCACAACAGGCTGGTGCGCACCGGATCCAGCCCGGAATCCGGCTCGTCGAACAACACGATCTCCGGGTTCATCACCAGCGCCCGCGCGAAGCCGGCGCGCTTGCGCATCCCGCCGGAGATCTCGCTCGGGTGTTTGGTCAGCGCTGCTTCGAGGCCCACCTCGATCAGCCGCTCCATGACGATGTTCTCGATCTCGGCCTCGGGCAGATCGGTGTGCTTGCGCAACGGGAACGCGACATTGTCGTAAATGTTCATCGAGCCGAACAGCGCGCCGTCCTGGAACAGCACCCCGAACCGCTTCCGCAGTTCGTAGCGCTCGTGCTCGCTTATCCGCCAGATGTCCTTGCCGAAGATCAGCACCTCGCCGTCGTCCGGTTCGAGCAGTCCGACCAGATGCTTGATGAGCACGCTCTTGCCGGTGCCCGAAGGGCCGAGGACAGTCGTGATCGCGTCGTTGGCGAACTCCAGATTGAGCCCGTTGAGCACGTGGAAATCGCCGAACGCCTTGTGCACGTCGCGCACCTGCATCGTGTGCGCGGGCCTTCCGACCGCCGGGGCGACGCTCCCGAACGGAACCGTCGGGTCCGGATCGGACACCGCCCGCGCGGCGGGGATCTTCGCGCTTCCGGAATTCACCGGACCTCCTCTTCGTCGGCACAGCTGGGGGTTTCGGGGACGGGCGGCTAATTCGCGATCGGCGCGTTCGGGCTGAGCCCCCAGAACAACTGGGTGCCGAGCAATCCGACGACGTGGATCAGCACCATGGACAGCATCATGGATTTCGCGGTGTTCTTGCCGACGCCGACCGGCCCGCCGCCCGCGGTGTAGCCGTAATAGCAGCCGACGAACACCACGACGGTGCCCATCGCCAGCGCCTTCGCCAAGGAGTACAAGAAGTCCAGCGGATTCTGGAACAGCCAGAAGGTGTACAGATAGCCGCCGGAGGAGACCCCGCTCAGCTGGACGACCGTGACCAGGTACATCGACAGGTACATCAGGCCGAGCCCGACCGTGAACAGCAACGGCATGGCGATCCAGGTGGCCACGATCCGGGTGCCCACGAGGTAGCTGCGCGACCGGATCCCCATCACCTCCATCGCGTCGATCTCCTCCGCGATGCGCATCGACCCGATCTCCGCGACCAGGCCGCAGCCGACCTTCGCCGCGAAGATGTAGCCCCACATGTACGGAGCCATTTCCCGGGTGCCGCAATAGGTGTTGAAGATCCCGCTGTAGATCGGCGCGCCGATCTGCTTGAGCGTGTAGCTCGCTTCCAGCCCGCACACCGAGCCCATCACGAACTGCATCATCCAGATGATCAGGCCGCTGGACAGGATGAGAATGCCCGCCTGGTGGAAGATTTCCGAGAAATAGCGGCGAACCTGCGGCAGCGCGCGGGCGGTCTGCCCGGAGAACCGGGCGATCTCTCCGCCGGTGGCGAGCGCCTCGCGCATTTTCGCGCCGATGTTCGCCGCAGAAATGTGGACGTCAGGCGGTTTCGGCGCGCGCGACACGCGTGCCGGAGGGAGGTCTTCGTCGATCGACATGCGCCGGCCTTACTTGTAGACCTGCATCTGCGGGTTGAGCCCGAGCAGGATGGTCGTGAAGACGTAATCGATGATCCAGATGGCGGCGAACGCGCTCACCACCGCCTGGTTGACCGCGCGGCCGACCCCGATCGGGCCGCCCTTCACATGGATGCCCTTGTAGCAGCACACGACGCCGATGATGAAACCGAACACGGTCGTCTTGGCCACGCTGCCCCAGATGTCGATGGTCGTCGCGTTGTCGAAGAAGCTGGCGAAGAAGCTCGCCTGGTTCGCCCCGAAGACCACCACCCCGGCGAGATAGCCGCCGACGACGCCGAAGACCAGCGCCACCAGGTCCATCAGCCCGGTCATGAAGGTGACCGCCAAGACCCGGGGCAGCACCAGATCCCGGATCGGGTCGACGCCGAGCACTTCCATCGCGTCGATCTCTTCCCGGATCCGCCGGGCCCCGAGGTCCGCGGTCATGGCGGTGCCGACCACCCCGGCCACCACCATCGCGTTGATCCACGGCGCGAACTCGCGCACGCTCGCCATGATGAAGAACGAGCCCAGCCGCTCCGGAATGCCGAACAGCAGGAAGATGTTGCCGCCCTGCAAGCCCGGCGCGCCCAGGCCGAACGCCGTCGTGGACACGGCCATCGGAAGCCAGCACAGCCGGAGGATGCCGAACATCTGGTCGCGCACCGAACCCCAATAGCCGACCGGATGCCGCACCGCCGACCGCACCACCTCGCCCGCGAGCTGCACCATCTCGCCGGCTTCCGCCAGCGGGGAACCAGTCTTGGCGAGGAACCCGCCGCCGAGCGGCTTCCGTTTCGGCTTCGCAGCCGCTGGCGCGGTCATGTCCGCTCCCTTCGCCGGGCTCCGGCGAAGCCCGCCGCCGCGCCCACCGCGAGCGCGACCGCGGCGGTCAGCCCGATCCAGCCGAGCCCGGCGGCTCCGCCTCCGCCCGCGAGGACCAGGGGCAGAACGAGGAGATACGAACTGACCGCAGCCACTATGCCTTGCACCACCGGGTGTTCGCTGCCGCCGACCCGCACGCCCGCGACGGCGAATGCCGCCACCGCCACCGCCGACAGCCAGCAAGGCCCGATGACGGGGAGCCGTCCGGCCAGCGGCGCCAGCAAACCGCCGAGCACCAGCACCGTGAATCCCCGGGAGCAGCCGCGAATCAGCGCCTCGGCGTCGATCCCGCCCCAGAGCGCGAGACCGGTCCGGTCGCGGTGAGCTGAACTCATCGTCCGTTTCCTTTCTGTCACGCCGAGACCTCCTCCGGCGCGAGCAGTTCGGCGAGATTGCGCGTCGCGCGCAACTGCAGCTGCCGCAACGCGGTCCGGCTGCGGCCCAGTGCGAGTGCTGTCTCCGCAACCGAACGACCCTCGAGAAATCGCAGGTACAGACACTCCCGCTGGGCCGGGGCGAGTTGTGCCAGCCTGGTCCAGACCACGTCCCGGGCCAGCCGCCGCAGCACCAGATCTTCCGCGCTCGGTTCGGCCGGGCCGGTGTCGTCGGGCGCGCTCACCGGTGTCACCGAGCGCTGGTACCGGGACTTCGCGTGGTCGAAGACCATATTCCGGCCGATCGTGAACAGCCAGGCGCGGAACTTTCCTTTCTGGAACCGCACCCCGTCCAGCGATCGAAGCATCCGCACGAACACTTCGCTGGTCAGGTCGTCCGCGAGGTCAGGACTCGCCACCTTCGACCGGATGAAGCGCCGCACCGCGCCGACGTGCGCGCGGTAAAGCGCCGCCA
Organism: Amycolatopsis sp. CFH S0740; assembly: GCF_004522315.1. Taxonomy (NCBI): domain Bacteria; kingdom Bacillati; phylum Actinomycetota; class Actinomycetes; order Pseudonocardiales; family Pseudonocardiaceae; genus Amycolatopsis; species Amycolatopsis sp. CFH S0740. The sequence goes on along the minus strand of NZ_SDLS01000033.1, from coordinate 25,661 downwards.
CCGACTCGATATCGCCGCGCCGCGCCGATTCGAGCAGCGCCCAGGACTCCTCGTCGGGGAAGAAGTCCCGCTCCCGCAGCGGATCAGAATCGGATGACGCCGCGGATGTTGCGGCCGGCGAGGAGATCATCGTAGCCCTCGTTCAGGTCCTCGAGCCGGTATTCGGTGGTCACCAGCTCGTCCAGTTTGAGCAGGCCCGCGTTGTACATCTCCAGGTATCGCGGGATGTCGAACCGCGGATTCGACGACCCGAAAAGCGCGCCGCGGATGGACTTCTCGTACAGCGTCAGCTCGAACAGCGAAGCCGCCACCGAGGTTTCGGCGGGATGGCCGAGCGCCGTGACGACAACCCGGCCTTGCTTGCCGACGAGGCTCAGCGCTTCCCCGACCTGGTAGCCCTCGGCGTTGTCCGTGGTGATGATGCAGGCGTCCGCCAGCCTTCCGCGCGTGAGCTCGGTGATCGCCGGCAGCGCGTCGGCAACTGATCCGAACGTGTGCGTCGCACCGAATTCCTTGGCCTTGTCCCGCTTGAACTCTTGGGGATCGATGGCGACGACGTAGCTGGCGCCCGCGTTCTTCGCGCCTTGAACGGCATTGACCCCGATGCCGCCCGCGCCCATGACCACCGCGCAGTCGCCGTGGCGAATCTCGCCCTTGTTCACCGCGCTCCCATAGCCCGTCGGCACGCCGCAGCCGACGAGGACCGCCTTGTCGAGCGCGGTGCCGGGATCGACCTTGACGACCGACGCTTGGGGCACGACGGTGTACTCGGAAAACGTGCCCAGCAAACACATCTGGCCGACGCCCTGGCCGCGGCTGTGGAACCGGTGCGTGCCGTCCAGCTGCGGACCGAGGATCACCGACGCGCCCAGATCGCAGAGATTGGTCATTCCCTGTGCGCAGTAGCCGCATTGCCCGCAGGCGGGCAGGAAGCTCAGCACCACGGAATCGCCCTCTTCGACACCGGTGACCCCCGGCCCGACTCCGGCCACGACGCCGGCGCCCTCGTGCCCGCCGACCACCGGATAAGGCATCGGCATGTCGCCGGTCACCAGGTGGTAGTCCGAGTGGCACAGCCCGCTCGCGGTCAGCTTGACCAGTACTTCGCCGTCCCGGGGCGGATCGAGTTCGATCTCCTCGATCTGCCACTTCTCCTTCGGCCCCCAGATCACCGCGGCCTTCGTCTTCATCGTGCTGCTTCTCCCTCTGCGTTGAGGTCGCCCCACGGGCTTGTGCTGCCGATCGATGTTTCCCCTGAAGCGCGGGCCCGGCATCTTCCGTGCGGGGTAGTTTCGCGGTCCTCCGGGGGATAGCCGCGCGGCCCGGACGGACGGGGGACGCAAAGCATCCCCTTCGGGAGATGTCTCCGGACCCGGCGGCTTCCTACCATCGGCCGGAATCCGTTATGCCGACGGCACAGGAGGAACAATGTCCAGCGCCACCAGCGAGCAGGAATCGACTCGCATCCCGGATGAGATAGCACGGGCCGTCGTGCTACCGGAGTCCTACGGCGACGAACAGAACGTCACCTACCCCGCGTTCGCGTGGCTGCGGCAGAACATGCCAATCGGCCAGGCGTTCGTGGACGGCTACGATCCGCTGTGGCTGATCACGAAGTTCGACGACATCATGACCGTCGAGAAAAACCACGCGCTGTTCACCGCGGGCATGAACAACCCCATCCTCAACACCCAGGCGGGCGACGCGTTCCTCCGTTCGCTGACCCCGGACGGGTCGACCCGCTACCTCGACGCGCTGCCGTTCCTCGACCCGCCGGAGCACACCCAGGTCAAGGCGGCCACCAGCAACTGGTTCGTGCCGAAGAACGTGGCCAAGTACACCGAGAAGATCCGCGCGATCGCCAAGGAGGACGTCGACAAACTCCTCAGCGGGCCCGACGAATGCGACTGGGCGGCCGATTTCGCGCTCTACTACCCGCTGCGGGTGATCCTCGGCCTGTTCGGCATCCCGCAGGAAGACCTGCCGCTGATGCTCAAGCTCACCCAGGAGTTCTTCGGAGCCAACGATCCGGACGAGAAACGCGATGACGTCGAGGTCAGCCCGGAGGCCGCCGCCCGGCAGTTCCAAGCCGCGTTCGCGGACTTCTTCGCGTATTTCGACCAATTCACCGAAGACCGGCGAGCCGCCCCGCGCGACGATTTGATGTCGGTGATCGCCAACGCGAAGGTCGACGGCGAGTTCCTGCCCCAGGCCACCGTCAACGGCAGTTACCTCCAAGTGGCGACCGCGGGCCACGACACGACCTCGTCGACGATTTCCGGCGTGGCCATCGCGATGGCCCGGCATCCGGAACAGTGGCAGCGGGTGCGGGCGGACCGTTCGCTCATCCCGAAACTGATCAACGAGGCGGTGCGCTGGACCTCCCCGGTGAAGCACTTCATGCGCAGTGCCTCGGAGGACACCGAACTGCACGGCGTCCGCATCCGCAAGGGCGAACGAGTCATGCTGAACTACCCGTCCGGCAACCGCGACGAGGACTACTTCGACAACGCGAACGCGTTCGACCTCGACCGGTCTCCCAACAAGCACCTGGGTTTCGGCTTCGGCGGCCACATGTGCATCGGCCAGCACATCGCCCGGCTCGAAATGGAGATCCTGTTCGAAGAGCTCGCCGAGAAGATCGAGAAGTTCGAACTCGTCGGCGAGCCGAAGCCGATCAAGACGAACTTCGTGTCCAGCTTCAAGAGCGTCCCGGTGAGGTTCACCAGGGCCTGAACGGCCTGTACGGAAAGGCCCCGGGGAGTCCGCGCTCCCCGGGGCCTTCTCGTGCGCGCAGTTCAGGATTTCGTTTTGGCCGCGCCGAATTCGACCGCGCTCGACCAGGCCTCCCGGTTCGCGATCATGCGGCGGAACTTCATCACGAGCGTGGGGCGGTTGACCGTCAGCGCGCCGGTCACCCGATCTCCGCAGCGGTAGAGCGCCAGGAGTTTCCCTTCCTCCCAGCCGCGGTCGACGATCGCGATCTCGTCCGCCTCCGGCTCGCCGACGAACTGGATCCGGCTGTCGTACCAGTCCGACCAGAAGTACGGGACTGTGTCGTACGGTTTGGCCGTCTGCGGCGCGAGCGCGTTGCGAGCGGCCAGCACTCCTTGCTCGGCCGCGCTGGTCCAATGCTCGAGCCGCAGCCGCCTGCCGAACAATTCGCTCTCCCACTGGCACACGTCGCCCGCGGCATACACGCCTGGAACAGATGAGGCGAGCGTGCTGTCGCACAGGATCCCGCCGTCCCGCGGATCCAGCGCAAGTCCGCTTTCCCGCAGCCACCAGGTCGCCGGTGCCGCTCCGATCCCGACCACGACCAGGTCCGCGGGAACCTCGGTGCCGTCGGTCAGGGTCACCCCGGACACCGCGCCGTTCCCGTTGAGCCCGGCGACCCCCTGCCCCAGCCTGAGATCGGTACCGGCCTGGAGGTGCAGGCTGGCAAGCAGTTTCCCCGTCTCCGGCCCGACCGAACGAGTCAACGGCACCGGGGCAGCTTCGATCACCGTGACCGGAAGGCCCCGGTTCCGTGCCGAGGAAGCCACTTCCGAACCGATGAACCCGGCGCCGATCACCACGGTGCGAGCCCCAGCGTCAAGCGCGGCTCGCACTTTGCGTGCGTCGTCGAGCGTGCGCAAAGTGCAGACGCCCTCGAGTCCTTCCGCGCCCGGGACAGTGCGCGCCTCCGCTCCGGTCGCGATCACCAAGGCTTCGTAAGGGATTTCGCGTTCGCCAGCGCATACGACGCGCGCGCGTGGATCGAGCCCCGTCGCTGTCGTGTCGAGCCGGAGCTCGATTCCCCATTCCTCCCTCAACGCGCGCTCGTCCCGGTACACCGGATCCGCCGGTTCCTCCGCACCGAGGAACTGTTTCGAAAGCGGAGGCCGGTCGTAAGGAAGATGTTCTTCGGAGCCGATCAGCGTGATCCGGCCCTCGTAACCGGCTTTCCGAGCCGCTTCGGCGGCCCGGAGTCCCGCCAGCGAAGCACCGACGATACTGAGCCCTGCGCCGCTCATTCAGTCCTCTTCGACCAGCAGCGCGCCCGTCGGGCAGCCTTCGACGGCGTCGAGCGCAGCTTGCCGGAACTCGGCGCCCGGCCGGTCGTCGATGATGGTCAGCGAGCCGTCGTCCTGGACCTCGAACAGGTCAGGGGCAACGGATTCGCAGATGCCCAGAGCGGTGCACTTGGACCGGTCCACAGTGATTTTCATCGGAACTCCACCCACTTTCGCGGAAACGACGCGGCCGTGACGACGGCCGCGCTCCACGGTAAGAGGGCATCGGCTCCGATTCATCGCTCGCCGGAGGTGTTTCCCTTCTCCCGACCGGGAGAGGCCTGCCCGGCGAGCAGGCGCCGCGGCTAGGCTTTCCGCATCATCAGGTGGTAGCGGGACACCGCCTCGGCCCGGTTCGCCGCTCCCAGTTTGCGCAGGATGTGCTTCGCGTGCGTTTTCACGGTTCCTTCCGACACGAAGAGATTTCCCGCGATCTGCGCGTTCGTCTGCCCCAGTGCCATCTGCTCCAGCACCTCAGCCTCCCGCCGGGTCAGGCACATGCCGCCGACCCCTTCAGCCCGCGGCGAGGACGCCGCGGCGCCTTCGTCCGGCCACAGCTTCTCGGATTCGGCGAATTCGTCGATGAACGCGCTCGCCGCGCGGTGCTGGTCGTCGAGCTTCCGCCGGAGACCGCGCAGCCGTTCGTGGAACATCGTCCGCTCGATGGCGAAACCCAGCCCCTCGGCCGCCGTGCCGATCAGCTCCCGGTCCGCCTCGTCGACTGTGCCGGTGTCGAGGTTCTGGTCTCCGTGCACGAGACCGGCTACCTTGCCCGAGACCATGATCGGCGCGGAAACGTACGCGTGGCAAGAGATCAGCGAACGCAGCTGGGGATGCACCCGCGAGTTGTTCTCCGCGTCGTGCACCAGGATCGGAGCGCGCTTGCGGACCATCTCGGTCTCCACCATCCCGCCGGTGAGAGTTCCCGGATGCTCGTTCCCGACCCGGACCATGGCCTGCGCCAGCTCGGTGTGGCCGACCGCCTCGGCGGAACGCGCGATCCACTGCCCGTCGCTCACCCGCGACACCAGCACCCGGCCGAGCCCGAGCCGGCAGACCTCGCCCGGAATACGGTCCACCAGGTCCGGCACGCTCGAGTAGAGACGCAGGTTGTGCAGGAACGCCGAGATCCCGAACATCCGGGACTTCCGTTGCGCCGCAACCGAATTGCGGAAGGACGAACGCACCGCGCCCAGCTGCAGGAAAGCGGCGAGCATGCGGGCCGTGTCCGTGTCGCGGCGTCCGGTCGACCACCGGCCCCAGCTTTCCGCCAGCGCCTGTTCGGCGGCACTCATCCCGGCTTCGAGCGTCGCGGGTTCCCGATCCGGCACCCTGCCGTAGGAGACGTCGTCGCGGACGATGCCCTCGACTGCCGACAGCAGTGCGAGCACCCGCTCCGCTTCCCGCTCCGCCCAACCGTCCGCGGCGACCGCTCCCCGATCGTCCCGGCCACTGTCCGAGGCGTGCTCTCGACGATTCTGGACCACTTTGTCCGTCCTCTTTCTCCAGCTCGAACTCACGGCGCGGACCGACCCGCTCCCGGTCGGCGAACCCGCTCCCGGCCGTCGCGCGGACTGCCTGCTCCGGCGCTCCGCGCGACGTTCGCCACATGCTAGGTGTTCCTTAACACAGGTTCAAGGCGATCGGTGAATGTTTCCGCTTTCGAGTGCGTCATAAACAAATCCCCCCAGCTTATGAGCTACGGCGAGCTACCGCACACACTCAATTGTAGTAACATTTTTGGCAAGAATTCCGGCAAGGAGGCGCTCGTGGAGCCGAACGCACCCCAGTCACCGGCGCGGGCGTCCCGCGCCCAGCAGGTGGCCGCCGAACTGGAAGCGCAGATTCTCGGCGAACGGCTGAGCGCGGGCACCCGGCTCGCACTCCGCACCGAGCTCATCGTCCGGTTCGCGGTGAGCGCGCCGATCATCAACGAAGCACTGCGTATTCTGCGCGAGCGCGACCTGATCATGGTGAAGCCGGGCCCGAACGGCGGCGTCTTCGTGGCGAACCCGCCGCCGCAGGTCCGACTCGGCGGAATCGACCTGTGGTTCCAGGGATTGCATGTCGAACCGGAAGCTCTCTTCGAGGCACGCGAACACCTCGACCGGCTGTTCGCCACCGTCGCACTGCAGCGCGCGACCCCGGAGGACCTGCGCGCCATGGAATGGGCGCTCGACGAAATGCGGGAACTGCGGCACGATCCGCGCGGCTGGCTGGGCGCGGCGATGCGGCTGCACCTCGCGATCGCCAGGGCGTCCCGCATCGAGGTGCTGACCGGGATGTACCAAACGGTCGTCACTACCCTGCAAGCGACGATGACCCGCGCGGCGTTCGCCGAGGGCCTCGAGGAACGCCGCAGGCGCAACTTCGCGCTGCACGCCGAGATCGTCGCCGCGATCCGCGACGGAGACGCGGTCGCGATGGACAAGCTGCTCGGCTTGCACGAGCAGGACTTGGTCCGCATGGCCTGATCTCACGCCCGGCTCCCCCGCTCATCGTCGAGCAGCAGTACCCGCGCTATGGTACAAACATCATACCAAACCGTCAACGGCTCGGTTTCGCCGCGCCGAGACCGGCGCCCGGCCGCTCGCCTCCGCGCCCGGCCGGAGTTCGCCCTGCGATTTCGCGTCCGCCCGACGAACAAAGGTGTTCCGATGCTTTCCTTCTCTTTCACCGACGAACAACAGCAGTTCGCCGAAACGCTCGCCGCGTTCGCGCGCAAGCACCTGCTGCCTGGCTACCGGGACCGCGCGGCCTCGACCGACTTCCCTTTCGCACTCCTGCGCCGGCTCGGCGAACTCGGGGTGCTCGGCATCGGCCTGCCGGAGAACGTCGGCGGCACCGGCTCCGACGATCCGATCCTGCTCGGCCTCGCTGCCGAGACCCTCGCCTACGGGGACGTCAACCTCGCTTCCGCGCCCGTCCAGGCCGGTCTCATCTCCGCACAACTGCTGCACGGCAGCGAAGAAGTACAGCAGACGTACTTGCCACCGCTGATCGAAGGACGCCACACCATCGCGATCGCGCTCACCGAGCCCGGCTCCGGTTCCGATGCCGCGGCGCTGACCACGGCCGCGCGTCCCGTAGCGGGAGGATGGCGGCTCACTGGGGAGAAAACCGCGATCTCGTGGGCGTGCAACGCTTCCGCGGCCGTCGTCTACGCGCGGGACCCCGGCACGATCCGGGCGGACGGAGTCAGCGCCTACCTGGTCCCGCTCGATTCCGCCGAGGTGACCGTCCGCCCGCTGCCGGGAATGGGCTGCCTCCCCCTCGGCTGGGGCTCCATCCACCTGGACGACGCGTTCGTCCCGGAGTCCTACCTCATCGGTGAACCCGGGCAAGGCTTCCGCACGGTGATGAGCCATTTCGATTTCAGCCGCGCAGCGCTCGGCCTCATGTGCCTCGGAGCGGCGCAGGCCAGCCTCGACGAGGCCGCGGTCTACGCGAACCAGCGGCACGCGTTCGGCCGGCCGATCAGCGCGAACCAAGGCGTCTCGTTCCCGCTCGCCGAGCACGCCACCTATCTCGAAGCGGCACGCTGGATGTGCTACCGGGCATTGTGGCTGCGCGAACAAGGCCAGCCGCACACCTCGCTGGCTTCGATGAGCAAATGGTGGCCGCCGGTCGTGGCCAAGGACGCGATCGAAGCGGCGATGAAGATCCACGGCAACCTGGGCTACGCGACCGAATTCCCGCTGCAGCAACGGTTCCGCGACGTCATGGCGTACCTCGTCGCGGACGGGACAGCCGAGATCCAGAAGAAGGTCATCTCCAGGGACATCCTCGCGAGGGAGACTGTCCGCTTCTGAACCGGGCGCTCGGCGGGTTACAGTGAGGTGCGGTTGTGCCGCGAGACGCTGTTCATCGAAGAGCGGCCAAGGAGGTGCTTGGTGACCACCGTCCACGAGCATGCTTCGGAGGCGGACGACCAGCCTGCCTCGATCCTGTCGAAAGCTTTCACCGTGCTCGAAGCCTTCGACCACGAGCACCGCGTCCTGACCCTAACCGAGATCGCCCGGGCCAGCGGGCTCCCGAAATCGACGACGCACCGGCTCCTGCGCCGGCTGATCCCGCTCGGCGTCATCGAACCGCACGGCCCGGGTTTCAAGGTCGGGCTGCCCATGCGGCGCTTCGCGTCGGTGATGCCCATCGAAAGCCTGCGGCAGTCCGCTCTCCCGCATCTCGGTTCGCTGCACCGATGGTCTGGCAGGCATGTCCACCTCGGCGGGCTGCGCGGCGGCCGGGTGGTCTTCGTCGAGCGGTTCCTGGTGCCCGGGCACGAACTTCCCTCGGCCAGCCCGGGCACCGAGCTTCCCGCCCATGCCACCGCCCTCGGCAAGGCGATGCTCGCGTTCCTGGCCCCGGAAGAGCTCGACGCCGTCCTGTCCCAGCCACTAGAGGCTCTCACCCCGGACACGGTCACCGATCCGAAGGACCTGGCCGCGGAGCTGCGTACGGTGCGGCAGCGGCGCGTCGCCATCGCCCGCGGCGAAGCCGACCCGGACGTCACCTGCGTGGCAGCCCCGATCCTGATCCGGGGCCGGGCGGTCAGCGCGATCTCGGTCTCGGCGATCGGCCGGGACGCGGCCACCGATCGCTCGCTCGTGGACGCGGTTTGCGTGACCGCGGACCGGATCAGCCGGGACAACCAGCAGGTCCTCGCCGCGGGCCACGACAGCTGGTTCCCCGGATTCGACTGAGACCGGCGGGGTCAGCCCTGGTAGACGGCGAACGGCTTGTTGGAGTTGAAGACGTCGGTGGTGACCATGGTCGACCACGTCAGGTCCAGGCCGAGTTCCTGGACCGCGCCCACCAGGCAGAACCAGTTGAGCATCTCGTGCTGTCCCGAATGGACGACCTCGCGCGTGCTCGTGGCCGCGAGTTCGTCGTAACGCCCCTCGACGAGCATCCGGTACAGCCGCTCGTCGGCCTCGGTGTCCGGCCGGATGTGCCACAGCGCGTCGGCCAGGAAAGCGTGCGACCAGCTTGACGACGCGATGAAAGCGACCCGCAGGTCCTGCTTCAGGAAGTGCCGTGCGATCGCCCTCCCCACCGCCACGCACCGGGCCGGGGTCGGACCGACCGGGTCCAGCTGCTCGCGGCTGATGTCCGCGAACCTGGCCAGCCCGCCCTTGCGGGCGATCGCGTGCTGGCCGTAGCAATTCACCGTCACCGGAAGGATCCGGTACGGGAACTCGGCTCCCGCGTGCTCGTAGTCGAGGAACAGCTGGGTGTTGAGGATCGCGTGCGGGAAATGCGCCCCGGCCCGTTTCCGGTACGAGTACGCCATGTCGACGCCGTCGTTGAGCAGCCCGTCCGCCAGCCCTCGGGCCCGGGCGGCGTCGCCGTGCAAGGTGATCTCGAAATCGTCCGGCAGCCCCCAGACGTTGGGGCTGCCTCGTTCGTTCATCACCTCGAACGCCGGCACGCGCAGATCGTCGTAGGCGAGCACGCAGAACGGCGGGACGACCTCCTCGCGGAAGTTCTCGTACTGGTCGTCGCCCCACACGACGACCAGGTCCGGGGCGAACTCGTCCAGCGCGGCACGGCACCGGCGAAGACCGTCGAGCAGCCGCGCGCGGTGCCCGGCCGCGGCCGCGCGGCCCTGGTCCTCGCCCCACTCCGCGCGCATTCCGGCGGGCCAGCTGGCCGGGTCCTTCTCCGCCTCCGGGATGTCCGGGTCGGCCAGCGTCCAGCGGAGCAGTCCGGCCATGTGCTCGTCGGTGCCCGCCAGCAGCGGGTAGTGCGTCATGCCGAGTCCCAGGAAACGGCTCATCGTCGCGCCTCCTCGCGGTCGAGGTCCCGCCCGAGGGCCGCCGCCGCGTCCGCGGTCGGCTGCCCGGCGTGCGAAACCGGCATCACCACCACATTCGAGGTGCCCAGGTGCATCCACCGGACCCCCTCATCGTCCGGCTCGTGCGGCAGGATTTCGATCGTCGTGAACGGCACCCCCGAGGGATCGTGCGTCCCGACGATGATGTTGACGTCGCACCCGACCGACCGGACGTGCAGGATCTTGTCCGGGCCGTCGGGGATGTCGTGGTCGACGATGCGCATGTGCACTCCGTGCCGGTGGGGGTCACCGGGTCCGGCGGCTCCGGCCCGGGTCGCGCCGAGAGGCGACGGGCCCCGACGCTAATCCGCGGCGGCCTGCCGCACCGCGCCGGTTCCGGTCGCTGGAACCGCGCCCCACGCCGGGCGCGCACCGGCCTAGCGTCAACGCACTCCTGAACGTCCGCTCGACGAACAACCCGGAGGGCGCGCGCCGCGAATCCGCCGTCCGGCCCGCCCCTCATGCCCTGCTGTGCCGGCTGACCGCCACAGCCCGCGAAGGGAGTTTTCCCAGTGCCTCAGCCGTATGTGATCGACAACCGCGCGGAATCCCTTTTCCAGGTGGACCGGGAAGTCTTCACCTCGCCCGAGATCTTCGAAAAGGAACGCCATCTGCTCTTCGCCGACGCCTGGCTCTACGTCGGCCACGAATCCGAACTGCCCAAGAAGAACGACTTCCGCACCCGGGACGTCGGCGGCCGTTCGGTGATCTTCAACCGGGACCGCCAAGGGATCGTGCGCGTCCTGCTCAACACCTGCCTGCACCGGGGCGCGTCGGTGTGCCGGCACCCGGAAGGCAACCAGAAGATCTTCACCTGCTTCTACCACGGCTGGGCTTACCGCAATTCCGGCGAACTGGTCAACGTGCCCTCAGGCGAGGATTACCGCACCGCGCCGGCCGACGTCTACGGCGGACTCGGCTCCCCTCGCACCGAGGAATACCGCGGCTTCTGGTTCGTGAACTTCTCCGCTCAGGCACCGGATCTGCGCACCTGGCTCGGCACGTCGGCCTATCTGCTCGATCTCGCCGCCGACCAGTCCGAAGACGGCGTGGAAATCCTGGGGGGCACGCACAATTACACGCTGAACGCCAACTGGAAGCTGCTGGTCGAGAACAGCGTCGACGGCTACCACGCGAAATCCGTGCACCACACGTACTTCGAGATGATGATGGAGCTCGGCCAGACCCCGCCCATGCTCGGCGACGGCACGGTCAACGGAGTGCCGCCCGCCGGAATCGGGACCGAGTTCGGCAACGGCCACGCCACGCTCATCTATCCCGGCAACGGGCTGCCGCTGGCGAACGAACAGGTAGCCCGCAATCTCGCCGAACTGCGCGGGAAAGCGGTGGCCCGGCACGGCGAGCCCTACGCGTCCGCGGTGTTCAACCTCGCCCGCAATTCCGTCTTCTTCCCCAACTTCGTGCTGATCGACCTCAACTTCGGCATGATCGTGCGCACCATCATGCCGGTCGCCCCGGACCGCACCCACGTCACCAGCTGGCACCTCGCCCCGCGCGGTCTCGACCAGGAATCGCTGCAGTACCGCATCGACAACGCGCTCACGTTCTGGGGCCCGGCCGGGCTCGCCACCCCGGACGACGTCGAAGCGCTCGAACAAGCGCAACGCGGTTTCAGCGCCCGCCGCGAGGTGCCGTTGTCCGACATCTCCAAGGGCATGGGCAAGGCTCGTCCCGCGGCGAACGACGAGCTGCAAATGCGCGCCTGGTGGCGACAGTGGAACTACCTGATGACCGGCGAGCAGCTGCCCAGGGAGGTCGAGGAATTCGTGCCCTTCCCGACCCGCGAGCACCAGGAGGCCTGAGGACATGACCGCACCCGAGACGACTCCTGCCCCGGCTCGGCCGGTCGCCGGAATCACCCGCGCCGAGGTCGAGGATTTCCTCTTCGCCGAGGCGGCGCTGCTCGACGACTGGCGGCTCGAAGAATGGCTCGAGCTGTTCACCCTCGACTGCATCTACGAGGTCCCGGCCACGGACGCGCCGCTCGCCGACCCCGGCCTCACCTGGTCGCTGATCCACGACCGGCGGACCATGCTAGAACAGCGGGTCATCCGGCTGAAGAAGCCGGAGGCACACGCCGAGTTCCCGCACTCGCAGACCAGCCGGATCATCGGCAACGTCCGGATCGTCAAGCGGAACCGGGAATCCCTTCTGGTGGAGGCGAATTTCCTTGTCTCCCGGATGAAGGCGGGCAAATTCGACCAGTATGCCGGCCGGCACTACTACGAACTGATCCCGGCTCGGCAGCAGTTCCTGATCCGGCGGAAGAAAAGCGTGTTAGCCCACGACCGGCTCGATCCGCAAGGGAAGATCTCGTTCGTCCTGTGAGGACGGACGAGAGCGGAAGGAGGCAGACATGACCGAGGAAAGTGCAGTGGCGGAGCGGACCTTCGCCTGCGAGGCCGACGAGCTGGAAGACGGCGACACGATGCGGGTAGAGACCGGCGGTGCCGCCGTCGCGCTCTACCGCGTGGGCGACGACTTCTACGCGACGTCGGACAGTTGCACGCACGAGAAATGGTCGCTGGGCGAGGAAGGCGATCTCGACGGCTTCGAGGTCAGCTGCACACTGCACAACGCCCGGTTCGATGTGCGTGACGGCAAGGCATTGTGTTTCCCCGCCACTGTCGGTCTCACGCGGTACGAGACGATCATCGAAGACGGCAAGGTCTACATCTCACCGACCGGAGTCGCGCAGTGACGGCGGACCGTTTTACCGGCCGGATCGCGGTCGTCACCGGAGGAGCCAGCCCGATCGGCTACGCGATCGCGGAACGGCTCGTCGAGGAGGGCGCTTCCGCCGTGCTGGGCGATTTCGACCCCGAACGCCTCGAAACGCTCGGTGCCAAGCTTTCGGCAAACGCACCCGGCAGAGTGCACACGGAGTTCCGGGACCTGAGCAAGCAAAGCGATGCCGAGGCGCTCATCCGCGCCGCGATCGAGCACTACGGAAAGCTCGACGTTCTCGTCAACTGCGCGGGCGGCGGCGTCATTCGCGCCACGCCTGAGCACACTGAGGAAACCCTGCGCACGACGATCGACCGCAACCTGTGGACGACGATGTACTGCACCCTCGCCGCCCTCCCGGTCATGGCCGAAGCGGGATACGGCCGAATCGTCAATGTAGGCGCGGAATCCGTGCGGAACGGGCTCTACCGGCACGCGATCTACAACGCGGCCAAAGGCGGAGTGCACGCGCTGGCCACCGGTTTGGCCCGCGAGTACGCCCGGCAAGGAATCACCGTCAATGTCGTGGCTCCCGCCTGGATCACCACCCCGGAAGCCGATGCCCGGATCGCCGCGTCGTCTCCGGCCGTCCAAGCGGATTGGGCGGAGTTCACCGACCAGATCCGCTCGACGATTCCGATGGGCAGGCCCGGCACCGTGCACGAGGTCGCGGCAGCTGTGGCGTTCGCCGCGTCCGAAGAAGCTTCTTATTTGACCGGCCAGACGATCAGCGTCAACGGCGGCAGTTCGATGCTGTGAGCGCCGCCCAGTACTCATTGCGCCCCAAGGAGATTTCGTGTCCACCGCAGATCCGCTCCGCTCGATCACCGTCGTGGGCGGCGGGCTGGCCGGGTTCACCGTCGCCAGGGAACTCCGGTCGCGCGGCTTCGACGGCGTGCTCCGCATCGTCGACCCGCAAGGACTCCCCTACGACCGTCCGCCGTTGTCCAAGTCGTACCTCGCCGGGGAAACCGGGGCCGAGGCGCTCAGGCTCGCGCCGCCGTCGTGGTACCCCGAACACGAAGTCGAGTTCATCGAAGACTCCGCGGTGAAGCTCGCCGCCGACCGCGGCTCCGTGGTGCTCGCGGGCGGCACCGAACTGTCCAGCGATGCGGTCGTCCTGGCGACCGGCGGACGTGCCCGGCAGCTCTCCGTACCCGGCCACGACTCGCCGGGAGTGGTCGCGCTGCGCACCCTGGCCGACGCGGAGCGGCTGCGCGCCGCCCTGCGCCCCGGACTCCGGTTGCTCATCGTCGGAGCCGGACTGATCGGCGCGGAAACGGCGGCGACCGCGGTGGCCGCCGGTGCCGAGGTCACGCTGGTCGATCCGGTGCCGGTCCCGCTCATCCCGGCGGTCGGGCAGGAACTGGCTGAAGTGCTGCACGCGATGCATCCGGCGCACGGAGTGGACGTCCGGACCGGCGTCCCGGTCGAGATCGCCCGCGACGGCCAGCGCCTGCTCGTCGATCTGGACCAGCACCCGGGGCTCGAACGGATCAGCGCAGACCTGGTTCTCGTCGCCATCGGCCTGGAGGCGGACACCTCTGTCGCGGACTCCGCAGGCCTGCGAACCTGCTCCGGCATCGAGGTCGACGAGGCCGGCCGGACGTCGCATCCAGCGATCCGCGCGGCAGGCGACGGCATCCGGCTGCGCCAGCCGGACGGAACTCCCGGCCGCCGCGCCGAACACTGGGAGGCGGCTCTGCTCAGCGGCACCGCAGTCGCCTGCGGGCTCCTCGGCGAGGAACTCCCGCCGCGCCCGCCCTCCTGGTTCTGGAGCGACCGCTACGGCGTGCACGCCGAGGCGGTCGGCTCGATGTCCGCGCCGGGCCGGACGGTGGTGCGCACTGACGGGGCGAAGCAGTTCGCGTTCCGGATCGACGACGGGCAGGTGCTCGTCGGCTGCGCCGCGATCGACGGAGGAAAGACCCTCCGCGCCGCGAAGCGGCTGATCGCGGCGGGTGCCGTGGTGGACCCCGACCAGCTCGCAGACCCTGCTGTCGACCTCAGGAAGCTCGGGCGCGCGATCTCCTGATCGCGAGCACTCCTTTCAGGGCTTGTCGCACCCGTCCGCCCTCAGATCATCCAGACACTGAGGCAGGGACTCAGCGAAGCCTGAGCAGTGCGTCGACCGTGCGGTGCGCGATTTTCTCACGGGTTTCGGAGTCGAGGTGGAGCCGGTCGAACCAGTCGCGGGCACGGCGGTTGTCAGCGAAGGGGTAGTCCACGGAGAAGATCAGCCGGTCGTCGCCGAACGCCTCGCGGGTCAGCCGGAACGGACCGTCGTGGAAGTAGCCGCTGGCGGTGATCCAGAAGTGCTCGCAGAGGTAGTCGCCGATCGGCTTGGGCAGCCCGGAGATCGCGGGCGCGAGCGTGTCTTCGATGCGGGACAGGTGGAACGGGATGCCCTCACCGAGGTGGCCGAGGATCAGCTTGAGGCCGGGCAGCTGGTCGAACACCCCGCGGAGGATCATCCGCAGCGCGTGCAGCGAGGCCTCGTAGTGCCAGCCGTAGCCGCCGGTGGCCAGGATCTGGTTGATCGGATCCGAGAAGCCGGTGTAGTACGCGTCGGCGACCGGCTTCGGCGGCGGCGCTGGGTGCAGGTAGATCGGCACGTCGAGCCTGGCCGCGGTTTCCAGGATCGGGGTGAACAACGGGTCGTCGAGCAACCGGCTGCCGATTGCACCGCTGATCATCGCGCGCACAAAGCTCAGTTCGCTGACGGCGCGCTCCAGTTCGGCCGCGGCCGCGTCGGGGACAGTGACTGGCAGTGTCGCGAACGCAGCGAAGCGGTCGGGACGGTCCTCGACCATGCGGCGCAGTTGTTCGTTGGCCTTGGCAGCCAAGGGTTTCGCGGCTTCGGCGGGCAGCATCTCGGGCGTGGGCATCACGGCGGAGAGCACCTGCTGGTCGATTCCGGTGGCGTCCATGTCGGTCAGCCGCTCGTCAACCGTGGCGCGCAAGCGGTTTCGCATCGCGGGCGGGAGCTGGTCCAACTGCAATGAGCCGCTCAGCTCAGGGATGACGTGGTGTTCTTCGATGGCTACGACGCGCATGACGGTCGACCTCCCTGATCTGGCGCGGATGCGGCACACGATGACGGGAAAGAGGGTCGAGGTTCCGGTCAAACGCATTCTTCAGGGTGCTGCGCCGGACAGTGTGGCGAATCCGGCTGCGCTCGATGATGCTGGCGCGCTCGCGCAGTTCGCCGCGATCGCGAACGACCGGAAAGCCACCCGGGACACGGCTTGAGGATCCGGGCAACGCTGACCGCAGTTCAAGCGGTACGCCGTACCATCCCGTCCCACAGCACACGTCTGGCCAATCTGACAACCTTCTCCCGTTGCGCCAATGCATCCACATCGAGCGGATCGGTCTCCACCTCAATATTCAGCTTCTTCGACGGAGCACGCGCGCCCGTTCCGAGGAAACGGCACGAGCCGCCAACCGCCGCGCGCAACTCGATCGCATCGAGAAACACGGCCCGATCCCGCTGGCCAAGGCCCGCTGCCTCAGCAACCAACACAGCCCTGTCACGCACTCGCTGGCAGCTCTGTTGTCGTGCGAGAAGGAGCGCGTCGTAGATGTCGATGATCTCCCGGTCCAGACCGACAAGGACACTCGCTTCGCCTGATCTTCAAGAACCAGGCAATCATCGTTCGCCGCAGTCAGGGCAGCTCTTCGAACACCCCGGGCCATCTGACGCGCACAGTTCGCTCGGCCCGGGGTCAATCCGTTCGGTTGACCGGCTCGTTCCAGGACCGTCTCGTCCCGGCCCCGACCGACTGCTTCGCGACTCAGCCGGGACTCCAGCACAACCGCCTAAGAGTGTGATCCAGCCCACATGCGAACTTCCTTGCCGGACATCCGCACAGGTCTAGCCTGGCTATAAGTGAACTTAGTTAGGTGAACTTTCCAGCAGTGGGAGAATGACATGCAGATCGCCATCGACGAGGGGAAATGCTGTGGCGCCGGCCAGTGCGTGCTGGCCGCCCCGGACGTGTTCGACCAGCGGGACGAGGACGGGATCGTCGTCTTGCTCGACGCCGAACCGGGCGAGGACCAGCACGCAGCGGTGCGGGAAGCGGCAGCGGTGTGCCCGGCGATGGCCATCGTGGTGGACGAATGACGAAGCGGGTGGTCGTCGTCGGTGCGTCGGCAGCCGGGTTGGCGGTCGTGGAGACGCTGCGGCGGGACGGCTTCGACGGCCGGATCACGATGGCCGGCGAGGAGAGCGTCGCGCCGTACGACCGGCCGCCGTTGTCGAAGGAGATTCTCTCCGGAAGCTGGGCTGAGGAGCGGGTCTGGCTGCGCAGCGACGCGGCGCTCGCCGGGCTGGACCTGGATCTCCGCCTTGGCGCGCGAGCGGTGCGAGCCGACCCGGCGGCGCGCACCGTGGAGTTCGCGGACGGTTCCGTCGTCGGATACGACGAGCTGGTGATCGCGACCGGGGTGCGGCCGCGGCAGCTGCCCGGCACCGACGGGCTGGCCGGTGTGCACCTGTTGCGCACGCTGGACGACGCGAGGCGGCTGCGGGCCGTCATCGAGGAGAAGCCACGGCTGGTAATCGTCGGCGCCGGCTTCCTCGGTGCGGAAGTCGCTTCGGTGGCACGCGCGGCGGGCGCGGAGGTCACGCTGGTGTCCGACCTGGAGGCGCCTCTGTCTGATGTGCTGGGTCCGGATCTCGGCGGGCTGCTCGTCGACCTGCATCGCGAGCACGGAGTCCAGGTCGTGACCGGCAGCCGGGTGCGCGAGGTGGCGGGCGCCGGAGGGCGCGCGCACGGGGTGCGGCTGGCCGACGGGCGGCTGATCGAGGGCGACGCGGTGCTGGTGTCGATCGGTTCGGCGCCCAATGCGGAGTGGCTGGCGGGCAGCGGGATCGAGACCGGCAACGGCGTGCTGTGCGACGAGTTCTGCCAGGCCGGTCCCGGCGTCTGGGCCGCGGGTGACGTGGCCGCGTGGACGCATCCGGCCTGGAGCGGGCGAATCCGCCTGGAGCACCGCACGAACGCGGCCGAGCAGGGCATGGCGGTGGCGCGCAACATCCTCGGCGCGCGCACGCCGTTCGCGCCGGTCCCCTACATCTGGTCGGACCAGTACGACCGCAAGATCCAGATCTACGGCCTGCCGCGGGGCGCCGACGCGTTCGCGGTGACCGAGGGCAGCACGGCCGACCGCAAGCTCGTCGCGTTGTACGGCAAGAACGACGTCGTGCGCGCCGCGGCGGGCATCAACATGGCGCGCTCCGTCCGCGCCGCGCGGGCGCATGTCGCCGCGCGGACGGCGTGGGATGAAGTCGTTGCGCAGAAAGGAGTTCCGGCATGAGCGCAGTACCCGGAGACCAGCCAAGGGTCGGGGTGATCGGACTGGGCATGATCGGCGGCGGAGTCGCGGTCAGTCTGGTCCGCAGCGGACAGGTCCCCGCCGTCTACGACATCCGCCCGGAGGCCGCCGACGGGCTGGCCGGGGTCCCGGCACCACTCGGCTCGCCCGCCGAGGTGGCGCGGGCCAGCGACGTGGTGCTCGTCGCCGTGGTCGACGCGGACCAGGCTAGGCAGGTGCTGTCCGGAAAGGACGGTGTGCTCGCCGGTGCGCGTCCGGAACTGGTCGTGGTGTTGCTGTCGACGGTGGCCGTGCCGGTGGTGCACGAACTGGCAAAGACCTGCGCGGGCCACGGCATCGCGCTGCTCGATTGCGGGGTCACGCCCGGGGACAAGGCCGCCGAGAACGGGATGGTGGCTATCCTCGGCGGCGAGGACTCCGCGGTGGCCCGCGCGATGCCGGTGCTGTCCGGCTTCGCCAAGCGGGTGGTCCATTGTGGACCGCTGGGTGCCGGGATGGCGGCGAAGATCGCCCGCAACGTCATCACCTACGGGACCTGGCGCGCGGTGCACGAGGCCAGCGCACTGGCCGAAGCCGCCGGGGTCGCCCCGGAAAAGCTCGTCACCGTCGTCGAGGAGGCGGACCCGCAGGGCGCGACGCTGTTCTCCTGGCTGCGCATGCGGCTCGCCGCCAAGGACGAGACCCGCGCGCTGGTTCCTCAGGTGCAACGGTTGCAGGACAAGGATCTCGCCGCTGCCCAAGACCTCGCCGAACGCGTGCACGTGCCGCTGCCGCTGGTCGACGCGGCCCGTGCGCACGGCGCGGAAACGCTGGCTTTCCCGGCGAAGGAGGACAAGTGAGCAGCGAGCTGGGCCGCAAGATGATGGATGAGGTCTACGGCGCCGGGTTCAGCGAGACCCTGCCCGCGGAGACCACGCCGATGCTGGAGAAGACCGTCGATCACCTCTTCGGCGAGATCTGGAGCCGCCCGGGGCTGTCGGTGCGCGACCGGCGGCTGCTGGTCCTCGGCGCCACTGCCGCGCTCGGGCGCGCCGACCTCGTCCAGATCCAGGTCGAAGGCGCGCTCGCCAACGACGAACTGACCGCCGAGCAGCTGCGGGAAGCTGTGCTGCACCTGCAGTACTACGTCGGCTGGGGCAACGGAACCCAGGTGAACAACGGAGTCGAGGCGGCACTGCGCGCCCGCGAAGCGAAGGAGAAGAAGTGACCGTCGAACTGCCCGAGATGCCGATGGCCCGGCAGCGGCTGCTGGACCCGCCACTGGAGTACACGCAGCTGCGCGAAGAACAGCCGATCGTGCGGATGCGCTTCCCCAGCGGCCGGGTCGGATGGCTGGCCACCCGGTTCGAGGAGGGCAGCCAGGTGTTCTCCGACCCGCGGATGAGCGCCCGCCGCCCCCGGCACGACGTGCCGCCCGAGGAAAGCGACGACCACTCCTCGGACGAGTCGGCCGAGGAAATCGACCCGACGTTCGTGTTCATGGACGAACCCGACCACAGCGCCTACCGCCGTCTGCTCGCCGGCCGGTTCACCCCGAAATCGGTGCAGCAGAAACTCCAGCCCTACCTCGACCGGATCGTGGACGAGCACCTCGACGCCATCGAGCGCGCGGGTTCCGGCGGCGCGCCGGTCGACCTCGTCGAGCACCTCGCGCTGCCGATCCCGTGCCTGGTGATCTGCGAGCTGCTCGGCGTGCCGTATGCCGACCGCGACGGGTTCCATCACGCCACCGAGGTGATGATGGACGTGAGCAAGAGCCGGGCCGAACGCGGAAAAGGCGCGCGATGGCTGCAGAACTACATCACCGGCCTCGTCGCGGCGAAGAAGGCCGACCCCGAGTCCACCGGCCTGCTGGCCGACCTGATCCGCACCAGTCAGGTAGAGGGCTCGATCCTCACCGACAAGGACCTGATCAGCATCGGGGTGCTGCTGCTGTTCGCCGGGCACGACACTACGATGGCGATGATCGGCCTGTCCGCTCTCACCCTGCTCACCCACGACGAACAACGCCGCTACCTGCGAGAGAACCCCGGCAAGGTCGGCCCGGCGGTCGAGGAACTCCTGCGCTACCTCACCATCGTCCAGTTCGGACTCGGCCGGACGGCCAAGGAGGACCTGGAAATCGGCGGGCAGCAGATCGCCAAGGGCGACCTCGTGGTCGTCGCGATGCCCGCCGCCAACCGCGACCCGCGCGCGTTCGACAGTCCCGACACGCCGGACTTCGAACGCGCCATGACCCGGCACCTCGCGTTCGGCTACGGGGTGCACCAGTGCCTCGGCCAGAACGTCGCGCGGGCCGAACTCAAGACGATCCTGCCCCGGCTGTTCGAGCGGTTCCCCGGCCTGCGCCTGGCCACCCCGCTCGAAGACGTCGAAATGGACACTTACGGCACCAACTACGGCGTGCGCAAGATGCTCGTCACCTGGTGACCGCCTCGGCGGGGCGGCGGTGTCCGGTCGCCGCCCCGCCGACCGTCTATCGTGAACCGGTGGTGAAAGGCGTGTCTTCGACCAGGCCCGGACGGCCCCGCAGCCGACGGGGCCAGGGCGACCAACTGCGGGCCGAAGTCCTCGATGCGGTCAACCGGCTGCTCGACGAATGGGGCAGCGACGAAAAGCTGACCATGCGCGCGGTGGCCAAGGAGGTCGGCGTCGCGGCACCGAGCATCTATCTGCACTTCGCCGACAAGGCCGAACTCGTCTGGGCCGCACTGACCGACAAATACGAACAGCTCGCGCGGCACATGCACGAAGCCGACCTGCGCGCCGCCGAGCGAGGCACCCGGGAACGGCTCCGCGCCCAGGTCGACGCCTACTGCCGATTCGCGCAGGAGAACGCCGGGCACTACCGGCTGATGTACGAGGTCCGCCAGCCCACCGCCGACCCCGCGCGCATCGGACACCACCCCTCCCGCCTGGTCTCGCGAGGGCTGCGCCGCGCCCTCGCCCGGTGCGCCGACGAGGGCTACTCGCTCGCGCTCCCGCTGCACCAAGCAGCCCACACCCTGTGGACCGGACTCCACGGCCTGGTCTCCGTCCAGCACAGCCTCGCCATCACCACGCCCGCGAACACGATCACCGACCTGGCCGACGGTCTCCTCGACGTCCTCGTCAGCACCGAACGCACCGACGGACCCAGCTACCCGCCCCCGACCGAAGTCGACCGGCTCATCGCCGAAACCGTCCTCGACTGAAACCGGCGCAGGCTCTCACGCGCGTGTGGCGACCCACGCGGCGACCTGAGCGCGCGAGGTGAACGACAGTTTCGCCAGCACGTGTTCCACGTGCCCTTCCGCGGTTCGCTGCGAGATCACCAGCCGGGTGGCGATCTGCTTGTTCGTCAGGCCCTCCGCGATCAGCTCGGCCACCTGCTTCTCCCTGCGGGTCAGTCGCGGTCCGCCGGCCGGTTCCGGCACCGCGTCGTCGCACGCGAACGACAGCACCTCCGAGACCGACATCTGCTCCCCCAGCGCGTGGCAGTGGCCAAAGACCTTGCCTGTGGGTGCCGAAAACTATGTCACATCATGCGACCTGCTGATATTCGTAGATCAGACCGCCAAGTCGACCGTGCCGACGTACCGATCTGGCATCACGCATCCGGACCGGAACCTGCCGTTCGGGCGGTCGTTGGCCCAAGGAGCGATGAGGTCGATGGTGATTGAAGTGATCGACATACTCGGCCAGGACCTGTTCGAGATGAGGCCGGTTGACGATAAGCATCCGATCCAGACACTCGCGGCGAACGCTGCCCACCCAGCGTTCAGCGATCGCGTTCGCCCGCGGCGCCCGAACAGGACTGCGCAGGATGTCGATGCCGACCGAGGCGAACACCGCATCGAACGCAGTGGTGAACTTCGCGTCTCGGTCACGGATCAGAAACCGTAAACTGTCCACGCGACCATCAAGCTTCATCAGCAAATTCCGGACCTGCTGAACCACCCACTCCGCAGTCGGATGAGCGGTCACCCCTGCAACATGGACACGACGACGGTCGTGTTCAACAAAAAACAACACGTACAACCGGCGCAGCAACACCGTGTCGACGTGGAAGAAGTCGACCGCCAGGATGCCCTTAGCCTGGGTAGTGAGGAACTGCTTCCATGTCGGTCCCGTTCGGCGCGGCGCCGGGTCCAAGCCTGCACCCTTGAGGATCGTCCATACCGTCGATGCCGCGACTGTGTGCCCCAGCCCGACGAGTTCACCGTGGATTCGTCGGTAGCCCCATCGTGGGTTGTCCCGGGCCATCTCCAGCACCAACCGGCGGATCGCTGCCGCGACCGCCGGGCGCCCTGGTTGGCGTCGACAGGTCCACCTACGCCGCACTAACGAGGCGTGCCATCGCAAGATCGTCCGTGGCGACACGATCAACGGCAACCGACGCCAGTTCGGCACCAGCCGCACCAACGCCGACAACACAGCGCGATCAGCCCAGGTCAGATGTGGCCGCGTCACCTGGCGCCGCAGCACAGCCAACTGATGACGCAGCACGAGGATCTCCACATCCTTCGCGGCCGCGGGCCGCGCACACAGCACCAGCCACCCGAACACCCGCGCCACCAGCAGATACAGAAACCTTATGACCACAACTCGTGATCATCGACCACCGGGCAGTCACCCCATCAACCACCCGCCCACACGCCACGAACCAGCTGGTCAGAACCTATGACAGCGTTTCCGGCACCCACAGGGTTTTCTTCCGGTTCTGGATTGTCCATTGTGGTCGTTGGCGAGCCCGAGACTTCTCGCCGACTGCTGCGGGATGATCGCCGCCGTCGCTTCCGCCGCCGCGAACGCCACCTGAGGCAAGACCGTCGTGTAGGTGTCGGAGGTGACGGTGATCGAGGAATGCCGCAGCATCCTGTGAGTGCCGAGAACTGTGTCACGTCATGTGACCTGCTGATATTCATGGATCAGTCCGCCGAGCCGATCACGACGCCGAACCCGCCCCGAGCCGGTCATGCGGCCGGGTACCGAGACTTGATCGGGCGGCCGTTGATGCAAGGAGCGATGAGGTCGATGGGGGTTGAAGTAATCGACATACTCGGCCAGCACTTGCTCCAGATGAAGGTGCCGTCGTGGCAGGAGATGGCCCCAGGCGTATAAATCGAGGCCGGGGAAGATCGTCTCGACGAAGAACGCGATGCCGTCCATGGTGGACAGCGGGCCGACCACCTTGCCCGTAGGTGTCCATTAGCCAGCGCAATAGGATGTCCATCGCGGACCTGCGGATCATGTCCAACAGTGCGCCGACCGCGAACAGCGCTCCCGCCCGCCTGAGCCGACCGCGTTCCGCCGCTCCGCGACCAACGTCAGCGCAGGCATCCCCGAACGACAACTGCCCCAGGACTAGCGCCCCGGACGGATTCCCGTCCGGAGTGAGCACGCCAGGCAGTTCGTCGGGCCGGCTGTTCGTGTTGAGCGGGCGCACGGGCTCGTGGCGGGGGAACGTGATCCGGCCGCGGCCAGGCCTCGCAGGCTCATACGCGCGCAACGTCGCGATGCCGCTGCCGAAAACCGACATGCGCCGCCGACATTTCAACCGCGAGTGTCGTGGCTAGCACCATCGTCCGCTGTCCTTGTTCAGACGATGCCCTTGCGGACAGACCATCAAGAACGCACAGCTCGGCCAGCCGGTCGGGCGATCCTGCGGACGGGCCGGCTGAAGAGTCCCGCCGCGGCGCACATAAGCAGCGCGGCCGTACACACGAGGGTCCCGGCTTGAGGTCCGAGCGCGTGGGCAACCGAGCCGATGATGTTGTTGGTCGCCAACAGGGTCACACTCTGGATCACCGAGAGGATTGCCTGTACACGAGCGAGATGAGTATCAGGAGCGGCGCTGAGGAGCAGCGGGCTGAGGTGGCTGACGAACATGCCGCTCGCCGCGCCGACGCCTAACGCGCCCGTGATGGCCATTGGCAGCGCTGGCGCGAGGCCAACCGCCAGTTCGCCCACGGCGACCACCGCCAGCGCGAGCGCGGCAACAATGCCGGAGCGGGCGAAGATCCCGCGGCGACTGATGATCAGGGTTACGACGATCGTGCCCATGCTCTGGGCTCCGACCACAAACCCCGCACCGGTCGAACCCCATCCGTGCTCTCGCGCCAGCAGCGGGATCAGCAAAGTTGCAAAAGGCAGCACGAATCCCGCCGCGCCCGCGACGAGCAACAGGACGGGTCCCAGTCCGGAGGTCCTGACCGCGACCTGGATCCCTTCCCACACCTCGCGCAGGATGTGCTTGCGCTGCGCGGGCGACGGCGGGGTGAACGGCGGACGCACCACAACCAGCACGACCAGTACCACGGCGAAGGTGATCGCGTCGGCCCATGCCGCTGCGGAGAGCCCGGCGAATGCCACCAAGGCACCACCGATAGGAGCACCGACCAGACTAATCACCTGCGTTCCGCTCTGACGAAGCGCGACTGCCCGCGGGAGCAATTCGGGCTCGACGAGCCGGCGGGGCATCGATCCGGACGAGGGCAGGTAGAAGGCGTCGTTTGTGCCGACTATGAGGGCAGCTATCACGAGAATGGCCAACGGCGCCCCAGCTGCCCCCGACACGACAGCCAGTGTTACGGCGACGACCAGCATCACGGCATCACCGATGATCATGACCTGTCGGGCACCGAGCCGATCGCCGACGGCACCGCCGAACAGCAGCAGAATCGTCCGCGGCAGCGCGACCGCCGACAGAATCCAACCGGCCGCCAGGCCGCCGTGAGCCGAGGCCGCCCACCCCAATGCGAAGTACAAAGCGGCGTCGCCGAGTTGCGACACCAGAGCACCGCCCAGCCAGACGTGAAAAATGCGGGGAAGCACGGCTTTCTCCGCTGTACTGGACGATGCTGTCACCACGAATCTCCCCCAGTGGTGCACGTGCGCGATGGGCATTCCGGCCGTCGGAAGCCATCCACAGCGTGCTCGACCTCGGCTGCAAATACCAAGAGCCACCAATCATATCCACGGCGTGCGGACAGCATTACAGCGAAAGGGGGCCCGGGTCCGCCGGGAGCCCAACCGGGACTGTGATGCTTGGTCTGCCTTCGACGTTGGCAGGGATCGTGAACGGCGCGAACTCAGCTTGCGCTGCTACAGCAGCCACCGGGTCGGAACGCCGCAGCTCACCGATCGCCAGTTTCGGACGCGAACAGCCGGGACCGAGCTCGACATCCACTCGGTTGTGGGCAGCGTCCAGCAACGCGACCTCGCCTGATAGGTCGGCCGGCACCACAGCGGCTCCGAGCCGCCGCAGTAGCCTGGTCACCTCCTGCAGATCGTTCTCGCGTCCGACAGGGACCGGCAGTTGCGCGACATATGCGACCCAGGCCGTGAAATAAGCGGCGGTCGCTTCTTCACTCAACCGAATGTCGGTTTCGACCAGTTCACGCCCGGCCCTCTCGAGCGCGTCGGCTGCGGCACGCACGGCAGCGCGGATCCGGGGATCGACCGACGCGAGTATTGCGTCCGAGCACACGCGCCCACGCGCTGGCGCTTCTGTTGCGGCTCAGGGCGAAGGTATCCGAACGCCGCCGGGGCTATACGGGCATCAGCATGTCACGGAGAAGTATTCGGAACATCCCACCCGGCTCACTCCGCTACAACCCGACCTCAGGCCAACCGTTGAGCACTTAACTGAGGACGCCGACCTAGTGTCCTGCGTCGTAAATTCGTCGCTAGTTAGA